>JABBNZ010000026.1 GCA_019352035.1 Pseudomonadota bacterium | reverse complement strand
CCTGCGCCTGCGCCTGCGCCTGCGCCTGCGCCTGCGCCTGCGCCTGCGCCTGCGCTCAAGCTTAAGCCACAGTGGGAAGCCCTCCGGAGCGAGGTCCTGAGCTGTACCCGGTGCGGCCTGCACGCCGGCCGCACACAGGGGGTCCTCGGGGTGGGCAACCCAGAGGCCGACTGGATGGTGATCGGCGAGGCGCCGGGGGCGGAGGAGGACCGGCGGGGAGAGCCTTTCGTCGGGCGCGCAGGACAGCTTCTCGATGCGATGCTGCGCGCGATCGGCCTCGGCCGCGCCGAGAACGTCTACATCGCCAACGTGCTCAAGAGCCGGCCCCCGAACAATCGCGATCCGCGCCCGGAGGAGGTGGCCGCCTGCCTGCCCTACCTGCGGCGGCAGATCGAGCTGGTGCGTCCGCGGCTGCTCCTCGCGGTGGGGCGGATCGCGGCCCAGAACCTGCTGGGGACGGAGGACTCCTTGAGCCGCCTGCGCGGCCGGGTGCACCGGTTCGGCGAGCTGAACACGCCCCTCGTGGTGACGTATCATCCCGCATATCTCCTGCGCAACCCGGCGGACAAGCGCAAAGCGTGGGAGGACCTGAAGTTCGCGCGCAACGTGTTCCGGCAATTGACGGCAGGCGTACCCGAAGATGGCCATTGCTCCTGAGCTGCTCAATGCCGCCCCGGAGATCGGCATCCGTCCGATGACCGAGGTGGATGTCCCCGATGTCTTCGCCCTCGAGCGCGCCTCGTATCAGTTTCCGTGGAGCGAAGGCATCTTCCGCGACTGCCTGCGGGTCGGATATGTCTGCCGCGTGCTGACGGCCCGGAGCCGGATCATCGGCTACGGAGTCATGAGCGTCGGCGCCGGCGAGGCGCACGTGCTGAACCTTTGCGTCGCCGATGATCACCGCTGCCGCGGGCTCGGCCGGCGCATGCTCGGATACCTGCTGGAGCGCGGCGCGGCCGCCGGCATGAGCGAGGCGTTCCTCGAGGTGCGGCCATCCAACACGGCGGCCATCCGTCTGTATCAGGCTGTCGGATTCGAGCAGGTCGGCATGCGCCGCGGTTACTATCAGGCGGTGGGCGGCAGGGAGGATGCCGCGGTCCTGAGACTCACCCTGCGCGGACGCCGGGCCCCCCGCAACACACTCTGACGACCATATAAAGATGACGCTGACTGCCGAGATCCGTCGGCGGCGGACGTTTGCGATCATTTCGCATCCTGATGCCGGCAAGACCACCCTCACCGAGAAGCTGCTGCTCTTCGGCGGCGCCATCCAGATGGCGGGCACCGTCAAGGGCCGCAAAGCGGCGCGCCACGCCACCTCCGACTGGATGCGCCTCGAGCAGCAGCGCGGGATCTCGGTGACCTCCTCGGTCATGCAGTTCCCTTACCGCGACTGCATCGTGAATCTGCTGGATACGCCGGGTCACGAGGATTTCTCGGAGGATACGTACCGGACACTCACGGCCGTGGACTCGGCCCTGATGGTCATCGACTGCGCCAAGGGCGTCGAGGAGCGGACCATCAAGCTGATGGAGGTCTGCCGGCTGCGCGATACGCCCATCATGACCTTCATCAACAAGCTCGACCGCGAAGGGCGCGCCCCGATCGAGCTGCTCGATGAGATCGAGAAGGTGCTGGGGATAGCCACGGCGCCCGTCACCTGGCCGATCGGGATGGGGAGGGACCTGCGCGGCATCTATCACCTCCTGCAGGATCGCATCTACGTGTATCTCGCGGGCGAGCGCGGCCGGGTCGGCGAGAATCGGGTCATCGAGGGACTGGGGAGCGAGGCGGCGCGCGAGCTCCTGGGCGATCGTCTCGAGGCGGTCGCCGAGGAGATCGAGCTGGTGAGGGGCGCGACCGCGGTCTTCGACCCCGCCGCTTACCTGGCCGGCCGCCAGACCCCGGTGTTCTTCGGCTCCGCCATCAACAACTTCGGCGTGGAGGAGCTGCTCGCGGCGTTCACCGCGAGCGCCCCGGGTCCGCAGCCGCGCGCCGCGCGGGAGCGGCAGGTGGAGCCGCTGGAGGAGAAACTGTCGGGCTTCGTGTTCAAGATCCAGGCCAACATGGATCCGGGACACCGCGACCGCATCGCGTTCCTGCGCCTCTGCTCGGGCCGGTACACGCGGGGAATGAGGCTCTATCACGTCCGGCTCGGCAAGGAGGTGCGCGTCGCCGATGCGCTCACCTTCATGGCCTCGGAGCGCGAGCACGCGGAGGAAGCCTACGCGGGCGATATCATCGGGCTGCACAATCACGGCACGATCAACATCGGCGACACCTTCTCGGAAGGCGAGAAGCTGGCCTTCACGGGAGTGCCGAATTTCGCGCCGGAGATCTTCCGCCGCGCGGTGCTCAAGGATCCGCTGCGGATGAAGGCGCTGCAGAAGGGACTGTCGCAGCTTTGCGAGGAAGGGGCGACGCAGCTGTTCAAGCCGCTGCGCAACAACGATCTGATCCTGGGCGCGGTCGGGCAGCTGCAGTTCGAGGTGGTGGCGTTCCGGCTGCAGGATGAGTACGGCGTGCAGTGTGTCTTCGAGCCGGTCAACGTGCACACGGCGCGCTGGGTCGGTGTGGCGGATGCCCGGAAGCTGGAGGAGTTTCGCAGCAGGGCGCACGACCATCTGGCGGTGGATCATGCGGGGGCGCTGGTGTATCTGGCGCCCACACGGGTCAACCTGCAGCTGACCCTGGAGAGATGGCCGCAGATCTCCTTCAGGGAGACGAGGGAGCATGCGGTGTGAGAAGTTGTGATCAGCGGGGCCGGGAGCGTCGGCGCCGCCTGGCTTGCGTGGGTGAGGGGAGGGAGAGCCTGGCAACGGCGCGCTCGAAGAGCCGGAGGTTGTGGGGGTGCGCGGGGCTCGGGGAGCCGAAGCGCAGCTGCGCGTAGTTCTCCAGGAGCGGCTGTACCCGCGAGGCGAGATCGGGGCGCAGGCGAGAGATGGCTTGGGCGTAGGCGAGCGGCCCTTGATGGGGTGCGCGGGGCAGTCCCGTCCGGGCGAGTTTGCGGCACAGCCGCAGGTAGGCGCGGGCGAGCCGATCGAGCGGGGGGGCGCCGATCTCCCTGCCGATCTGCCAGGAGATCCAGGCCAGCCATGCGAGCAGCGTGGCGCCGAACGCCCAGGCTGCGTCGCGGAGCTCGGGCGAGTGAAGGCCGAGATCGCCGAGCAGGCCCAGCTGGGCGCGGGAATTGAAGCCCACCACGCGCTGGTTCCACCAGCCGTTGAGCGCTTCCCACCGCTCCAGAGCCGCACCGAGCCACGGCCACGCGTGCACCAGGCGCTCGGGCGCGGAGACGGCGTTGGGCAGCAGATCGAGAATGCCGCGATACAGTCTCTGCGGCTCGACCACCGCGGTGGGATCCACCCGCGTCCATCCGCGCCCATGCAGCCAGACTTCCGCCCAGGCATGCGCGTCCGACTGGCGCACGATGAACGTGCCGTCATAGGGGTTCCATCGGCCGCCGAGGTAGCCGGTGACTACCCGTGCCGGAACGCCGCCGGCTCTCATCATGTCGACGAAGGCCGAAGCGTAGTGGCCGCAAAACCCCGTGCGCGTGTGAAAGAGGAAGTCGTCCACCGGGTTGCGCAGCCCCAGGGGCGGTGGGGTGAGCGAGTACGAGAATCCTCCCGTGCGCAGAAACGCGAGCACGGCCTGAACGAACGCGACATCCGAGCCGGCGCGGCGGCGCAGCCTCAATGCCAGTGCGGCGGCTTGCGGATTGCGCCCCGGCGGCAGCCGGGTCTCCTCGAGCCGCGCCGCGGAGAAGAGCGGCGCCAACGAGCGCACGCGCGTGCACGAGACTGCGCTGTAGCTGAGCGAGTGGGTGAGTCGATGCGCGGCAATGAGTTGGTAATCGCCGGTATAACGGACGTCCGGGCTCGGTGAGCCCATGACGGTGTCGAGGGCTAGCCACCAGTGCGTGAAGGTGGGCTGGAGGGAGATACGATAGCGGTAAGGCCGCGAGAGGCATTCGAGCCGCTGAGTCCGCCCGGGCGCCGGCCTCCCTGCGGTCCACGTGGCGCCGTCGAAGTCGTTCATCACGATGGCGCGCCAGTAGCGCTTCTCGGGCGGCGGCGCCCTGCCGTCGAAGCGCACCCGAAAGGCGATGTCATACGAGGCCGACAGCCGAGTGATGCTTCCGGGCGTCATCGTGTCGCTGAGTCCGGTCACGGCGTCATCGCCCCCCGTCAGACCCCAGAGGTGGCCCGGCAGGCGCGGAAAGAAAAGAAACAGCAGGATGGCGAGCGGCACGGCGTAGAGGAGCGTACGGCCCGCAAGCGCGATCACCTCGTGTGTGCGCAGGCCGAGCGGCGCTGCGAAGGCGCCGTCATCGGCTCCCGGCGTGTAAGCCACGATGGCGAGCGCCGAGCAGCACAACAGCGCATCCGCTCCGTAGAGCGGCACCCATGCGAGCCCTTGGCCGTAGAGGCAGGCCGCCAGCAGGAGAAAGAGCGCGCCGCCGATCACGACGTACTGATCGCGCCGCGTGCGCGTCTCGAGCACCTTGATGGCCGCCATCAACATCAACATCGCCGTGCCGGGGAGGAGACCGTCGAGGGCGCGGAATTGCGCAAACACCGCGGCCACGAGCGCCAGCCCCAGCGCGACCCGTACCACGCCCCCCGGCAGCCGTACTGCGCCGAAGACTGCCGCGAGCCTCCACGCGATGAGCGCGAGGGCGGCGATCGTGACCCACGGCGGGACCTCGGCGACGTGCAGCACGGTAGCGGCCGCGCCCGTCCCGCACACCCAGAGCATTGGTGACCGCGGTGTCGCCGCAGCGGTGCGCACTTCGGTCATCGCATCTGCGGCGCGGCGGCTTCCGACTCGGGCGAGCCGTAGAGCGCGAGCGCCGACAGGCACCGATGGCGGTGATCGGGGCCGCGATGCGCCGGGATGCGCTCGCCCGGCAGCTCGAGCCCATAGACCTCGCCGCGCGATTCGGCGTCGACGATCCAGCGAGCGAGCTGCTCGAGGCGTGATTCGAGGTCCGTCTGGCGCGCATGCTCCAGGGACAGCATGCGCAGCGGCGAGCCGGCCGAGCTGTATTCTTTGACGAGCAGAGGCGCCTCGCGCGCATAGGCCTTCCAGGCGACCTGCCGCGGCGAGTCGCCTTCGCGGAATGGACGCAGCCCGCGCCACTCGTCTGTCCCGGCCGCGCCTCGCGCCCTTGTCCCGGATGCGGCGGCGCCGTCGGCCGGCAACGGCAGGGAGCCGGCGGGCCGCGGATAGACGACCACGACGATCGGGGCATGAACCCAGGTCCAGGCCCGGAAGAGCCCGAAGGGATGCGAGCTGCTGATTCGCAGCCGCTCGATGCGCCGCAGCCCCCGTCTCTGCGCTCGGATCGGCAGGTCGAGCCGTCCGCGGCCGCCGGCCGGCAGATCCAGCCCCGCCGCGCCTTCATCCGCGGCCGCGGCCTGAATGCGATAACGCCGCAGCCGCGACGCATTCTCGAGCGTCAGGCGCAGGAAGCCGCAGGAGCCGGCGAAGAGCGGCGGGGCGCAGGCCTCGAGCAGCGAGAGACCCAACAGGTTGCGATGACACTCGTGCATGGCGACGAGCGCGAAGCCCGCGAGCAGGAAGGCGAGCAGCAGTGCGAGGCTGTTGGCGTAGTTCAGTCCCGCGGCCAGCATCGTCAGCACGAGCGCGCCGAAGCCGACGCCGGCGCGCGTGGGCAGGATGTAGAGACGGCGCCGCACGAGCGTCAGCGGCAGTCTGTCGGGCCCCTGGCGGCGCCGGGCCCACTCGGCGGCTCGCCGCCGCAGGCGTTGCCGGAGTGCGGCGATGGCCATGGGGAGGTGCCTGCTGAGGGCTTTCTACACCGGAACGGGGACGGTCCTGATCAGCTCCTGCGCCACATCGAGGCCCGCCGCGGCACCGGACGAGTCGCGTGAGGCGCCCTCGATACCCTCGCGGCGCTCGAGGCGGTGCGCGATCACGGCCGGCAGCACAGCCTGCACATCCTCAGGAAGGACCTTCGAGCGTCCGGCGAGACGTGCCCAAGCCTGCGCGCCGCGGATCAGCCCCTGTCCCGCCCGCGGCGAGAGCCCGAGACGCAAGTCCGCGCGGTCCCGTGTTCTGGCGACGAGCGTCTGAGCGTAATCGAGCAGGGGCTCCGCCACGTGGGTGGCGCGCACCATGTGCTGAGCGCGAATCACCGCCGCGGTGTCGAGCACCGGTGAAATCCGCGCGATCAGGTCGCGCCGGTCTCCGTTTCGCAGCAGCTCCCGCTCATGGACGGCATCGGGGTACCCCAGTGTCACGCGCATGAGAAACCTGTCGAGCTGCGATTCCGGCAGCGGGAAGGTGCCGAGCTGCTCGTGAGGATTCTGGGTGGCCACCACGAAGAAGGGCTCTGGAAGTCGATGGCTGGTCCCATCGACGCTGACCTGGCGTTCCTCCATGGCCTCGAGGAGTGCGCTTTGGGTGCGCGGGCTCGCCCGGTTCACCTCGTCGGCGAGCAGCAGCTGCGTGAAAACCGGTCCCTGGCGGAAATTGAACTGCTGGCTCGCGCGGTCGAACACCGAGACTCCGAGGATGTCCGCAGGCAGCAGATCGCTGGTGAATTGCACCCGCTGCCACGCGAGTCCGAGCACCTGGGCCAGCGCGTGCGCGAGTGTCGTCTTGCCGACGCCCGGCACATCCTCGATGAGCAGGTGGCCGCGCGCCAAGAGGCAGGCGAGGCACAGCCGCACCTGCCGCGGCTTGCCGAGCACGACCGTCTCCAGCGCCTCGAGCGCGCCCTTCAGGGCCGACGCATCGCGGTCCGGCGCTGCCGCCGCGTTCATGCCGTCGCCGGTCCCGGCAGCTCCTGTACGCGCGCGAGCTGGCTCGCGAGCCGGGCAGCGGCTTGCTCCAGGTGGGCGAGCCGCTGGCGCTCGGCGGCGACCACGGCTGCGGGAGCGTTGCGGACGAAGCTCTCGTTGGCGAGGCGGCTGCGGATCTTCTCGAGGTCCGCGCGGGCGCGCGCGAGGAGCTTGTCGAGGCGCTCGGCTTCTGCGGCGGCATCGATCAGGCCGGCCATGGGGACGAGGAGCGTGAGCTCACCGACGAGCGCGGTGGCGGCCGGCGGCTGCGGCTCGCCGGCAGCGAGCTCGCGCGGGGGGGCGATTCCGGCGAGGCGCTCGAGCCAGGCGTGGTGCCGCTGGATGAGGCCGGTGTCGTGGGCCGACGCGTTGCGGTACAGGAGCGGAATGCGGCGGGAGGGATTGATGTTCATCTCCCCCCGGATCTGGCGGACGCCCAGGATGAACGACTGCAGCCACCTGACTTCGTGCTCGCTCTCCTCGTCGACCGGGAAGTCGGCACTCCGCGGGTATGGCGCCAGCATCACGGTCGGCCCGGCGCGGCCGGCGAGCGGGGCGACGCGCCGCCAGATCTCCTCCGTGATGAAGGGCATGACGGGGTGCAGGGCGCGCTGCAGCGCCTCGAGGATCTCCAGCAGGGTGCGGCGCGCGCCGGCACGCGCCGCGGGCGAGGAGGAGTCGGACTGCAGCAGGGGCTTGGTGAGCTCGAGGTACCAGTCGCAGAACTCGTACCAGGTGAACTCGTAGAGCGCGGCCGCGGCATAGTCGAAGCGATACTCGGCAAGCGCCCTCTCCACCGCCTCGAGGGTCCGCGCGAATCGCGAGCGGATCCAGCGGTCGGCCGTGGAGAGCTCCACGCGCTCCTCAGCGGAAGACTCGTCCCCGACGCTCAGGGTGACGAAGCGCGCGGCGTTCCACAGCTTGTTGCAGAAGTTGCGATAGCCGGCCACTCGTGCGAGATCGAAGCGGATGTCGCGGCTGGGGGAGGCGAGGGCGGCGAACGTGAAGCGCAGGGCATCGGTGCCGTGGGGCGCAATGCCTTCGGGATACTCCTTGCGGGTGGCCTTCTCGATCCGTGATTTCATCTGCGGCTGCATCAGGCCGCTCGTGCGCTTGGCCACCAGCGATTCGATGTCGATGCCGTCGACGATGTCGAGGGGGTCGATGACGTTCCCCTTGGACTTGGACATCTTCTCGCCATGCTCATCGCGGATGAGCCCGGTGATGTAGACCTCCCGGAAGGGCACGTCTCCCATGAACTTCATGCCCATCATCATCATTCGCGCGACCCAGAAGAAGATGATGTCGAATCCCGTCACGAGCACGGTGGTCGGATAGAACTTCGCCAGGGCGGGGGTCCGCTCAGGCCATCCGAGCGTGGAGAACGGCCACAAGGCCGAGGAGAACCAGGTGTCGAGGACATCCGTATCCTGATGCAACGGAACGTCCGCGGCGAGGCTGTGCTTGCTGCGTGCCTCAGACTCGCTGCGTGCGACGTAGACGTTGCCGGCCTCGTCATACCAGGCGGGGATGCGATGTCCCCACCAGAGCTGGCGGCTGACGCACCAGTCCTTGATGTTGCGCATCCATTCGAAATAGGTTTTCGACCAGTTCTCGGGCACGAACCGCGTCCGTCCGCTCTCGACCGCTGCAATGGCCGGGGCCGCGAGCGGCGCGATCCTGACGTACCACTGATCTGTGAGGAACGGCTCGAGCACCGCGCCGCTGCGGTCGCCGCGGGGGACCATGAGCCTGTGCTTCTCGATCTTCTCGAGCTGCCCCGCCGCCTCGAGCTCGGCCACCACGCGTTTGCGCGCCTCGAAGCGATCGAGGCCGCGAAACCGCGCCGGCACAGTGTCGTTGAGGGCGGCGCGGGGGGTGAGAATGTTGATCTGCTCCAGGCCGTGGCGCTGTCCGATCTCATAGTCGTTGAAATCGTGTGCCGGCGTGATTTTCACGCAGCCCGAGCCGAACGAGGCATCCACATACGCATCGGCGATGACGGGTATCGAGCGCTCCGCGAGGGGCAGCAGCAATCTCTTGCCGATGAGCTGTTTGTAGCGCTCATCGTCCGGATTCACGGCGACGGCGGTGTCACCGAGCATCGTCTCCGGCCGCGTCGTGGCGACGACGATGTGACCTGACCCGTCCTCGAGCGGGTATCGTAGATGCCAGAGGTGGCCATCCTCCTCCGTGCTCTCCACCTCGAGGTCAGAGAGCGCCGTGAGCAGTACCGGGTCCCAATTGACGAGCCGCTTGCCCCGGTAGATCAGGCCTTCCTCGTGCAGGCGCACGAACACCTCCGCCACCGCCTGCGACAGGCCCGCGTCCATGGTGAAGCGATCGCGCGACCAGTCGACGGAGTCTCCCAGACGACGCATCTGCGAAGCGATGGTGCCGCCTGACTGCCCCTTCCACTGCCACACCCGCTCGACGAAAGCCTCGCGCGACATCTCGCTGCGCTTTCGGCCCTGCGCTTCGAGCTGCCGCTCCACGACCATCTGGGTCGCGATGCCGGCGTGATCGGTGCCGGGCTGCCACAGCGCCTCATCCCCGCGCATGCGGTGATAGCGGGTGAGCGCATCCATCAGCGTGTGCTGAAACGCATGTCCCATGTGCAGCGTGCCCGTCACATTGGGCGGCGGGATCATGATGCAGTAGGGCGCGCCGTGTCCGCGGGGCTGGAACCAGCCCTGGGATTCCCACTGCTCGTAGATCCGCCGCTCGATGTCGTGCGGCGCATACACTTTTTCCATCGCGATTCAGGGTGTGAGTGAACGTCAGCGCATTATAGGGGCACAGGCAACGGCCCGCCGCCGCAGCGGGTCCCTATTCCGTGCGCAACGTATGGGTTGCAGGCTCGATGCCGAGCTCCCGGTACGCCTTGAACCGCGCCCGGCCGGCCCTTCGTCGCCCCTCGTCACCGTCGATGATCTCCGCGATCCGCCGCGCCAGATGCAGGAAGGGCGGCGGCTCGGCGGCGAGATTGATCACGAAGTCGAAGGCCGCCGCGGGCGGGGAGTCCGCGCTGAGCAGGACGGGGGCCTCCGCGGAAATCTCCGGGAGCCGCTGTCGCGAGTCCGAGGGGTCCGGGACCGCGTTGGATGTCAGCCATTCGTGCGGCACGAAGCTGCCGTCCGCGAAGGTCCACAGCAGCTCATCGAGCGCTTCGAGCTCGGCGCGGTCGGTATGCCAGACGAGGGTGCGCTGGGAGGCGAGATAGGCCTTCTCCGCCAGGCGGCACGCGACCTTCAGCCGCGCCGCCGCCGCCGTGCCCTCCATCACGTAGAAGTCCACCCGCAGCGGCGGATCAGCGGCGCAGGCGCCGGGCGGCGAGGAATCCTCGCCGCTCGAAGCGGCAGATGCTGAAATGCCGTCGTTGTCGCCCATGACTTACGCCGTGGCGCATCAGAGCCCGGCGCGGCGAATGAGGAAATCCGCGAGCAGCGGGGTCGGTCGTCCCGTGCTGCCCTTCTGCGCACCGCCTAGGAAGGCGGTGCCCGCGACGTCGAGGTGCGCCCACTTCATCCCCTGCGTGAATTTGCCGAGGAATGCTGCTGCTGTGATGGCTCCGCCATCGCGGCCCGCGACATTGGCGAAGTCCGCAAAATTGCTCTTGAGCTGTTCCGCATACTCCTCCGTGACGGGCAACGGCCAGGCGCGGTCGTCGGCACGCACTCCCGCCTCCACCAGCTCCGCCACGAGGGCCTGATCATTGCCCATCGCGGCCGAGTGATGATGCCCGAGCGCAATGACGCACGCGCCGGTCAGGGTCGCAACGTCGACGACGGCCGCGGGCCGCAATCGGCGGGCGTAATGCAGCGCGTCGCAGAGAATCAACCGGCCCTCGGCGTCGGTGTTGAGAATCTCCACGGTCTGCCCGGAGGCGCTGGTGGCGATATCGCCGGGCTTCACGGCATTGCCGTCCGGCATGTTCTCGACGGCGGCGACCAGCCCGATCACGCGCAGCGGCAGATCGAGCGCCGCGGCGAGCGTCAGCGCGGCGATCACCGCCGCAGCGCCGCTCATGTCGAATTTCATCTCGTCCATTGCCGGCGGGGGCTTAAGCGAAACGCCGCCGGTGTCGAAGGTCACGCCCTTGCCGACGAGTACGACGGGTGGCGCAGACCGCGACTTGCCGGAGCCGGCATGCTCGATCACGATGAACCGCGGCGGCTGGGCGCTGCCCTGCGCAACCGCGAGCAGGCAGCCCATCTTCTCGCGGCGTATGGCCGGCTCATCGAGCACGCGCACGCGCAGCGACCGATGGCGCTTCGCGAGCACCCGCGCCTCCTGCGCCAGGAACGTGGGCGTGCAGACGTTGCCCGGCAGATTGGCCAGGTCGCGATGAACCTTGCAGGCGTCGGCGATGGCCGCGCCGTGGGTCAGTCCGCGATTCACCGCTGCGGCCGCGCTTTTTTCCACCGGGCCGGCCAGCACGCGCTCGAGCGGGGCGGATCTGGGCTTCTTGCCGCTCTTCAGGTCATTGATGCGGTACAAGGCCGCCCGCGCGATCTCCGCGACTGCCCGGCCGAAATAGTAGTCGTCGAGCTCCTTCGCGTCCGGCCGCGTGAGCGCGAGCGCGACGCTCTTCACTGCGGTCTTCGACAGCGCGACGACCGCGGACGTCCACGCCTTGCGCCAGATCTTGCGGCCAAAGCTCTTTCGCGGGCCGAGGCCGGCCAGCAGCACGCGAGTGGCGCCAATGCCCGGCAGATCCGCAATCAGCAGCGTCTCGGCGGCCTTGCCCTGAAAGTCGCCCCGGGCGAGCAGCTTGCGCAGGCGCCCCCCGCACGCCGAGTCGAGGTCGCGCGCCTCCCCGGTCAGTTGCCCTTCCTCGAAGACGCCGACCACGAGGCAGTCCACGTCCAGCGTGGCGATCGCCTTGCTCCAAATCTCAAATCGCATCGCACCATCCCCACGGCGGCAGGGCGCCGGACTATTTTTTCCATTCGCGGCCGCGAACCATTGAGGCGCGCAACCGTCTGCTTTACCGTAAAATTTAGTGTAACCCACCGGGGGGCCGGCGGGGAGAATCACGGCAGGACATCGGTTGGGGAAAATCCTAGGACGCTACATTCTGCGCGAAGTCATCACCAGCTGGATCGTGGTGATGGGCGTGCTGCTCGTCATTCTGCTCGCCAATCAGCTGGCCGCAGTGCTCGAGCGCGCCGCGGCGAGCCAGTTTCCACAGGGCGTGGTGCTCGAGCTCATCTACCTCGGAGTGCTGCAGTATCTGAGCTTCCTGGTGCCGTTCGGGCTTCTGCTCGGTATCGTTCTGGCCCTCGGGCGGCTCTATCACGACAGTGAGCTCACGGCAGCCCTGGCTTGCGGCGTGAAACCGGCCACCCTCTACGGTGGCGTGATCGGCCTCGGCGTCGTTCTCGCGGCCGGCGTCGCCGCCATCACGCTGATCGTTGCGCCGGGCGCGACGGCACAGGCGCTGACTCTGCGCAATGCGGCCGTGCGCGCGGGGCAGTTCGCGCCCCTGCAGCCGGGAACCTTCCGCGCGTTCGCCGGCGGCAGTGCCGTCGTGTATGCGGAGAAGGTCGATCGCGACGGAACGCTGCAGAACGTATTCCTCGAGAGGAGCCAGGGAGCCCGGGTGGAAGTCGATGTTGCGCGGAGCGCTCTGCACACGGTCTCGCCGGACGGATCGACGCAAGCCATCAAGCTGCTCGATGGGGAGAGCCTGCAGGGCGTTCCCGGCAGTCCCCAGTTCCGCATCATGCACTTCACCGAGAATTTCATTCCGTTCCGTGTTCCGCCTGCAAAGAGCGCGGTGACGGACCGCGACGCGCAGCCCACCGCGGCGCTTTTCGTCTCGTCCGATCCGAAGAGCCAGGCGCAGCTGCAGTGGCGGATCTCGCTGCCGCTGATGTGTATCGTGCTGACGGTGCTGGCGGTGCCGCTCGCACGCCTGAAGCCCCGCCAGGGCCGCTATGCGCGCGTGTGGGTCGCTCTGGTGGTTTACCTGATCTATTGGAATCTGATCTCCGCCGGTGAGGCGTGGATCGGGCATCGGGTCATTCCCGTGGCGGTCGGCCTCTGGTGGGCTCATGCCGCCGTCGTCATGCTCGCTCTGGCGGTGATCTTCGCGCCCAAGGCCTTCCAACGGCTTCGCTATCAACCGGGGGCGCCGGCATGAGCGTGATCGATCGCTACATCGTGCGCACCGTGCTCGGCAGCGTGGCGATGGTGATGGCGGTGGTTCTCGTCCTCGGCGGCCTCTTCGTTTTCATCAGCCAGCAGAGTGACATCGGGATCGGCCACTACACCGTGGCGGATGCGCTCTGGTACACCTTGCTCAATCTGCCGCAACAGGTCTACGAGCTGCTGCCGATCATGACCGTGATCGGCTCGCTCATCGGTTTCGGGCAGCTCGCCCGCGGCAGCGAGATCACGGTCATCCGCGCCACGGGCGTCTCGGTGGCGCGCCTCGCGGGCACGGCGCTGATCGCCGCGGCTCTTCTCATCGCGTTCGAGGGCCTGCTGGGGGAGTTCGTGGCGCCGCAGCTGCAGGAAGTCGCGAACGAGCAGAAAGCCTTCAGCCAGTTCAACAGCGTGGGATTCGGCGGTGGCCAGGGAGCCTGGGTGCGTGACGGCAACCTCATCCTGAACGTCGCGCGGCAATCGGGGTCGCGGCATTTCGTCGGCATGCAGGTATTCGAGCTCGCTTCGAACCACGCGCTGGCCGCCGTCGGCCATGCGGCGAGCGCCACGGCCCTCGGCCATCGCAAGTGGCTCCTCGGCGACTATACGGAGTCGCGTTTCAGCGGAGACAGGGTGATGACCCGCAAGCCGGGGGCGAAGGTGCTTCAGTCCAACGTCACGGCGGGGTTTCTGGGGCTGGCGGTGCAGGATCCGGAGCAGCTGACGCTGCGGGCGCTGTGGCAGGTCATCGGCTATTTCCATGCCAACTCGCTGGACGCGCGGCAGTATCTGTTCGCATTCTGGTCGAAGATCGCGCGCACGGTGGCGATCGCGTTTGCGGTGCTGCTGGCGATACCGTTCGTGTTGGGGTCGATGCGGTCGGCGGGGGCGGGGACGCGGACCATGCTGGGGCTGGTGATCGGGATCGCGTTCTTTCTGCTGCAGCGGCTGATCGAGAGCGGAGCGATCGTGTTTCACCTGGATCCGGTGATTCTGGCCTGGCTGCCTACCGCGTTGCTGGCTACGGTTACTTTGCTGCTGCTGGCCAGGGCAAGGTAGGACGTCCGGCGGCCGAATCGCAAAAAGCGTCCTTTCCAGGGACGCCATGGCAGGCGCGTCGCAATGGCCGTCCGTGGCGGCAGGGCCCCCAGCCCGTGCATTTCGCTACGCTATCCCTGCTCCGCGAAAGCCTGGGGCGGACTCCATATCCGCCCGCTCGTCGCTTTGCGCGAGCCCTGCGCGGCCGTTCGCCGCTTCGCGGCTCACCCATGTAGGCTCGCGTCGCAACGTCCATGTTGCTCAGCGCCCCGACTTTTTACGCTCGTGCCGCCTCTGTCACTATTTGGCGTGGGATTGGTGGGGCGCGGGAGACACCTTCTTTTGGGTCGGGAGGGGCTGCAGGAGGGCGCTCAGGGGCTGGAAGACTTCCTCGTAGCGGTAGCCGGGGATCTGGTAGTCCCAGCCGTGGACGCGGGAGTTGATCTGCTGGGCTTCGGCGCCGGCTGACTTCCGGGTGGCGACGGCGGAGACGTCGATGTAGTAGGCCTTGGCTTCCTCGTAGCCGCTGATGTCGATCTCGAGGCCGTCGAAGGTCTTGAAGACGGCGTGGGAGAGATCGGTGCCGTGCGCAGGAGCCGTGGTCTTGCGGACGTCGGTCAGGGTGAGGTTGGAGAGTGCGCTGCCCATCGAGTCGGCGGCGTCGGCGCCGGTGAGCTTGCGGTCCCGGGGGACGCCCTGGACGGTGAAGTCGGCCTGGGTCTTCTTCGCGCGCGAGACGCTGAAGGCGGGGCCCTTGGCCGGATGCTCGTCGATCTCGCTCACGCGATCCTGCGTGATGTCGAGGATGGTCGGGTCGAGCCAGAGCTTCGGATCGGCATTGACGAGAATCAGCGGGCTCGCGAGCAGGCTCCGAGCGGAGTGGGCCACCCGCACATACACGTTGTGCGAGTCCGCGGAGTGGCCGACGATCAGGGACCAGGTTTTCCCCGGGGAGACGATGTCGAGGCGTGCCCCGGTGGCGCCCGGGGAATTCACGTTCTGCACGCCGAGCACGGGATAGTCGCTCGCGATGCGCGTCTTGCGCTGCACCGCTTTCAGCGATGCGAGATCGAGCAGGAGCTTGCGCAGCTTGCCGGAGTCCGCGGGGTAGCCGCGCTCGCCGACGATCCAGTCGCTTGCCGTTCGATTCAGGGTCGTGCGGGTCTTGCCCGCCTTGGTGATGCGGACCTGAGTCACCTGGTTGAGCGCGCCTTGGAGCCCGGGGAGGACCCGGGTCCCGGCGACCGAGCTCTCGCCGCCTGGGTTGCGGCTCGATACCCAGACGGCAAGCGCGACGACGGCGATGCCGATCGCGAAGAGAATTGAGACGCGGCGTGCGGTCATGGACGCTCATCCTTCTTTTTTGTATCCCCCGGAGCCGGGTCCCCGGGGGCTGGAGCGGCGGGGCGGTGGCGGCGCGCCGCGGCGATGAGGAGCGCCGCGAGCGCGAAGAGGGCCGGCATCACGATGATGTTGATGACCTTCAGCTCCGTACCCAGCCGGTCGATGGCGCTGACCAGGCCTGCCTGCACGGCGCGCAGACGCTTGCGGATCCGGAGCTTCTCGGCCTCGAAGTGCTCGATCTCCTGCTGCTGGGCGGGAGACAGGATCATTGCGGACTTGTCGTTGCGCTTCGATTGCAGGAGGGTCAGCTGCTGCTCGGTCCGCTGCAGTTGCTGTTGCAGCTGCTGTTCCTGGGCGTGGAAGCGCGCGTTCGCCTTCCGCTGCAGGGCCTCGACGCGCAGGAAAGGCCGGCTGAAGCCGGCGCGGCCGCGTACGCTGATGAGGTCCGAGCTGCCGGCGAGGTTGTCGAGAGCGTTCATGACCAGGTCGCCGTTGCTCGCCCAGGCCTGGGCCACGGGCTGGCCGAAGAGCTCCATCTGACGCACCCAGAGATAGTTGGACAGCAGGTCGCTGTCGGCGAAGATCACGAGGTGCAACGGCTTGATCGACGCTTTGAGATCACGCTGGCCCGCAGGCAACGTGACGCCCTTGGGCGGCCCGTCCGGAAAGGCAGTTCTCACGATGCCGGTGACGCGCGCACCCAGGGTGTAGCGCTTGCCGGTGGGCTTGAAGCCAGTGAGCAGCGTGGCCGGATCGAGCAACATCTGGAAGCGCTTCGACGGCATGGGCTCGGCATCGGCGCTCGAGCGCATCAGCGGCTCGAACTTGATCTTCGCGCCCTTGACTGGCGTCAGGGACCCGACGGTCTCGACGTTGACGTTGGAGAGGCCGGCGGTGATGACGTCGCTCTGCGTCAGGGAGGACTTGCCGAGACCGAGGATTCCGGCATCCTCGACCGGCGGCTCGCCCTCGCGCATGGCCACGGTGAGCGCGTGTCCGCGGTCGGCGATCACCTCATTCGGGTTGAAATCGACGCCCCAGGCGCGAAGGAGGTTGCCGATGTGAGAAGCGCGGTCGGCACCTATCGATTGCATGGGATTTCCCGACTGGTCCGCTTCCGCATCCGGATCGACGAACGCGAGGATGTGGCCGCCGCGAAGGGCGTACTGATCGACCGCGAACTGGGTGGCGGGCGAGAGGTTCTTCGGATCGACGAGCACGAGCACGCGCACGTTCGGCCCTATGGCGGTCGCATTCGGCTGCAGCGTCTGGATATGGTAAAGCTGCTCGGCCTGCCGGTAGACGACCCAGGGCTGGCGCATCTGTCCGCTCTGCGGGTTGTATCCGCCCGTCATCGGCAGCGTCGAGAGCCACGCAACCACCGGCTTCTTCGGATGCGCCAGCTGGTAGATCAGCTTCGCGACATCGTACTCGAGGAAGCGCTGCTTGCTCGGGTCGAAGAAGGGAATCGCCTGCTGGCCGTTGGTGGAGTTGGTTCCGGCGAGGCCGAAGTAGAACTTGCTGCCGGCCGCATTGAGCGCGGTGCCGGTCACTCCGAGCTCGCTCGCCCGGTCCTCCTCCACGGAGAACGGTTTCGGGTCGATGATGTGCAGGTGGATCTTGCCATCGGAGCGCTGCGCCAGCTCCTGGAGGAAGTCGCGCACGCGCTGGCCGTAGGGCTGGATCTGCGGCAAGGATTCCGCGGCCTTCGCCGAGTAGAAGAAATAGAGGTCGATCGGCTCCTTGATGCTCTTCAGGATGCGGTCCGTGCCGTGGGAGATGGTGTAGAGCCGGTTCTGCGTGAGATCGAGCTGCCAGCCCGCCAGCGAGTCGTTGAAGACGATGGTGAGGCCGATGAACGTGAGCGCCAGTGCGAGAACCGCGCCCCAGCCGAGTGTCGAGCGTTTGGTCATGGTGCGCTCCTAGTCCGCCCTGCGCAGGTCGAGGGCGACCGTGGTCGCGAAGAGGAAGAAGCCTATCAGCATCGCGAAATAAAGCAGGTCACGCGCCTCGAGCACGCCCCTGGAGATCGACTGGAAGTGAGCGAGGAAGGAGAGCGAGGCGATGGCACCCACGAGCGCCTGCGGCGCCCAGCTCTGGAAGGCATTCACCACCATGGGATATCCGGCGAGGAGGAACAGGAAACAGACCACGACGCCGAGGATGAAGGCCACGACCTGATTGCGCGTCAGCGCCGACATGCAGGAGCCCACCGCGAGAAATCCGCCGGCGAGGAGCAGGCTTCCCAGGTAGGCGGCGATGATCGTGCCGTTGTCGGGGTCGCCGAGGTAGTTGACGGTGATCCAGATCGGGAAGGTCAGCGCCAGGGCGATTGCGATGAAAATCCACGCGGCGAAGTACTTGCCGAGCACCGCCTCCCAGATCTTCACCGGCTGGGTCATGAGCAGCTCGATGCTGCCGGACTTGCGCTCCTCGGCCCAGAGCTTCATCGAGATCGCCGGGATGAGGAAGAGGTACAGCCACGGATGGAAGGCGAAGAACGGCTCCAGGTCCGCCTGGCCGCGCTCGTAGAAGCCGCCGAGGTAGAACGTGAAGGCGTTGGCCAGCACGAGAAAGATCAGGATGAACACATACGCGAGCGGTGTCGCGAAATAGCTCGCGAGCTCGCGGCGCAGAATGATGCCCACGTTGCGCATGGCGCCCCCCTTCTTGAGTCGTTATGCCGTGATGGAGCGGAAGACTTCGTCGAGTCGTCCGGATTCGAGATGCAGTTCCTTGAGCGCGAACCCCTTGCTGCTCGCCAGCTCGGCCACCGCCGGAAGGATCGCGGCGCCCGCGCGCGGCAGCGCGGTCAGGCGCACGTCGCGCTCGCTGACCTCGACATCCGCCACCGACGGCAGCGCGGCCACGGCGGCGCGGGCAGCGGCCAGCTGCTCCGGCCGCTCGAGCTGCAGCGATACCGCGTTGTAGTAGCGCGAGCGGGCCGCGAGCTTCAGCGGCGTGTCGTCGGCGACGATTCGTCCGCGCGCGATGATGATCGCACGGTTGCACACCGCGTCCACCTCTTCGAGAATGTGCGTCGAAATGACGATGATCTTGTCCGGCGCCATCTCGTTGATCAGGGCGCGGACCTCGAATTTCTGGTTGGGATCGAGACCATCGGTTGGCTCATCGAGGATGAGCACCGGAGGATCGTGAATGATGGCTTGTGCCAGGCCCACGCGGCGTCGGAAGCCCTTCGAGAGAGTGTCGATCGACTGTTCCAGCACCGAGGCGAGCTGCAGCCGCCCGATGACGTGATCGAGCCGCTGGCGCCGGCGGGAGCCTTCCAGGCGGCGCAGGTCGGCGATGAACTCCAGGAAGCGGCGCACCCGCATCTCGCCGTAGCTCGGAGCGCCTTCCGGCAGATAGCCGAGCCGCTCCTTGGCGGCGAGCGGCTCCGCCTCGACGTCGTGGCCGCAAATGAAGGCCTTGCCCGCCGTTGGCGTGACGAAGCCCGCGAGCATGCGCATCGTCGTCGTCTTGCCCGCCCCGTTGGGCCCGAGGAATCCGAGGACCTCGCCCGGGCGGACCTCGAATGTGACGTCCTCCACGGCCGTCACCGTTTCGTAGCGCTTGCTCAAATGCTCGGTCTTGATCATCGGCTACCTCCGAGGTTGCGGTAGATGCAGGCCATCAGAAAAAGTTCCGTTCAGCTGCGGCGCCAGCCGCCGCGGTCCGCGCGCAGCCGCCAATAGAGCATCATGACCGCGCCCCCGAGCATGCCGCCGAGGTGCGCGAAGTGTGCGATGCCGGCTTCCGTGCCGGTGACGCCGAAGAGCAGCTCCAGCACCGCGTACCCGGAGACGAACAGCCATGCGGGCATCGGAATCGCGAAATAAAGCAGCAGCCGCACGCGCGGGAAGAGTATCGCGAAAGCGAGCAGAATGCCGAAGATGCCGCCGGAGGCGCCGATGGTGGCCCCGGGGCTCCCGGTGAGCTGCTCGACCGCGAGCTGCGTCGCGCCCGCGGCGATCACACAGACGAAGTAATAACCGACATAGCGTCGCGGCCCCCAGTACTGCTCCAGCGCCGGGCCGAACACGTAGAGCGCGAACATGTTGAAGAAGATATGCAGCACGCCGTCGTGCAGGAACGCATAGGTCACGAGCTGCCACGGGCGGAAGAAGGAGTCCGGTCCCAGCGGCCAGAGGGCGAAGTGCAGCAGGATGGGCTGCATCGCCACGGACTCGAGAATGAACACGAGGACGTTGACGAGGATGATGGCCCGCGTGGCCGGGGTGAGCGCCGGGAACATTCGTGCCCCTTACGCGCCGACCCGGCGCTGCAGAAACACCAGATCGAGCCACCGGTCGAATTTGAATCCGACCTCGCGCAGGCACCCGGCCTGGCGGAAACCGAGCCTCTCGTGAAAGCGGATCGAGTGCGCGTTCGCGGCATCGACCGCCGCGATCATCATGTGCTTGCCGAGCGCGCCGGCGCGGGGAAAGAGCGCCTCGAGAAGGCGGGTGCCGACGCCGCCCGCGCGGCGGTCGGCCCGCACGTGGACGGTGTGCTCCACCGTGAAACGATAGCCGGGCCAGGCCCGGAAATCGCCGAAGGTCGAGAACCCGATGATGCCCGATTCATCGGCCGCGATGAGCACCGGGTAGCCGGCCTCGATGCGTGCGCGCCACCATTGGCGGCGTTCCTCCAGCGTCACGGGCGTCGAGGAGTACACCGCCGTCGAGGTGGCGATCACATCGTTGTAGATGTCGAGGAGCCCGGGTAGATCGTGTTCCGCGGCATCACGCAGCTCCATGTTGGCCGTTCCCGGTTAACGCGAGGGTGGAAGCTGGCTGCCGAGGCGCACGGCCGCCGCCCGCAGGAGGGGCAGCGCCTTCTCGAGGAGCTCCCGCCGCGTGACGCGCGAAGCCTGCGCGCTCACGTTCATGGCCGCCACCGTGACTCCGACGACGTTTCTCACTGGCACGGCGATCGCGCGCAGGCCGATCTCGAGCTCCTGATCGTTCACGGCGAAGCCCTCGGTCCGCGTGTCGGCCAGGATGTCCTCCAGGTGTCGGCGCGAGGTGACCGTGAATCGCGTGTGCGAGACGAGCTCGCGCCTGGACAGCTCGCTGGCCGCCTGCGCCGCCGGCATCGCGGCGAGGAGCACGCGTCCGAGCGCCGTGCAGTAGGCGGGTACCCGGCTGCCGACACCGAGCGTGACGGCCATGATGCGCCGGGTTGCCGCGCGGGCCACGTAGACGACCTCGGCATCATCCATCACGGCAACCGAGGTCGCCTCGCCGACCTGCTCGCTCAGCTGCTCCAGGACCGGCTGCGCGGCGATGGGAATCGGGGCCGTGGAGAGATACGCGTAGCCCAGATTGAGGATCCGCGGCTGCAGGCTGTAGGCGCGCCCGTCGGTCCCGGCGTAGCCGAGCTCCCGGAGGGTGTACAGGCACCGGCGGACCACGGCGCGCGTGAGCCCGGTGGCCCGGCTGACATCGGCAATGGTGAGGCGCCGGTCGATACCCGAGAAGGCACGGATGACATGCAGCCCGCGCGCGAGGGAAGTCATGAAATCCGGGTCGCCGCCGCGGTTGAGCCCCTCGTCCTCGCGGCCCGCGGTGGAAGTGCGCGGAGCGAGAGATGCACGCGAGCTCTTGGGAGACGCCTTGGGACGCAACAGGACCTGCGCAAACGACACACGACCAGCGGTGCGGTAATCGTACCCGCTGCGCCGCGGCGTGTCATCCCGCAGCGCCCTTCGCGCCCGAACGTGTGAAAATGTGCTCATGAAAATAGCGGTTCTCTTTGGCGGCACCAGTGAGGAGCGGGACGTGTCCATCGCGAGCGCCGCGCAGGTGATCCCGGCGCTGCGCGGGCTCGGACACGAGGTCATCGCGGTCGATACGGCCACCGGCAGGCTGGAAGGCCCCGCCGAGCGGCGGCTGCTGACGAGCGGGGTCGGCCCGCAGCCCCCTTCGGGCCGCGCGCTCGCGGGCATCAGACAGGGCGCGCCGGCTCTCGCGGCGGAGACGGCCGGCATGCGCGATGTCGATGTGGTCTTTCTCGCGCTGCACGGCGGAGCGGGGGAGGACGGCCGCATTCAGGCCGTGCTCGATCTTGCGGGGTTTGCGTACACGGGCAGCAATCACATCGCGAGCGCGACCGCGATGGACAAGGATCTTTCGAAACGGCTCTTCCGCGCGGCGGGCGTGCCGACGGCGGACTGGAGCATGGCGCCGGCGACGGCCGAGGAGATCGGCGCCACGCTCGGGTGGCCCGTGGTCGTCAAACCCAACAAGCAGGGCTCGACGGTCGGATTGAGCGTCGTGCGCGCGCCCGCGGCGCTTGCGCCCGCCATCACCCTCGCGCAGCGCCATGACGATGAGGTGATGGTGGAGCGCTTCATCGCGGGAAGGGAGCTGACCGTCGGCGTTCTGGAGGGGCGCGCCCTTCCCGTCGGGGAGATCATCGTGCCCGGCGAGGTGTTCGATTATCGGGCGAAATACCAGGCCGGCGGCGCGAGAGAGATCTTCCCCGCCGAGCTCGCCGCGGACGCGGCCTCGCGGGTGCAGGAGCTCGCCGTGCGCGCTCACGCCGCCCTCAAGCTCGGGGCCTACAGCCGGATCGACTTTCGGATGGATCCCGAGGGCGGGCTGTGGTGTCTCGAGGCCAACTCGCTCCCCGGGATGACGGCGGCGAGCCTGTTGCCGCAGGCCGCGCGGGCCGCGGGCATCGAATTCCCCGAGCTGCTCGAGCGCATCTGCAGGGCGGCGTTGCGGAAAGCCTAACCCGCGCGATCCGGGGAGCCGCGGGCCGAAGCAAGGTCCGCCGGCGAGCGCTTCCCGCACTCCAGCCCCCGGGCGAATTCCGCCAGCAGGGCCTGCAAGGCTTCCGGGTCCACGGGCTTCGTCAGGTGATGATCGAAACCCGCGTCCCGCGAGCGCTCGCGATCCTCCCGCTGGCCCCAGCCGGTGACGGCGATGAGCAGGGCGCCGCGGCCCCAGTCCTCCCGGCGGATGTGGCGCGCCAACTCGTAACCGCTCATGCCGGGCATGCCGATGTCGAGCACCAGCGCATCCGGCCGCTCGCGCTGCGCGAGGGCCAGCGCCTCCCGGCCGCAATGGCAGACGTGCAGCTGGTATCCTGACATCTGCAGGAGCAGCGCGAGGCTGTCCGCGGCATCCCGGTTGTCATCGGCGATGAGTACCGAGCATCGCGGCTCGGCGACGACGGCGCTCATCGCGAGCTGCGCGTCCGAGCGCGCGCCGTGATGCACCACCGCGGCCGCGGGGAGGTGAATCGTGAAGGTGCTGCCCTGGCCGATGCCTGGGCTTTGCGCCTCGACGGTGCCGCCGTGGAGGGCAACGAGCCCCTTCACGAGAGCCAGTCCGATGCCGAGACCGCCTTCCGAGCGGTCGATCGCCGAGTCGACCTGCGAGAACATCTCGAAGACGGCCGGGATGCTGGCGGCGCTGAGTCCAATGCCGGCATCCCGCACGGAAAAAATCAGCTCATCGTCGCTCAGAGCCGCGGTGAAAGTGATGCGCCCGCCCGGATCGGAGTATTTGGCGGCGTTGGTCAGCAGGTTGGCAAGGGCTTGCGACAGGCGCAGCGGGTCGATCAGGAGCTCGATGGGCTCTTCGGGAAGCACCGTCTCCAGAATGTGCCGCTTGGCATCGATCATCGGCCGCGCAGTCTCGATGGCGGAAGCGGCGAGCGCGGCCAGACCGACGTAGTCCTTCCGGAGCTCGAGGCGGCCGCGGGTGATGCGGGAGACATCGAGAAGATCGTCCAACAGCAGCGCCATGCGCTGCACCTGGCGCGAGATCACATCCCGCCCCCATTGCCGGCGGCGCTCATCGGCCGCGGGCAGCTCGAGCAGCTTGACCGCGTTGCGGATCGGGGCCAGGGGATTTCTCAGCTCGTGCGCCAGGGTCGCCAGGAACTCGTCCTTGCGCCGGTCGGCCCGCCGCAGCGCTTCCATGGTGGCTTCCAGGCGCGTGTTGGCCTGGGCGCGCTCGGCTTCCGCGGCCTCGCGCACCTTGACTTCCTCCTGCAGCGCCTCATTCGAGCGCTCGAGCGCGTCCGTCCGTGATTGCACCTCATCCAGCATGCCGTTGAAGGCCTCGACCACCAGGCCGATCTCATCGCTTGTGGTCTCGCTCACGCGCAGCGAGTAGTCCTTGCGCCGGACCACCAGGCGCGCGACCTCGCTGATGGCCCCGAGCGGACGGGTGATGCCGCGCTGCAGCGAGCTCGAGAGGACGAGCGCCACGGCGAGGCTGAGCAGGCTCACCACGCCGGAGATCTCGATGTAACCCCAGAGGCGGCTCATGACATCGTAGCGCGCCCTGAAATACACGGTGCCCAGATACTGACCTTCACGCTCGATGGGATGCATGAGCTCGAGGTACTGTCCGGACACCCGCATCCGCTCCCGCCGCGACACCGGGATGCGCGCCGGCGCAGGACTCTCCCCGGGGCGGACATAGTCGGCGTACAGCGACCCATCGGCTCGATAGAGCGCCGCCGTCATCACCGCCGCGTTGGCGCGCAGCGCCGCGAGATTGCGCGTGGCGAGCTTGTGATCGTCGAAGGCCAGCGCGGGCGCGGTGGCGAGGGCGATGATCTGCGCCTCGCCGTGGATCTCGTTGTTCCAGTCGCCGCGGTACACGGTCAGGTCGCGCATCATCATCGCGATACCGGCGAGGATGAGCGCGGTCGCGGTCGTCACGAAAATAACGCTCATCAGCTTGCCGCGGACGCTTCGCCGCGCCTGCCCGAGCCGGCTCTGGAGCAGTCGCCCCGGACGCGCCCGAGCGGCGCAGGACCGCGCCGCCGCGACCGGCACACGGGTGCGCCCGCGCATCATTGCGGCGCGCGTCCCTTGATCCGCGCCGCCACCGAGAGCAGATCGGCACTGATGCTGAGTCCCGCGCGGCGCGCGGCGGCCAGTGAAATCTCGAAGCGCACGTGCCGATGGACCAGAAGGAAGTTGATGGCGCTGCCGTCGTCGAGGCCGCCACGCTGGCTGGTCACGACCAGGACCGGCCGGCCGGCGATCAGCGCCAGCTGGCGCGTGAAAGTATTCGCATGCCCGCGCCCGATGTAAAGGATCTGCGCATCGCCCAGGCCGGCGATGCCCGTGACGCGCCGGATCCGCACCCGCATGGCCTTCAGCGCGCCCTGCGGCGGCATCCGCTCGAGATCGGCGGCCACCGCTTCGTCATCGAGCACGGCAATCGTGAATTCGGGCCGCGCGAGCGCGCTTGGCGGCCAGCTCACGAAGTCGGCGAAGCGGTACAGAAATGCCGCCTCGATCGCTTCCTCCGGGTAGCTCGGGGTTGCCGCAGAGGCCGGGCTCACGGCGGCCCAGAGTGCCGCGAGCGTGACGGCGAGCGTGGCAATCGGCCAGGGCGGCCCCGGGACCGCTGATCACTTCGATGCGATCGATGTCCCGCAGGAGGACGGCGTCGGCATCGAGGTACACGCCCGAGTAGAGCGGCGAGTAGACGCTGCGCCCATCGATCAGGATCAGCATTTTGTTGGAGAAGTTCTGCGCCCGCGGCGCGCCGTTGAAGCCGCGCGCCGAGACGACATAGTCGCTCGCCGTCACCTGAGTCACTTCCAGGTTCGGGGCGAGCCGCAGCGCTTCGGGCAGGCTGGTCGCTCCCGAGCGCATGATCTGCTCGTGAGTGATCACGTACACGGCGGCCGGCGCCTTGCTCAGCGGCTGGGGCGTCTTCGAGACCGAGGTCACCTCGAGATTGCTCAGCTGCGCGAGTGACATCCGGGCGAGCGCCGCTTCGCCGCCGCCTGCGGTCCGCGCGCTGGCGCGAGCAGGCGAGGAAGCCCCCAGGAGGCTGGCGGCAACCGTGAGCGTGAGGCAGACCGCTCCCTTGCGGCAGAGCATGTTCTCGTGAGGATCCCGTTGATACGAGTTGCCGCGACGCCCCCGGCGGTGCGGATGACGGCGAAGGATAGCGGGGGCGGCCGCCTGAGGCCAGCGATTCAAAGCAAGTGACCACGCGGGTAAGGCGCGTTTCCTGACCCGCATGGACGCATCCTGTGACAGGGCTGGCGGCTCAACAAAATCGCCGAAGCGAATTTGGACGGCGCAGCCGGCCCGGAGGGCTCGGCGCGGGAAGCGCCGAGCAACTCCGCAGGCGATTAGCCCATCAGCGAAGACTGGATGCGATTGCGCGCCAGATGACTTCCTTCAAGGTCTGCAGGCGTTCGCCGTCGAAGTCCGGCCAGCCGAGCGCCCGCAGGATGAGGGGGCGGGCGCGCCGCACCAGCGTGAGCTGCCCGACGATGATCACCGCCCGGATGGCCACTTCGGGGCTCGCGGCCGGGCGGGCGAGGATGCGGCCGATGATCTCCGCGACGAGCGTCAGCAGCCGCCCGCCGATCTGCTGGAAGATGGCATCGAACGCCGCGTTCTGCTCCCCTTGCGCACGTGCGAAGAACAGCGCCCAGCTCTCCGGGCGCTCCATGGCGAGACCTTCGAGAAACGGCTCCACCACCGCCCGCAGCAGATCGAGAAGCTCGGCGCGCGTGAGATCGTCGCGGCCGAGCGCCATTCGGACGCGCTCCGCCGCCGGCCCGAGCCGCGCGCGCACGTCCTCGGTGATGTACTCCGCGCAGGCGCGGTGCAGCCCTTCCTTGCCGCCGAAGTAGTACTGCAGCGCGGGCAGGCTCACGCCGGCCCGGCGCGCGATGGCGCGCGTCGAGGCACGCTCGTAGCCGAGCTCGGCGAAGAGCTCGATGCCGGCATCGAGCAGTCGCCGGCGCGTATGCTCGCCGCGCGCGTAGCCGCCGCCCTCCCGATGGCGGGGCCGTTGCGGGCTGCCTGCGCCCTGTGCGGGTGTCCGCGGCTTGCGCGGTGCCGTATTGCGGTTTCTCACGATCTCGAAATCACGATATCCGGGCCATCATTGGCATCATCGACCGTCCCAAAATTCTATCAGTTGACAGATTTATATCAATCGATAGAAAATTGGTGGGTCGGAGCAGTCCTCTCGGGAAAGCGCGGTTCGGGCATGAACAAACGAATCCTCTCCATCGCCCTCGCGGTGCTCGCCGCCGTCGGTGCTGCCTGGTGGCTCACTCACCGGCACCCCCAAAGCCATGAGATCGTGCTTTACGGCAACGTCGACCTGCGCGAAGTGGATCTCGCCTTCAACGACAGTCAGCGCATCGCCAGTGTCCTGGTGCAGGAAGGCGATCGCGTCCGCAAGGGAGAGGTCCTCGCCCGGCTGGATACGAGCCGCCTCCAACCGCAGCTCGCGCAGGCCGAGGCCCGGGCTGCCGCGCAACGCGCGGTGGTGCAGCGCCTGCATCACGGCAGCCGGCCGGAGGAAATCGCGCAGGCGCGCGCCAACCTCGTGCTGGCGCAGGCCTATGCCCGCCAGGCGCGGGACAACTACCGGCGCGTCGAGGCGCTCTACGGCAGCTCCAGCGGGCGCGCCGTGAGCCGCCAGAGCGTCGATGATGCGAAGGCGCAGACCGATGTCGCCGATGCCAAGGTCGTCGTCAGCCGCAAGGCGCTGCAGCTCGCGCTGCTCGGACCGCGCAAGGAGGACATAGCGCAGGCGCAAGCGATGCTCGAGGGGGATCAGGCGCAGGCGGCTCTCCTGCAGCAAGAGCTTGCCGACGCGCAGCTTCGCGCTCCGCTCGATGCCGTGGTGCGCTCGCGGATCGCCGAGCCCGGGGACATGGCATCGCCGCAGAAGACCGCCCTCACGCTCGCCATCACCAATCCCAAGTGGGTGCGCGCGTACGTGTCGGAGACCGATCTCGGCCGGGTCCGCCCCGGAATGCCGGCGACCGTCGCGGTCGACTCCTTCCCCGGCAAGCGCTTCCAGGGTTGGGTCGGGTTCATCTCGCCGGTCGCGGAGTTCACTCCGAAGACCGTCGAGACGCAGGAATTGCGCTCGAGCCTGGTCTACGAGATCCGCGTGTTCGTGAAAGATCCCGGTGATGTGCTCAGGCTCGGAATGCCGGCGACCGTGTATCTGTCTCCCCTGCACTCGCAGACCTGACATGCAGCCGCCGGTCGTCACGGGCACGGATCTGCGCAAGGTGTTCCGCACGCCCGGCGCGGGGGGGAAGGTATGGGCGCTCGATGGCGTCTCGATCGAGGTGAGAGCGGGCGAGTTGACGGCGCTCGTGGGACCCGATGGTGCCGGGAAGACGACCCTCATGCGCCTGATGGCGGGCCTGCTGGTTGCGGACGGCGGCAGCCTGCGGGTGCTCGGCTTCGACCCCGCGGTGGAGCCTCAGCGCATCCAGGACCGTATCGGCTACATGCCGCAGAAGTTCGGTCTGTACGAGGATCTGAGCGTGCAGGAGAACCTCGATCTCTATGCCGACCTGCATGGGGTGAGCGCGGCGCAGCGCGGTCAACGGTATCCGCAGCTCATGCAAATGACCGATCTCGGCCGCTTCACCGGCCGGTTGGCCGGCCGGCTCTCGGGCGGGATGAAGCAAAAGCTCGGCCTCGCGTGCACTCTGGTGCGCTCCCCGGAGCTGTTGCTCCTCGATGAGCCCACGGTGGGCGTCGATCCGCTGTCGCGGCGCGAGCTCTGGGTCATCGTCGAGCATCTGGTGCACGAGCAGGGCCTGACCGTGCTGACCAGCACCTCCTATCTCGACGAGGCGGAGAAAGCCGCGCGGGTGCTCGTGCTGCACCGCGGCAAAGTCCTGGCCCAGGCGGAGCCGGCGGCCGTCACGCGCGCCGCGGCCGGCCGCAGCATGGTGCTCGATCCCGGATCCGGCCCCAGTGCGCGCATCGTCCAGGCGCGCCTGCTGGATGATCCCGAGGTGATCGATGCGGTCCCCGACGGCGGACTCGTGAGAGTGGTCGGCTCTGGCGAGCCCGGGCCTGGGCGCGACACGATCGCGGGCCTCGCTCCGAGGCACGTGGAGCCGCGTTTCGAGGATGGGTTCATGGTGTTGTTGCGCGGAACGGCGGCTCATGAAACGGGAGTCGACATCCGGCTGCAGCGGCCGCCGGCGGCGGCCGCTGCAGGTGCCGTCGTCGAGGTGCGCGATCTTGTGAAGCGATTCGGCGATTTCACGGCCGTGGATCATGTGAGCTTCCGAGTGCGCCGCGGGGAGATCTTCGGGCTCCTCGGGCCGAACGGCGCCGGCAAGACCACCACCTTCCGGATGTTGTGCGGACTGTTGCCGCCGAGCGGCGGTGTGCTGCAGGTCGCCGGGGTGGATGTGGGCAGCGCCGGGGCCGCCGCGCGCGCGCGGCTGGGATATGTCGCGCAGAAATTCTCTCTCTACGGCGCGCTCACCGTCACGGAGAACCTGGAGTTCTTCGCCAGCGCCTACGGGCTGCGCGGCGCGCTGCGCCGCGAGCGCATCGACTGGGCCGTACGCCAGTTCGAGCTCGGCGGGCACGCCCGTACCGCGAGCGGCGAGCTGCCCGGCGGGTTCAAGCAGCGCCTCGCCATGGGCGCCGCGCTCCTTCACGAGCCGGACATCCTCTTCCTCGATGAGCCGACGAGCGGCGCCGACCCGCTGGCGCGGCGGGCGTTCTGGCGGCGCATCACGGCGCTCGCCGAGCAGGGCGTCACGATCATCGTCACGACCCATTTCATGCAGGAGGCGGAGTACTGCGACCGCATCGCCATCATGGACGGCGGGCGCGTGTTGGCTCAAGGGTCGCCCGCGCAGATCCGCGGGCTGGCGCCCACGGGCGGCGGGCGGCAGCCGTCCATGGAAGATGCCTTCATCGCCGTGGTCGAAAACGCGCGCGGGCGCGATGCGCAGGCTCGGGCGTGAAGGACCGGGAGAGCTGGCGGCCGAAGGGACGGCGGATCCTGGCAATGGTGAAGAAGGAATCGCGGCAGATGATCCGGGATCCGGCCACGATCGCGGTCGGTGTCGTGCTGCCGGTGATCCTCATCCTCCTCTTCGGCTTCGGCCTGTCGCTCGATGTGAAGAACGTGCCCCTCGCCGTGGTGCTGCAGGACAGTTCCGCGACGGCGCAAAACCTGCTGTCGGCATTTGCGCTCTCTCGGTACTTCCGGCCGCAGGTCGTCCACTCCTCGCAGGCCGCAGAACGGCTGATGATCGAAGGCCGCGTCGATGGCATGCTCACCATCCCCTCCGACTTCGCCCGCCGCTTCGGCGCGGGGAACGCTCGCGTGCAGCTCGTGGTGCACGGCAGTGACGCGAACCGCGCCCGCATCATCGAATCGTACGTCGAAGGCGCGGTCGGCGCCTGGTCCGCGCGCCAAGCCGTGCAAGAGGGGACTGCCGCGGGAGGGGGGCCGGTCGAGATCCGGAGCCGGCTCTGGTTCAACTCCGCGAATGACAGCCGCTACTTCCTCGTGCCGGGCCTCATCGTTCTCGTCATGACGCTGATCGGCGCCTTCCTCACGGCGATGGTGGTCGCGCGGGAATGGGAGCGCGGCACGTTCGAGGCGCTCTTCGTCACGCCGGTGCGCAGCGGCGAGATCCTCCTCGGCAAGACGATCCCTTACTTCGCTCTCGGGGTGTTGGGCCTACTGCTGTGCGTCGCGGCCGGGAAGTTTCTCTTCCACGTGCCCATCGTGGGCTCCCTCGCGGTGCTCATCGGGGGCTCCATGCTCTACGTGATGGTCGCCCTGGGCGTGGGGCTCCTCATCTCGTCCTATTTCAAGAACCAGCTCGTCGCGAGCCAGCTCACCATGCTCGCGACCTTCATGCCGGCGCTGATGCTGTCGGGTTTCCTCTTCGATCTGCGCAGCATGCCGGCGCCGATCCGCGCCATCACCTACCTCCTGCCGGCGAGGTATTACGTGGCGCTGCTGCAGACCACTTTTCTCGCCGGCGACATCTGGCCCGTGATCCTGCCCAATGCGGCGGCGCTCGCGGTCATGGTCGCGCTGCTCGGCTACGCGAGCCGCGCGGTCACCCGCAAGAGGCTCGGCTGAGGCCATGCTGGCATCGCTGCTGCGAATCATCGCGCTCACCCGCAAGGAGCTGCTGGCGGTGCTCAAGGACTCCCGGGCGCGCAACAGCCTGCTGCTGCCGCCGATCCTGCAGTGTCTGCTCTTCGGCTATGCCGCGACCTACGACCTGAATCACGTCCCGTACGCGGTGCTCGATCGCTCGCACAGCGTGGCTTCGCAGGACCTGCTGGCCGGATTCGACGGCAGCGGGCTCTTCGAGCGAGTGGGCAACCTGCGCACTCAGCGGCAGGTCGCAGACTACATCAACGAACGCAGGGCGCTGCTCGCCGTCGTGATTCCGGACGACTTCGCGCGCCGGCTGCAGGCCGGCGGCAGGGCGCACGTGCAGATCATCGCCGATGGCCGCAATTCAAACACCGCGGGCACGGCGCTCGGCTATGCCCAGTCCGTGGTCAACGGCTTCAACTCCGCCTGGCGCACCGATCACGGCCTGCCGCGGCCGCCGGTGACGGTGCAGGCGCGCGCCTGGTATAACCCGAACCTGGTCACACGCTGGAACATGATCCCGGGGCTCATCGGCACGCTGACGATGATCCAGACGCTGATGCTCACCGCGATGTCGGTCGCGCGCGAGCGGGAGCAGGGCACCTTCGATCAGCTGCTCGTGACTCCCTTCCGGCCGGCCGAGATCATGGCCGGCAAGGCGCTGCCCTCGATGCTGGTCGGCATCGTCCAGGCCACCGGGGTGCTGCTCGTGGCGCAGCTCTGGTTTCGTATCCCTTTCGAGGGATCCTTCCTTACCCTGTATGCGGGACTCACGCTGTTCGTGCTCGCGGCCGTGGGCATCGGCCTGGCCGTCTCGGCGCTCTGCCAGACCATGCAGCAGGCGATGCTCTTCTCGTTCGTGCTGATCATGCCGTTCTCGCTGCTCTCGGGGCTCACGACACCCATCAGCAACATGCCGCTGTCTCTGCAATACTTCACCCTCGTCAACCCGTTGCGCTATGCCATAGACATCGCGCAACGGGTGTATCTCGAGGGAGCGGGGCCGGGCGTGCTGCTGCCCGATCTGTGGCCACTGGCGGTGATCGCCGCGGTGACGCTCGCCGCCGCTTCCTGGCTCTTCAAGCACCGGCTGCAATAAGGGAAGACCATGACAATGCGAACATTGCGATCCCTCGCGCTCGCCGCGGCCGGCTGCACGCTGGCCGGGTGCGTCGTGGGTCCGAACTTCGTCAAGCCGAAGCCGAACGCGCCGCCCCGTTGGTCGGCAACCGCCAGGGCCAATGGTACCGAAGGCGCCGAGCGCGTGACTTCGGGACCCGCGCAGACCGCCGCCTGGTGGTCGAGCTTCAACGATCCGACGCTGACCGCGCTCGTCGAGCAGTCGGCGTCGCAGAACCTCAACATCAAGGAGGCGGTGCTGCGCATCGAGGAGGCGCAGGCGCAGACCGCGATGGTGGCCGGAGGGCTCTGGCCCAGCCTCTCCGCCAACGCCTCCTGGTCGCGCCAGCGGATCAGCACGAATACACCGAACGGCGCCATCTTCGGCCTGCATTTCCCGGGTCTGCCTCCGACGGTGACCAATCCCTTCAATCAGTATCAGCTCGGCCTCGGTGCCTCCTGGACGCTCGATCTGTTCGGAACCGAACGGCGCGCGCTCGAGGCCGCTAATGCGCAGATGCAGGCGGCGGTGGAGGGGGAGCACGCGGCGGTGCTCACCATGGTGAGCGATGTGGCGGGGATCTACATCAACCTGCGCGGCGCGCAGGCGCGCCGGGTCATTCTCGAGCGCAGCCTTGCAACCCAGCGCGATCTTCTGCAGCTCACCCGCGACCGTCGCAGCGCGGGACTGACCTCCGATCTCGACGTCCAGAACGCCAAGGCGGAGGTGGGCACGACTCAGGCGCTGCTGCCGCTCGCCGACCGGGTGATCACGGTGGACATCAACGAGCTCAGTCAGCTCATGGCGAAGCCGCCGGAGGCGCTGCGTGCCGAGCTCGCACAGGCGCGGCCCGTGCCGCCGGTCCCGCCCGTCGTTCCGATCGGACTGCCCGCGCAGCTCGCGCGCCGCCGGCCGGATATCCGCCAGGCGGAGGCCAACCTGCGTGCGGCCACGGCGGAAATCGGCATCGCGGTATCCGGCTATTTTCCGCAGCTGACGCTCACTGCCGCGGGGGGGTACCAGGCGGAAGGGCTGTCACAGCTCATCGCGGCGGCGAGCCGCTTCGCCAGCCTGGGGCCGGCGATCGAGCTGCCGATCTTCGAGGGCGGCAGGATCCGCGCGACGGTACGTTTGCGCCGGCTGCAGGCGAAGGAGGCGGCGGTGATCTACGCGCAGACCGTGCTCACGGCGTTGAACCAGGTGGAGGATGCGCTGGCGGCGTACGGCTCGGATCAGGCGCGGCGCGCATCTCTCGAAACCGCGGTGACGGCCAGCCGCAATGCCCGCATGCTCGCGCGTCAGCGCTATGAGAGTGGAGTGGCGAGCTTCATCGAGGTGCTCGATGCGGAACGCATGGAGGAGCAGAACGAGCTGGCGCTCGCGGACGCCACCACGGCCGTGTCCTCCGATCTCGTGCAGCTCTACCGTGCGCTCGGTGGCGGATGGCAAAGCGGCAGCGCCGGCACTTCCAAGCTGTTCCAATCACGTGACAGTGCCGCCTCCGCGCCGCACCCGGCCCTGAGAGACGCCTCCGCCAGGGTGAACGTGGCGGCGGCCGACGGTATAAAGTGAGCGCCAACAGGCGCATTCACAGGAGCGAGACCATGGCCGGCCAGCCTTTCGAAGTCATCAGTCAGCATCGCTGCTTCGGCGGCACGGTCGGCTTCCATCGCCATGAGGCGGCAAGCACGGCGTGCTCCATGAGGTTCGCGGTCTTCACGCCGCCGCAGGCGCAATCGGGGCCGGTGCCGGTGCTTTATTATCTCGCCGGGCTCACCTGCACCGAGGAGACCTTCATCATCAAGGCGGGCGCGCAACGCGTGGCCGCCGAGCTCGGGCTCATGCTCGTGGCGCCCGACACGAGCCCGCGAGGCCTCAAGCTGCCGGGCGACAGCGACTCCTGGGACTTCGGCGTGGGCGCGGGGTTCTACCTCGATGCCACCGCGGAGCCGTGGTCGCGTCATTACCGCATGTATACCTATGTCACCCAGGAGCTGCGCTCACTCATCGAGGGGCATTTCCCGGCGCGCGCGGAGCGCACGGGGATCTTCGGCCACTCCATGGGCGGGCACGGAGCGCTCACGATCGCGCTGCGCAATCCGGACCGGTACCGCTCGGTGTCGGCATTTGCGCCGATCGCCGCGCCCCGCCGCTGTCCCTGGGGCCAAAAGGCATTCGGCGGCTATCTGGGGCCGGATGAGGGGCAGTGGTCGGCCTATGACGCCTCGGAGCTGGCCGCGAAGGTGACGGACGGGGCGCAGAGGCCGCCCATCCTCGTCGATCAGGGCCTGGCGGATCAGTTCCTGGAGGCGCAGCTGCATCCGCATTTCCTGGAGGAAGCCTGTCGCACATCAGGGATCAGGCTCACACTGCGGCGGCATGAGGGGTACGATCACTCGTATTACTTCATCTCGAGCTTCATGGAAGATCACCTGCGGCATCACGCCCGGCAGCTCGCGCTGTGACGGCGTTCTCATCAGCGCCTGCCGCTCGCCCGCCGCGTCCCGGAAATCGAACACTCCGCAGCGTCCTGGCAGGCCTTGCGGGGTCGAGAAGGGGACGACCTTGACGCAGGACGTATACTTTGAAGATGGAGACAACGGCTTTTGAGCATGGTGAGACCGTCCGGCGGATCGTAGCGGACCTGAAAGGGCGGCCGGGACCGCTGATCGAGGTGCTGCACGCGATTCAGGCGGAGCTTGGCTACGTCCCGCAGGCGGCGGTGCCGCTCGTGGCGTCGGAGCTCAACCTGTCGCGCGCCGAGGTCCACGGCGTCGTTTCCTTCTATCACTATTTCCGCAGCACCGCGCCGGGCACACACACCGTGAGCGTCTGCCGGGCCGAGTCGTGTCAGGCGATGGGCGGCGAGGCGTTGGCCGCGCACGCTCGGCAGCGGTTGGGAGTAGACTTCCACCAGACGACGCCCGACGGGCGGTTTTCGCTCGAGCCGGTCTACTGCCTGGGTAACTGCGCGTGCTCGCCCGCGGTGATGATCGACGACAGGCTATATGGCAGGGTGACTCCGGAGCGCCTGGATGCGCTGCTCTCCGAAGCCGACCGCAAGAGGTGATTTTTCCCGCATGAGCTTTACCGTGTATGTGCCCCGTGATGCCGGCGCTCTCTCGCTGGGCGCGGGGGAGGTTGCGCACGCGATCGCCCGCGAAGCGACCACCCGCGGGCTCGAGCTGCAGCTCATCCGCAACGGCTCCCGGGGAGCCTACTGGCTGGAGCCCCTCGTGGAGGTGGCGACCGCGCGCGGGCGGATGGCGTACGGGCCCGTGGCCGTCGGCGATGTGCCGACCCTGTTCGATGCCGACTTCCTGAGCGGCGGCGGACACCGCCTGTCATTGGGATTCACCGACCAGATCCCGTGGCTCGCGAGCCAACAGCGGTTGACCTTCGGGCGAGTCGGCGTCGTCGATCCGGCGAGCGTCGCCGATTACGTGGTCCACGGCGGTTATCAGGGATTGCGCCGCGCGCTTGCGATGAGCCCGGAGGCCGTGGTGCAGACCATCCTCGACTCGGGGCTGCGCGGGCGGGGAGGGGCGGCGTTCCCGACGGGCATCAAGTGGAAGACCGTGCTCGAGCAGCCAGCCGGCCAGAAGTACGTCACCTGCAACGCCGACGAGGGTGACTCGGGCACCTTCTCGGACCGGATGCTGATGGAAGGCGATCCTCTCAGTCTCATCGAGGGCATGACGATCGCCGGGCTCGCCGTCGGAGCCACCCAGGGCTATATTTACCTGCGTGCGGAGTATCCGCACGCGCGCCGCGCCTTGAATGAGGCGATCGCGGCCGCTTACCAGGCGCGTTATCTCGGCGCGGACGTGATGGGCAGCGGCAAGCGCTTCGATCTCGAGGTCCGTCTGGGTGCCGGTGCCTACATCTGCGGCGAAGAGACCTCCATGCTCGAGAGCCTGGAGGGCAAGCGGGGCGAGGTTCGCGTGCGCCCGCCGCTGCCGGCGATCAAGGGCCTCTTCGGGCGGCCGACCATCGTCAACAACGTGATCACGCTCGCGACCGTGCCGGCCATCCTTCACCGCGGAGCGGAACAGTACGCGGGCTATGGAATGGGCAGATCGAGGGGCACGCTGCCCATTCAGCTTGCCGGCAACATCAAGCGCGGCGGCCTCGTGGAGCGGGCGTTCGGCCTGACCCTGCGGGAGCTGCTGTATGACTACGGCGGCGGCTCGGCCTCCGGCCGGACGCTGCGGGCGGTGCAGGTCGGCGGCCCGCTCGGCGCGTACATCCCGGCCTCTCAGTTCGAAACCGTGGTCGACTACGAGGCGCTCGGGGGCATCGGTGCGCTCCTCGGCCACGGCGGTATCGTCGCTTTCGACGATACCGTGGACATGGCGCGGATGGCGCGCTATGCCATGGAGTTCTGCGCGATCGAGTCCTGCGGCAAGTGCACGCCCTGCCGCATCGGCTCGACGCGGGGCATGGAAGTCATCGACCGGATCATCGAGGGGCAGGAGACGCAGAGCAACGTGCGCAAGCTCGAGGAGCTGTGCGAGCTCATGGTGCAGGGCTCGCTCTGCGGCCTGGGCGGGATGGCGCCATTCCCGGTGCAGAGCGCGTTGCGTCACTTCCGCGGTGACTTCACCGCAAGGGTGCGGCATTGAGCCGTGCATGCTTTCCGGCGCGCAGCGCATGAAGAGAGTCAGCCATGTTTGCGATTGATTACGAGGATCTCGGGACGCCGGCGCCTGCCGAGGCGGGCGAGTCCGTCACGGTGGAGATCGACGGCAGGTCCGTCACCGTGGCGGCCGGCACTTCCCTCATGCGCGCGGCGGCGCTTGCCGAGGCAACCGTGCCGAAGCTCTGCGCCACGGATACCCTGAAAGCCTTCGGCTCCTGCCGCATGTGCCTGGTCGAGATCGAGGGGCGCAAGGGCTATCCGGCCTCCTGCACCACGATCGTGGCGCCCGGGATGAAGGTCCGGACGACCTCCGACAAGCTTACGCAGCTGCGCCGGGGAGTGTTGGATCTGTATCTGTCGGAGCATCCGCTCGATCCCGCCGGCGCGCGTTGCGAGCTGCAGGACGTCGCCCTGGCGGTGGGCCTCACCGAGACTTCCTACGCCAGGGATCGCGCGCGCGAGCCGATGGCGCGCGATGAGAGCAACCCCTACTTCACCTTCGACCCCGAGCAGTGCATCGTCTGCTCGCGCTGCGTGCGCGCCTGCGACGAAGTGCAGGGCACCTTCGCCCTGACGGTGCAGGGACGCGGCCTCGCCTCCAAGATCGCGGCGAGCCAGGATGAGCCGTTCTTCGAGTCCGAATGCGTCTCCTGCGGCGCCTGCGTCGAGGCCTGCCCGACCACCGCCCTGATGGAGAAGTCCGTGGTCCGGCTCGGCCAGCCCGAGCGCGCCGTGACCACGACCTGCGCCTACTGCGGCGTCGGCTGCAGCTTGAAGGCGGAGGTGCGCGGCAGCGATGCGGCGACCGAGGTCGTGCGCATGGTCCCGAACCGCGACGGCCATGCCAATCACGGCCATGCGTGCGTGAAGGGGCGCTTCGCCTTCGGCTATGCGACCCATTCCGATCGGGTCCTCAAGCCCATGGTGCGCAAGACCATTCGCGAGGAGTGGCGCGAGGTGTCGTGGGAGGAGGCGATCGGCTACGCGGCCAGTGAGATCCGGCGGATCCAGGCGCAGCACGGACGCGACTCGGTCGGCGGCATCACCTCCTCACGCTGCACCAATGAAGAGACTTTCCTGGTGCAGAAGCTCGTGCGCGCCGCCATGGGCAACAACAACGTCGACACCTGCGCGCGGGTATGCCATTCCCCGACCGGCTACGGCTTGAAATCGACGCTCGGCGAGTCCGCCGGCACCCAGGCATTCACCTCGATCGCGAAGGCCGACGTCATCATGGTCGTTGGCGCCAATCCGACCGATGGCCATCCGGTCTTCGGATCTCAGATGAAGCAGCGCCTGAGGCAGGGAGCGAAGCTCATCGTGCTCGACCCCCGCGCCACCGGCCTGGTGCGCAGCCCGCACATCGCTGCGGACGTGCATCTGCAGGTGACGCCGGGTACCAACGTGGCGGTTCTCAACTCCATCGCTCACGTTATCGTGACGGAGGGACTGACGAAGGATGACTACGTCGCCGAGCGCTGTGAGCCGCAGTCGTATCAGCTGTGGAGGGAGCTCGTCGCCTCGGAGCGCAACTCGCCGGAGGCCATGGAGCCGGTGACCGGGGTACCCGCGGATCTCGTGCGCCGCGCGGCGCGCCTGTATGCGGGCGGTCCGAACGGGGCCATCTATTACGGACTCGGCGTAACCGAGCACAGCCAGGGCTCGACCGCCGTCATGGCGCTCGCCAATCTCGCCATGGCGACCGGCAATCTCGGCCGCGAGGGCGTCGGCGTCAATCCGCTGCGGGGCCAGAACAACGTGCAGGGCTCCTGCGACATGGGGTCGTTCCCGCACGAGCTCAGCGGCTACCGGCACGTGTCGGATCCGGTCGTGCGCGAGCTCTTCGAGCGCAATTGGGGCGTCACGCTGCAGCCGGAGCCCGGCCTCAGGATAACGAACATGTTCGAGGCGGCGCTCGACGGCACCTTCCGCGGCATGTATGTGCAGGGTGAGGATTTCGTGCAGTCCGATCCCAACACCCATCACGTCGTGCGCGCCATGGAGTCGATGGAGTGCGTCATCGTGCAGGACCTGTTCCTGAACGAGACGGCGAAGCTCGCGCACGTGTTCCTGCCGGGCTCCTCCTTCCTCGAGAAGGACGGCACCTTCACCAATGCGGAGCGGCGCATCTCGCGCGTGCGCAAGATCATGCCGCCCAAGGCGGGGTATGAGGACTGGCAGGTCACCATGCTGCTGTCCGAGGCCCTGGGCTATCCGATGAGCTACCGGCATCCCTCCGAGATCATGGAGGAGATCGCGCGGCTGACGCCGACCTTCACCGGGGTGACCTACGAGAAGCTCGATCGCCTGGGCAGCATCCAATGGCCTTGCAACGACGCGGCGCCCGAGGGTACGCCGACCATGCACGTGCATGAGTTCGTGCGCGGCAAGGGCAGGTTCTGCCTCACCGAGTACGTGCCCACGAGCGAGCGCTCGACCAGCCGCTTCCCGCTGATCCTCACGACCGGCCGGGTGCTGACGCAGTACAACGTCGGCGCGCAGACCCGCCGCACGGAGAACGTCCTCTGGCACTCCGAGGACATGCTCGAGATCCATCCGCACGATGCGGAGATGCGCGGCATTGCCGATGGGGACTGGGTGGGACTCACCAGCCGGGCGGGAGAGACCGTGCTGCGCGCCAAGGTCACGGAGCGGATCGCCCCGGGCGTCGTATACACCACCTTCCACTTCCCCGAGACCAACGCCAACGTCGTGACCACGGAGAACTCCGACTGGGCGACGAACTGTCCGGAGTACAAGGTCACGGCGGTCGAGGTGGTGCTGGTCAATCAGAAGGAGGCCTGGCGTAGGCGCACCGCCGAGGAGCGTGCGGCACCGAAGCCGGCTCGCCGCCGCACGCGGGATCCCGCCCCCGCCTGAGGGCGGCGCCACCGGTCAGAGTCTGCGCGTGCCGAATGCCGACAAGGTGATTCCCGGGAGTCCGGTCACCGTTGAGATCTGCGTCGAGCGCTGGTGCCGCGGCACCGTCACTCGGGAGCGCGATCTGGTCGCGGAGGAGGTGCCGGTCGCGCTCGTCTATCATGGCGTCCCGCACGCGGTCATGCTCGCCACTCCGGCCGACCTCGAGGACTATGCGGTCGGCTTCACGCTGAGCGAGGGGCTCGTCGCCAGCCCGGATGAGATCCGGGGCGTGGAGGTGGCCCGGGGCGAGGAGTCCGCCGAGGTCAGAATCACCGTCGCCTGGGAGCGCTTCTCGGCCTTGATCCAGCGCAGGCGCAACCTGACAGGGCGCACCGGCTGCGGCCTCTGCGGCGAGGAGACCGTGGAGCAGGCGGTCCGGGAGCTGAAGCCTGTCGGGACCGGCGCGCGCATGAGCGCCGCCGAGCTGCACGATGCCATTGCGCAGCTTGCGCACCTGCAGCCCATCAATGCGCGGACCGGCAGCGTACATGCGGCGGGCTGGATCGTCCCCGGCGAGGGTATTCGGCTCGTCAGGGAGGACGTCGGCCGACACAACGCTCTCGACAAGACGATCGGCGCGCTGGTGCGCGCCGGGACCGATCCGGCGGTCGGAGCGCTCCTTCTCACCAGTCGCGCCAGCTTCGAGATGGTGCAGAAGAGCGCCGCGGTGGGCGTGGCGTTCGTCGCGGCCCTCTCGGCGCCGACCGCCTTCGCGGTGCGATTGGCGGAGCGCGCAGGCGTGACCCTGGTGGCCTTTGCGCGCGAGCATCAGCACGTGGTGTATACGCATCCCTGGCGCCTGGAGCCCCAATGAACATCGACCTTCTCATCAAGATGACCAACGAGATCAGCGCCTATTTCGCCGCGGAGCCGGACACGGAGCAGGCGGCGAAGGATGTCGCGGGGCACCTCAAGCGCTTCTGGGAGCCGCGAATGCGGCGCCAGATGATCACTTATTATGAGGAGAGACAGGGCGCGGGCCTCAGCGACCTGGCGCTGCGCGGGGTGGCGCTGCTTGCGGCCGCCGAGGCCCCAACAGCCGCCCCTCCCGGTCCGCTAAGATGAAGCGCTGGATCCGGGCATCCAGCCCGGCCCAGCGCGCCTCGGGCAAAAAGCGCGGTTTGGCATCCTGGCCGGCCCCAGCGCAGCTTTGGGCAAAAGGCGTGGTTTTTGCCCAAAGCTGCGCCACCTTTGGCGGCGGGGCACCTCCATGTGCCTGTCACACGGTCGTGCTGCTTCATGATTCGGGGTCGACATGAGTCGATGGGCAACTAGCCACCGGGCAGAACAAAAATTATCATTGGCCGTTCTTATGAGGCACCTACCCCCGGAGTTCCATGACTGAGCAGCCATCCAGGGCGCTGATCTGCGGGTCGGCGGCATTCGACACCCTGATGGTGTTCCAAGGCCGCTTCCGCGAGCACATCCTCCCTGAGCAGATTCACATCCTCAACGTGTCGTTCCTGGTGCCGCAGCTGCGCCGGGAATTCGGCGGCTGCGCCGGCAACATCGCCTACAACCTGAGCCTGCTCGGGGATCTGCCCGTGCCGATGGCCACGGTGGGGCGGGATTTCGCGCCATACCTCGACTGGATGCAGCGCCTGGCCCTGCCGACGGAGCACGTGCAGGTGATCGACTCGGAGCTCACGGCTCAGGCGTTCGTCACGACCGATCTCGAGGACAACCAGATCACCGCCTTCCACCCGGGCGCCATGCAGCATGCGCACCTCAATAGGGTGCAGGACGCCGAAGACATCGTCATCGGAATCGTGGCTCCCGACGGGCGCCAGGGCATGGTCGAGCACTCGGAGCAGTTCGCCGATCTGGGCATTCCCTTCATCTTCGATCCGGGCCAGGGACTGCCCATGTTCGATGCGGCGGACCTCGACCGCTTCATCGAGCAGGCCAACTGGGTGGCGGTCAATGACTACGAATGGCAGCTGCTGCAGCAGAAGACCAGTTGGTCCGTCCGCGACCTGACGCAGCGGGTGCGGGCGCTCATCGTGACGCGCGGGCACAAAGGCTCCGTCATCTACACCGAGGACGGTCAGTTCGAGATTCCCTGCGCCAAGACCGCCGCCGTGGTCGACCCCACCGGCTGCGGTGACGCCTATCGGGCGGGCCTGCTGTACGGGCTGATGCGCGACCTCGATTACGAGACCTGCGGCCGGATCGCGGCCGTGATGGGCGCGCTGAAGATCGAATCGCGGGGCACGCAGAATCATCAGACTACGCTCGAGCAGATCGAGCGGCGTCTGGCGGAAAGCTTCGGGGATGCAGCTGCCGCCCAGGCGGCGCTCACCGCGCGCCGCTGAGCGCCAAGGGCCGCGGGCAACTTCCATTTCAATCAAAATCTAGGAACCGGATACATGGCCAACGACTATCTTTTCACCTCCGAGTCGGTCTCAGAGGGGCATCCCGACAAGGTGGCCGATCAAATTTCGGACGCCGTGCTGGACGCCATCCTCAAAGTGGACCCTCGCGGTCGTGTGGCCTGCGAGACTCTGGTCAAGACGGGTGTCGTCATCGTTGCCGGCGAGGTGACGACGAGTGCGTGGGTCGACGTCGAGGCGCTCGTGCGCAAGACGGTGCTCGACATCGGTTACGACTCCTCGGAGATGGGCTTCGACGGCGCCAGCTGCGGGGTCGTCAACATCATCGGAAAACAGTCCCCCGACATCGCCCAGGGAGTCGATCGCAAGGACGAGCGCAAGCAGGGAGCGGGCGACCAGGGCATGATGTTCGGCTACGCGACCGACGAGACGGACGTGCTCATGCCCGCGCCGATCACGCTGGCCCACCGCCTGGTCAAGCGCCAGGCGCAGGTGAGGAAGTCGGGTAAGCTCCCATGGCTACGCCCGGATGCCAAGAGCCAGGTCACGCTGCGGTACGAGGACGATCGTCCCGTCGGCCTCGAGGCCGTGGTGCTCTCCACTCAGCACAGCCCCGACGTGTCGACCCGGACGCTGCGGGAGGCGGTGATGGAGGAAATCCTGAAGCCCATCCTGCCCGCCAAATGGGTCGACAAGCGCACCAAGTACCACATCAACCCGACGGGCCGGTTCGTCGTGGGCGGCCCGGTCGGCGATTGCGGCCTGACCGGCCGCAAGATCATCGTGGACACTTATGGCGGCTACGCCCGTCACGGCGGCGGGGCATTCTCCGGCAAGGACCCTTCCAAGGTCGACCGGTCCGCAGCCTACGCGGCCCGCTATGTGGCGAAAAACATCGTCGCGGCGGGTCTGGCGGAGCGCTGCGAGGTGCAGCTCTCCTATGCCATCGGCGTCGCCGAGCCGACTTCCATCATGGTCGAGACCTTCGGCACGAGCCGCCACTCCCGGGAGCAGCTCACCGCGATGGTCCGCAAGAGCTTCGACCTGACGCCCTTCGGCATCCGCGAGATGCTCGACCTGGCGCGCCCGATCTACCAGAAGACCGCCTCGTACGGGCACTTCGGCCGCACCGAGGCTGAGTTCAGCTGGGAGCGGACCGATCGCGCGGCGGCGCTCGCCGCCCACGCGAAAGGCGCCAAGGCGGCCTGAACACGTGTCCGGCGGCGCGGCGCACCCAGCGCCGCGGCGCCGGAGCCACACGCATCCAGCCGCCGCAGCGGTGCGGCGGTGCGGCGTCTCTGAGGAGCGTTGCGACAGAACTGCCGGGAGCCTTCGGCTCCCGCCGGCTGCCAGGCTCAGAGACGCCCGCGATCCACATACGGCGCTCGCCCAAGTCAATGGAGTACCCGACCCCATGAACGCCACACTCAAGTCCTCCGCCATTCCCCAAGACTGCAAGGTCGCCGACCTCGCGCTCGCCGGCTGGGGCCGCAAGGAGATCCTGATCGCAGAGACGGAGATGCCGGGGCTGATGGCCATCCGCGAGGAGTTTGCGCCCTCGCAGCCGCTCGCCGGCGCGCGCATCACCGGCTCCCTGCACATGACGATCCAGACCGCGGTGCTGATCGAGACGCTGCAGGCGCTCGGCGCCCGCGTGCGCTGGGCTTCGTGCAACATCTTCTCCACCCAGGATCACGCGGCCGCGGCGATAGCCGCCGCCGGCACGCCGGTCTTCGCCTGGAAGGGCGAGTCGCTGGCCGACTACTGGGATTATACCCACCGCATCTTCGACTGGCCGGACGGCGGCTACACCAACATGATCCTCGACGACGGCGGCGATGCGACGCTGCTCATGCATCTGGGCGTACGCGCGCAGAGCGATCCGGGGGTGATCGCGAAACCCGAGAGCGAGGAGGAGGAGGCGCTCTACGCGGCCATCCGGGCGAAGCTGAAGGCCGATCCTACGTGGTATTCCAGCCGCATCGGCCACATCAAGGGCGTGACCGAGGAGACGACGACGGGCGTGAAGCGCCTCTACCAGATGGCGAAGGAGGGCACGCTCGCCTTCCCGGCCATCAACGTCAACGACTCCGTCACCAAGAGCAAGTTCGACAATCTCTATGGTTGCCGCGAGTCGCTGATCGACGGCATCAAGCGGGCCACCGACGTCATGGTGGCGGGCAAGATCGCCGTGGTGTGCGGCTACGGGGACGTGGGCAAGGGCTGCGCGCAGGCGTTGCGGGCGCTGTCCGCCCAGGTCTGGGTGACGGAGATCGACCCGATCTGCGCCCTGCAGGCGGCGATGGAGGGGTATCGAGTGGTCACGATGGATTACGCGGCCGACAAGGCCGACATGTTCGTGACCGCCACGGGGAATTTCCACGTCATCACGCATGCGCACATGCAGCGGATGAAGCACAACGCCATCGTGTGCAACATCGGCCACTTCGACAACGAGATCGACGTCGCGAGCCTCAAGCGCCATACGTGGGAGAACATCAAGCCTCAGGTCGATCACGTGATCTTTCCGGACGGCCGGCGCATGATCCTGCTCGCCGAAGGACGGCTCGTGAACCTCGGTTGCGCGACCGGACATCCGAGCTACGTGATGAGCTCGAGTTTCGCCAATCAGACGCTGGCGCAGATCGAGCTTTACAAGAATCCGGGCAAGTACCCCGTCGGTGTGTATGTTTTGCCGAAGCACCTCGACGAGAAAGTTGCCCGGCTGCAGCTCACGAGGTTCGATGCCGAGCTCACGACACTCACCGAGACCCAGGCCCGCTACATCGGCGTCGAGCAGACCGGTCCCTACAAGTCCGATCATTACCGCTACTGAGCGGTTCCCCGGGGAATTGACCGCCAGGCACGGCGGCTTCCCGGGGCCGGGAGGGGGGTGATCCGCCCCCCCGGGCATCATATGCAGGTCGGCCCTCCGGAGAGGGCCGACCTGGTCCTGACGCCATTCGGCGACATCACCGTCCGCGCAGAAGCCGCTCCAGGCGCCCGGACACCTCCAATGTCGGCCTGCCGACATCATCAATGCGAACGGTAACTGACGGCTCTCGCGTGGGATTTCCCGGGGCGCCGCGCTCGCGACAGGCGCTCGGAGGCCTGGAGTGTTGCCCAAGTTGCCGCGCTGACCGGCGCCGCTCGCCCGCCGCCAGACTCGAGCCGAAGCGCTGGCTCGCCTTCCTCTCCAACTGACCCGACCCTACAACATGTCGATTTGTCGCGTTCCGGGATGTTGGACGTCCCTTTTTTCGCAAAACCGTGTATGATTCGTTCCTGAACCCTACAGTTGGGTGTTTTCTGGAGTATCGAGTAATGGCGAAACGTCCCCCGAACGATGGCGCGTCCTGGAGCGCCAGTGAGCTGAAGACCTTGAAGTCGCTCGCGAAAGCGGGAACCCCGACCAGCGAGGTTGCAAAGAAGCTCGGGCGTACCGCGGCGGCCGTTCAGCAGAAGGCCATGCGGGCTGGAATTTCCTTCCGGGCCGCCAAGAGAGCCGGCGCCCGCAAGAAGAAGTAAGCGCCGCGCGCAGTACGGACGGGGGCCCGCCTCGAAGGCGGCCCCCGTCTTCATTTGTCCGTGGCCCTGCCGTGGCGCGGTTGCGCCCTTGCCACGGCCTGGCTGACTTGTCAGACTCTCCGCCCGCCGGCCCATGGTGCCCGGCGCCAATGACCAAAGAGGGGGCGGCATGCGGAGAGGAATCGGTTTGTCCTGTATGGCGGCGGCTGCGCTCGCGTTGGCCGGCTGCGGCGTGCGGTTGCAGGATGAGACGCCGGCGCAATTTCCAGCCAACCCCGACATCGGCATGTATCCGATCAGGGTCAAGGTGACCAGCGGGGCCATGGTGAGCCCCCCGGTCTACGTGTTTGCCCTCTCCGGCGGCCGCAAGGTTCCCCTGTCGGCCGGCTCCGACGGGATCTACCGGACCATGTTCGCGGTCAAGTGCCAGGACAGCTTTCCCCTGCAGTACCTCGCCGTGTGGCGGTTGCAGGGCATGGCGACGCGGCAGGAGGTCTACCCGGCGCAGCCCCGGCGGATCGAGCTCACGCCGCCTCCCCTGAAGCGGCATGTGGCCATCGACACCTCCGGAAAAGCCGACCCGAAGACACGCACCTGGCAAGGGTCGGTGAAATACAAGATCTTCACGGACGCCAACGCCCAGATCACCGCGGCCAAAATCGAGCCGGTGAGTCAGGACAAGGCGGACGTCGAGTCGGCGAAGGCGATCAGGATCGTGAGCGGGTTCCCGCTCGATGCCTCCTGCGGCATACCGACGGCGGTACAGCTGGCTTCGCGGGACCCGCGCGCCCGCGCCAACCTCGTCATCCAGACGAATGTGCCGGCCATCCCCACCTGGACGACACAGGTGACTTTCGCGCCGCAGTGATGTCGGCTCGAAGTCGCCCGCGGCGGCGGCTCGGCGTATCGTGCGCCGGGCCCTTCCGGGCGGCTGTTGCCGTCACCGGAGCCTCGCGCGCGGGTAGGCGTCCCGCAGGTTCGCCGTGCTCGCGGCGTCATCAGCGGCGATTGCGTCGGGCAGGACTTCGGCCAGGGCGAGCAGCAGCGCGGCAATGATGCCGGTTCGATCCTTGCGATGCGTACAATGCGCTCATGCCGCTCAGCTCCAGTGACCGATTCCTCGGCCGTGTCGAGGCCTACGCGAAATACCGGCCCAGCTACCCCGCGGCCGCCATCGACCTGTTGGAGGCGCGCTGCGGCCTGAAACCCGGCGCGGTCGCCGTCGATTTCGGTTCGGGCACCGGCATTCTCTCGGCGCTGCTGTTGCAGCGCGGTGCCCGGGTGTTCGGGATCGAGCCGAACCGGGAGATGCGCGGCTATGCCGAGCTGGCGCTGGGCGGGGATTTCCGCAGCGTGGACGGGACGGCCGAGAGCACGCACATGCCGGACGGGTTCTTCGACCTGATGGTTGCAGGACAGGCCTTCCACTGGTTCGATCCGCATAAGACGCGGATCGAGGCACTGCGGATCCTGAAGCCGGGGGCGTGGGCGGTACTGCTCTGGAACGAGCGCCCCAAAGGCATCGTGCCGTTTCTCGAGGACTATGAGGCTCTACTGCGCCGCTATGCGCCGGAATACGATGCCGTGGCGCAGCTGCGGGCGCAGGAGGAAGGGATCGGTCGATTCTTCGGCCGCGCGCCGCAGCACGCCACGTTCGCGAACCAGCAGGTGCTCGACTTCGA
>JABBNZ010000107.1 GCA_019352035.1 Pseudomonadota bacterium | reverse complement strand
GTGGTCGGCGTGCGCTGCCTGGGCCTGAACGGCGGCCCGGCCTTCAAGCCCACCGAAGCGTTCTCGTTTCAGATCCTCACCGAGGATCAGGCCGAGACGGATCGCTACTGGGATGCCATCGTCGGCAACGGCGGCTCCGAGAGCGCATGCGGCTGGTGCAAGGACAAGTGGGGCCTGTCCTGGCAGATCACCCCACGCGCGCTGATGGAAGCGACGATCGACACCGACCCCGCGGCCGCCAAGCGCGCATTCGAGGCGATGATGACCATGAAGAAGATCGACATCGCCGCGATCGAAGCCGCAAGACGCGGAACGGCTCGCTCATAGCCGCCAGGTCGCCGCACTGTCTGGGGCGATCTTCGGACGCCAATGCCTGGCGCAGAGTATCGCCAGAGTCCGGCTTGCCGAGCGGAGGCCGCCGCCCGACGACGCGTCAGAGCGTATTGCGGACGATCCTTCCCCCTTGCATGAGGACCGGGATCCGGGTCTTGTCGCGAAACCCGCTCAGCTCCCGCAGGGGATCGAAGTCCAACACGAGCAGGTCCGCGCGCATCCCGGGGGCGATACGCCCCACTTCATCCTCGATCTGCAGCAGCTCCGCATTGACCGAGGTGGCCGATCGGAGCACGTCGATGGGAGCTTCCACCCGGCCGCGCAACTCCAGCTCTCCTGACTGCAGCGGATGCGAGGCATAGTCGAAAAGGTCAGTCCCCAGTCCGAGCTTGACTCCGTTGCGCCGGCAAACCTCGATGGCGCGAAACGCGCCGTCGCCGACCGAGTCGAGCTTCTCCCGCATCGCGTGCGGCAGCCCCTTCCCGCCGCCTGACTTGCCGAGGGCATCGATCACCGACAGGGTCGGCACGACAAAGGCGCCCGCGGCGGCGATCGACCGGGCGGTTTCATCCCGTTCTATCAGGGTGCCGTGCTCGATGGATCGGACGCCGAGTGCCGCGCAGCGCGCCGCCCCCTTGTCCGTGTGGCAGTGCGCCATCACATATCGCTCGCGCGAGGCCGCTTCCTCCACCGCGACGCGAACTTCCTCGTCCGAGAATTGCCTCATCCGCAGAGGATCGGTGGGCGACAACACTCCGCCGGAGACGAACAGCTTGATCTGGTGGGCGCCCTGACGCAGCTCTTCGCGCACGGCACGGCGCAGTTCATCGGGCCCATCGACCGTTCGGGACAGGAGTCCGCCGTACCCATGGCAGCCGCAAGGCTCGCCCTCCTCCGCGCTGCGCATGTCCCCGTGTCCGCCGGTCTGCGACAGCGCCCGTCCGCAGTACCGCAGGCGAGGTCCCTGAATGAGACCGGACTCGAGTGCGCGGGCCAGGCCTACGTCCGCACCAGCCGCATCGCGCACGGTCGTAAAGCCGCGGTCCAATGCATCCGCCAGGATGCGGCTCGCGTGGCACGCCATGAGCGAGGCCGGCATACGGTCGGCGGAGCGGATGTCCCAGCTCGGCGAACACGCATGGAAGTGAGCATCGATGAGACCGGGCATCAGGTATCGCTGTCCGCAAGGGATTTCGAGCGCCCCGGAAAGCGTCGGCCGCGTGGTGGCCACCTCTCGAATGCGGCCATCCTCGACGACCACGTGTCGAGGATCGCCAATCTCGGCGCAGTGGCCATCGAACACCCTGGCGTCGGAAAAGACGATGATCATGGCCGCTGCCCTCGGTTCCTCAAGGCCTGAGCATCAAGACTCACCAGCAGCGCCGGCGTGCTTCGCGCGTATCGAGTAGTAGATCGCCAGACCCGTCGCCGTGCCGCAGGTCAGCAGCGTTGCCGACATGCCCACCAGGAGTGCGCTGTCGTGCTGATAATAGCCATCCAGAACACCGACCAGCTGGATGGCGCAGAACCCCAGGAAGGACGGAATCGACACCCCGTCGGCGCGCTTGGCCTTCCACAGATGCCACGCCTGCGGCACGAAGAGCGCCGCGTTGATGATCAGTCCGGCACCGAAGATCGCCGAGATGATCTCTTTCATGTGCCTGCGCGGCTCGCGGCCGCCTCGCCAGGCGACAGGAGAGCATGGCCGGGCGAGGTCATGGCGCGGCCTGCTCGATCGGCACGAAGTCGAAATTGAATCCAAAGGCGCGCGGCCCGATGACCGCCACCGCCTCGGGCTTGCGCACCTTCGGATCGGCACTGTACCCGATGACGTGCACCCGCTGGCCGTAGGTCAGCCGCTCGGCCGGCAGCGGCTCGGCCGATTCCGAATCCACGACGGTGATGATGTCAGGCACCGTCGCAACGATGCGTCCCCGGTTGCGGGCGACCAGGATCTCATTCTGGATCTCGAGCGAGAACTCGGGCTCCCCACCCGCGGAGCCGCTGAGCCGCACCTGGGCCCAGTGCCAGCCGTCGCGCGTTTCCCGCTGCACATCGACGATACGCCCCTCGAAGAGCAGCCGCGCAAATCGCTGCTGAGCGGGGACATCGAGATACGTCAGCAGCTCCTGAACCGGATCCGACTGCCGCTCGCGCGCGGTGCGGATGCGCCGGCCGATGTCGAGCGTCTGGCGCAGCGAGCCCAGAACGGCGGCCTCTTTGACCTGACGGCCGGACATCGGATAGAAGGCGCCGGCGATGCTGCTGCCCATCCCGACACAGGCGGATCGAATCATTGCCTCCGCCGTATGGTCATCCACCGCAAAGATGTGCGAGACGTTTCCGGCCTCATCCGTGACGATGCTCGGCGTGGCACGGCAACCGTAGATCGAGAATGCCGTCATCTCGATGTGCGGCACCGCGCGTCCGATCCCATCCCCATCGACGACCGGCAGATCCACCTCGGTCGCCGCAGCCAGCGGCATGAGTGAATTGAACCCGCCGATCTCCGCGCTGATCAGGGCGTCGATCGGCCGCTTGTAGAATTGCGCGCACTCCTCGACCAGCCGCCGCAGCATTCGCGCCGAGACCAGGTACTCCTCGAGGACCGTCGGGGCGCCCACCCCGGCAATCGACACCACGAACGCATCATCTGCAAGCTCGGCGGCCTCCATCACGCGCGGGTGCCTGCCACGGCGCATCTGATCGATGAGAAACAGCGCCCCCACCCGCGGATCGCCGCCTCCGCCGCCCCCGAGAAACACGGCACCCCGGGCCATGTCCCGCACATCGGTCTCCGATTCCACCCGGTACATGCTCAACTCCTCAGCGAGGCGAGCTCGCCGACCGCGCGCACGCGCACCTGCACGAGGTTGGTGCGAATATGCGTCATCGGCAGCTCCGACAGTTCGACAATGGTGATCGTTCCCGGATCGGCGCCGGCGGCGCGCGCGGACTGGGACGCCTCGTCCTTCGCCCGCTGCAAGGCCGCATCGCGCCCCTCGGAGTAGTCGTACAGCCGGTCCACCCGGCCGCTCACCATGGCGATCGCCGCGCCCACGGCATTCGCCACCTCCGCAAAGCGCGGCCTGTGCACTTCGAGCGTGCCGCGCAAGGGCCGGCTGAGCAGGATGTGTCCGCCGCCCACCAGGATCACCGGCACCGGCTTGCTGTTGGTCTTCATCCGATCGATCGCATCCTCGATGCGCTCGTGCATCAGATTCACCGCCCGCTCCACCAGCGCGGTGCTCAACGCGCTCACCTTGGACGGGTCCCCGATGCGGGCCTGGCCGGCCCGCACCGCGATGTCCGTCGCCGTGAGCTCCGTGCCGCCAAACACCAGCGCGCGCTCGGTGAGCTGGTAGCCGACCGACTCGGGACCGAGCCTCAATCCCGTCTCGCTCTCGCGCACGAGGGTGCCGCCTCCGAGCGCGATGGAGAGGATGTCCGGCATGTGCGAGTTGGTGAGCACACCGCCGATGTCGCGCGGCAGCGCGCTCTCGCGCGGAAAACCGTGCACCAGGAACCCCAGATCGGTGGTGGTTCCGCCGATGTCCATGACGAGGGCGTCCTCGAGACCTGTGAGAAAGGCCGCGCCGCGCAAGCTGTTCGTGGGCCCCGCCGAGCAGGTGAAGACCGGAAAGCGGCTGGCGAATTCGGCCGATATCAGCGTGCCGTCGTTCTGGCTGAAGAACACCGGGGACGAAATGCCCACTCGCCGCAGCCCCTGCGAGAGACCCGCCACGACCCGCGCCGCGAGTTCGCGCAAGGTGCCGTTCATGATGGCGGCATTTTCCCGATCGACGATCCCGAGGCCGCCGACTTCAGCCGAGAGGGTGATGTCCGCCTCCGGATAGGCCTCCGTCAGCATCCGGGCGGCCTCCCGCTCGATGTCCGGGCGCGCCGGCGCGAAACAGCTCGACACCGCGACCGCTCGAATCCCCTTGGAGCGGATGTCGAGCGCGATCCGCTCGAGCTCCTTCGGATCGAGCGGCGCGTAGTCCCTGCCGTCGAAGAAGGCGCCGCCCTGCGCGAAGTACCCGGCCTCCCCGGTCTGCGCCAGCAGATCGCGGGGCCACGCGGCGAAGGGCGGCACCCCGTCGCCCTTCGGCGCCGAGACGCGAACCGCCGCCACACGGGCGAGCCCGCGGCGCTGCACGAAGGCATTGATGAACTGGGTCGTCCCGATCATCACTGACCCGATCGATTGCGGAGCCACCCCCGCATCGCGCAGCAGAGCCTCCACGACGGCGACCAGCCCCTCGCCGACCTCCGCGGTGGTGGCCCGCTTGGCGCTCGCGAGGACCTCGCGACCGACCATCAACACGGCATCCGTGTTCGTTCCCCCGACGTCGATCCCGAGGACCGGACGGGCTTCACCCGGGGCATTCGTCTTTCGAGCCATGGCGATCCTTCCTTTCTCAATATCGCATGCGCAGCTCGAGGCCATAGCTCGCAGGCGGCACGAGATACCCGATACCGGCGGTGCCGATGCCGAACGGTACGGCGCGCACGAACTGGCTGTAAGCGCGGGTGTCCGTGAGGTTCTTCCCCCAGAGCCAAACGCTCCACCTGACGCTCTCGATGCCGGCGCGCAGATCGAGGTAGTGCTTCGGGTTCTGCACCGCGATGTTGTTCACCTCCCAGATCTTCTTGCCGTAGAGGCTGAGCGCGGCGCGGCCGAAGAAGCTCAGGTTGGCGCTGATCGGATGGCGATACTGGGTGCCGACCTGGCCGGTCCAGGGTGTCAGGTATGGCGTGTAAGTCCCGTAGCATCCGTAGTCCACCGCCGCGATCTGCCCTGAGGACAGCCCGGAACAGGAGGGCACGCCGTTCAGCTTGACGATGGCCGAATCGGTGTAGCCCGCGTTGGCGAAGAGCTCCCACCGCGGGGTCGGATACCACTGGGTCTCGAGCTCCGCGCCCTTGATCACCACCAGATTGATGTTCTGGTTGACCTGGGTGAATCCGCCCCCCGGGGAGCTGTAGACATTGAAGTACTGATAGCCGTGGTCCGTGTCGTAGAACACGGCACCGTTCACCCGGACTCTCCCGCCGAGCCACAACGTCTTCCATCCCGCCTCGTAGTTGCGCAGGTATTCGCTCGTGAAATGCGAGGGATTGCCGGTGGGATTGAACCCGCCCGGGCGATAGCCCGTGCTCGCCGTGAGGTAGTACGTCTGCCGGTCGGTGGGCCGCCAGCTCAACGTCGCCTTCGGCTGCCAGGCGAGGAAGTTGGCGTTCAGGAACGCCCCGGTCACGAGGTCCTGCTGAGTCCGGTTATCGAAGTCGTAGCGCAACCCGGCCGTGAGCGTGAGATCCGGGCGGATATCGTATTCCGCCTGGCCGTACGCGCCGAAGGAGCTCTCCACCCAGCCGTAGTCGGAATTCACGATGACCTGGCTCGGATTCCAGAACTGGCTCGGGCTTCCGTTCTGGTCGATGAAGACGCGCGTCAGCAGGGACTTGTCGAGGTACTGGTAGGAGAGGCCCGTCACCCAGCGAAAGCGCTGATGGAACGGCGAGGTGAGTCGCAGCTCCTGGAAATAGCTCGTGAGGGAGAGATTCTGGCCCTGCCCGGCCTGGAACCCGAGATTGAAGAGCCCGAGCGGGTCCTGAACCGGATTGCTGTAGGAGATGCTCGCCCGGTCGTCCTCGTACATCCGGTTGTAGCCGGAAATCCAGGTGAGCTTGGCGAAGGACAGCGGGCCCTCGAGCTTGGCGCTCAAACCGCCATTCATGCCGACATCGCCCGGGTAGAAGGAATAGGTCGGATTGAGGAACTGGTTCGGGTCGTCGGACTGGATCCAGCTGTATTGATTGGTCGCGCCGCTGTGGCGGCCGAAATCCCCGGTCAGCTCCAGCGTCCAGTCCGCCGGCAGGTGAGCGAGGAGCGAGCCCCGAGTGTCGTAATCGTAGTGGATGAAGTCCGAGTGACCGCCGGCCCCGGGATACGTGTTCGGAATCAGTCCCTTCTGCGTCAGGTAGGTGCCCGCGAGCCGGTAGCCGACCGACCGCGACCCCATGGGGCCCGAGACCTCGGCGCGCACATCGGCCATCCCGCCATTGCCATAGGTGAGATCGCCGCTAGCGGTGAATTTCGGTGTCGGCGGCTCCGTCTGGATGACGATGGCGCCGCCCAGCGCATCACGGCCGTAGAGCGTCCCCTGCGGCCCCTTCAACACCTGGATGCTCTGGATGTCGAACATCTGCTGATTGAGCTGCATCTGATCGACCTGCGGCACGCCATCGACCACCACGGCGATCGGCGGATCCGCATTGGTGACGGAAGCGATTCCGCGCACCACCACCCAGCTGTTGTTGTAGGTGTCCGCCCTGTCGAAGGTCATGTTCGGGATCTCGGCGATGTAGTCCGCCGTGCTGCGGATGCCGCGCAGCTCGATCTCCCGCGAAGTGAATACTTGGACCTGGGCGGGAACCCTCTGCAGAGGCTCGGCGCGCTTCTCCGCCGTGACGATGACCTCGTGCAGCAGGGCCGGCGTCTGCGTGTCGGAGTCCGCGGAAGGCCGGGCGGCGGCGCTCGCAACCTGCAGGGCCGCGAGAGGCACGCCAGAGGCGATGAGCGCGCAGACGGTGGCGCGCCTGGCTCTATTTCTGCCTCGTCGATACGGATCGCTATGAAGGGTTCTCATGCAGTTCATTCTCTCGAGGCGCCGCCTGCCCTCCGCGAGCGGACCCGCGGATACGACCCGAGTCCTCTCACGGGACCCCCTGGCCGAGTCCCACCAGGCGGTGACATGAATGAGGCTCGGCAAGTAGATGCTATCGGGCCGTGCATGCCCGGGATCGCTCCGATGGAGTGGGCCTGCCCGCCCATTCGGGTAGGTGTTCCGCTCGGCTCCCCCCATCGGGTAGGATGCAGAGCCATCCCCTCCGACCGTCCGATGCACGCAACAGAATTCTCCCCCCTGGGTGCATACGACCGCTTTCATCCGCCGCTCTACAGGGTGGAGCTGCTTCCGCGCACGGAGCTGCGGCGGCGCCTGGATGGCGCTCTGGACTACCCGCTTACCACGATCGCCGCACCCGCCGGCTATGGCAAAACCTCGGTGCTTGCGCAGTGGCGCCGCGATCAGCTCGAGCGGGGTAACGATGTAGCGTGGCTCAGTATCGTCGAGGACGGCACGGAGCCGCAGACGCTGGCCAGCGACCTCGTATTGGCCATCGCGAACGCCGGCCGCAGTCTCGGGCGGCTGGCGGGACTCGCGGAGGACGGCCTGTCGGAGTTGCCGCCCGGCTCCGTCGTCGACCGCCTCACGAGCGCGCTGGCTCAGGATAAGCGGACTCTCATTCTCATCATCGACGACGTACACCGGATCTCCGGCCCCGCGTTCGCCGCAGTGCTGAGACCGCTTCTGATGCACGCTCCACCGGAGTCGATGCACGTCGTCCTGAGCGGCCGGGATCCGCCCCCACTCAACCTGCCCGAGCTCGAGGGACGAGGCCTGCTGCTGCGGCTCGATGCGGCGGAATTTCGCTTCTCTTTCGATGAAGCGCACCAACTATTGTCGGGCTTCGCTCCCGCGCAGGCGCAACGCCTGGCCGAGCAGTCCGAGGGCTGGCCCATCGTGCTGCAGCTGTTGCGAAGCTGGCTGCAGACCCATCCTGCCAGCGCGCTCGCGCCGGACGCTCTCACCGGCAGTGTCGATGGAATCGTGAGTTATCTCACGGAGCAGGTGCTGACCAATCTGACCGAGGGAGATGCCGCGCTACTGCGGGACATCTCGATCCTCGATGCGTTCAATCCCGATCTGGTGACCGCGGTGACCGGCAACGCCAGCGCCTGGTCCAGGGTCATCGCGGCGCGGCCGCTGGAATACCTGATCGTGCCGCTCGATCAGAGCCGCTACTGGCTGCGTTACCACCACCTCATCGGGGAGATCCTGCGGCGGCGCCTGCGCAATCAGCCCATCGAGTCGGTCGCAGCCCTGCATCGCCGCGCCTCGCGCTGGTTCGAGGCGCATGGCATGCCGGCGGAGGCGGTACGGCACGCCAGCGCGGCGGGGGACTTCTCTCAGGCGGCGCGTGTCATCGAGCGGCAGGGCATCTGGGAGTTGACCCAATATGGCGGCGTCTCGCTGCTGCAGCGCCTGCTCGCGCCCATTCCCGCGGAACGCGCCCGGGAGTATCCGCGCGAGCAGCTCGGGCGGGCGATTTTGCTCGCCAAGAGCTCGAGACCGCTCGAAGCGCTGCAGCTCTTCAAGGCGACTGAAGAAGCCACCGGCAGCTTCTCCCGCCTCGCCCCCGATGAGATCGAAGCGACCCGACGCGACGCCAGGCTCGTCTCGCACGTGGTGGCGGGGTATTGCGACCTGCCGGTCACCCCGGCCACTCTCGCGAGCGTGCGCCAACTGATCGAGGAGTTGCCCGCCACGGAAAGTGTCGCGCGCGCCGTGTTGCTCAATGTGGCCGCCTTCTATGCCCACGGCCTGGGGTCGATGCCCACCGCGCTCGATCTCGCCAATCAAGCCGTGCGCGCGATGCGGCACGTGAGCTCCGTCGTCGGAATCAACCACTGTTATCTGCAACTCGGGACGGCCCACCTCAGACTCGGCCAGCTCCGCGATGCCGAGGCCGTCTTCCGGGAAGCCAGCGCACTGTCAGAGGAGAATTTCGGCGCCGACAGCGGCTTGCGCGCCTGCTCCGACGTACTGCTCGCGGTGGCGCTCTACGCCCGTGGCGACATCAGCGGTGCGCGTGAGCGGCTCGATCCCGCGCTGCAGCAGGCTGAGGCCGGCGATGGATGGATCGACGTGTACCTCGAGGGATACGAGACAGCGGCGGCGATTGCCGTCAGCGATGGAGACCTCCGCGCGTTGGACGATGTCCTTACACGCATGGAGCGGACCGCGCGCGAGCGCGGGCTGCGGCGGCTCGCGGCCCTGCGGGAAACGCTGGTTGCGCGCCTGGCAATCCTCCGCGGCGATTATGTCGCGGCCGAGGCGTCGCTCGCCCGCCTCTCGCCCCCCTACTCTCCCGGCAAGTGGCGGGACCACCCCTACTGGTGGCGGGTGCACGAGGAGGCGGCGCTCGTCGCCGCGCTGCTCGCTCTTGCCCGCGAGGACATGCCTGTCGCCGACGCCGTGCTCGACGACCTGTTGCAGGCCGCTGAAGCTGGCCGGCGCGAAGGCCCCCGCACACTGGCGCGTGCGCTGCAGGCCGTGCTGCAGCTGCGCCGAGGGGATGCCGCCGGATCCAGCCAAGCGCTGTTGGAAATCATCGAGGCGCGCATGGCCGAAGATGACCTGCAAGGCCTCGCGCGACTCGGCGCCGTGATTGCGCCGCTATTGCGCACGGCCCGGACCCGAACACAGGCGAGCGAATTCACCGCCAGTGTCCGGGTGCGCAATGCGCTGTCCACGCTGGGTGCCGCGGTGGAGCGATTCCGGGTCGGCAATCGCAGCAGCGCCCTGCCGTTGAGCCCGCGGGAGATGGAGGTCCTGGCGGCACTCGCCCGTGGCGCCTCGAACAAGGTGATCGCGCGCACGCTGCAGATGACCGAGAACACCGTGAAATTTCATCTGAAAAGCGTCTTCCACAAGCTCGGGGTCAGCAGCCGTGCCGGGGCCATCGAGATCGCGCGTCGGCACGATCTATGATGGGAGAGCAGGGGTATCCCGTGATTTGCCGCGCTCGCTGGGTACCGAAGCACTCACGGCCCGGACGGCGCTGCCACGTACAACCTCGATAGCCGTGAATAGCCCATAGAAGATGCCATCGAGACGGCGCTCGTTCATGAAGGTTGCCCCTCGAAGCACGCAAATTGATCAGCGCCCACGGCGCCGCCTCGGAAGCGCTTGCGGTGGAAGCGTCCGTGAAGTCGCGGAGCGCCTCGAAATAAGTACATTTGCCAATGGCGCAGCCGAGGCTTTCGCGCGAAATTGAACCCGCTTGATGTGTGAATCGGGCGATTCCATTTGCGTCTCATAAGGCGGAGAGGCTGTCATGCGTACGATGATCATCTTGACTTCGCTGGCTATCGGCATGACTTTGGCGCCGCCGGCTCCGGCGCAAGTCTCCATTGGCGTCAATCTGCCTGGTCTCAGCATTGGCGTCAATTTGCCAGTCTATCCGAACTTCGTGCCGGTGCCGGGCTACCCCGTCTACTACGCGCCGCAAGTGGACACGAACCTATTCTTCTACGACGGCCTCTATTGGGCATACTCTGACGACAATTGGTACGCGAGTTCTTGGTACAACGGCCCTTGGGATCTCGTCGAGCCCAGCCTCGTGCCCTACTTCGTGCTGCGCGTGCCGATTCTCTATTACCGCCGGCCTCCCGCCTATTTTGGGCGATGGGATCGCAGGCAGGCGCCGCGTTGGGGTGAACATTGGGGTAGCGGCTGGCAGCAGCAGCATCGCGATTGGGACCGGTGGGATCGCGCTCGTCCGCCGGCCCGCGCGCCCCTGCCGATTTATCAACGGCAATATTCACGCGATCGTTATCCCAATGCCAACGAGCAGCGGATTCTGCGAGAGCGAAATTACCGCTTTCAGCCGAAGGAAAGCGTGGATCGCCGGCTGCTGGTCGCGCCTCCCGGACAGCAGCGGACGCAGCAGATGGACCAGCAGCGCCAGCAAATGCAGCAGCGGATGCGGCAGCAGCCGGCACGGCAGCCAGCGCAGCAGCGGACGCAGCAGATGGACCGGCAGCGCCAGCAAATGCAGCAGCGAATGCAACAGCCGCCCATGCAGCAGCAGCAGCGTCAGCAAAATCAACAGCAGTTCCAGCGCGCGCAGCAGGAACGTCGTCAGCCGGCTCAGGCGCCGAAGCGGCAGGAACAGAAAGC
>JABBNZ010000025.1 GCA_019352035.1 Pseudomonadota bacterium | reverse complement strand
CGGCAATCTGCGCCCCCATCACTCCGGCCCCGAGCACTGCCGCCTTGCGTACGATGAATCTGGTATCCGGCATGATTTTCCCTCGGAAACGCGCTCCGCGGCGGTAATCATACCCAGATCACCGACTCCTTACGATGCGCCGAGGGGACGGTCGGCGCCGGCCTGCGAGCTCTTGCGCAGCAGATCGAGGAACACCTGAGCCACAGGCTCGAGCGGCGCATCCTTGCGGCTGAGCACCATCAGCGGACGGACGATCCGCAGTTGCTTGAGCGGCAGCTCTCGCAGGCTCCCCTCCCGCAGCTCATTGATCATGCTGATGCGCGGCAGCCAGGCAATCCCGCCGCCGTGGACGGCCGCCCGCTTCAGCGCCTCGGTGCTGCCGAATTCCATCGTCGTGCCCTCGACGATCTCGCAGCGGTGCAGCGTCGCAGCGATCAGCTCGCGGGTGCCCGAGCCCTGCTCGCGAACGAGCAGCGGCTGTCCGTGAAGGTCCGCGATCCTCAGGCGGCGCTTGCGCAGGAGCGGATGATCGGGCGCGGCGACCGGCACGATCTCATCCTGCTGGAAAGCGGTGGCGCGCAGTCCCTGGCGATGCAGCGGTCCCTCGATGAAGCCCAACATGAAACGCATGTCATCGACGCCCTGGGAGACCTGCTCGGTGTTGCCGATGAAGAGTGAGACCTGCACCTGCGGGCGCTCCCGGCGCAACGTGGCCAGCACTCGCGGCAGCACATAGGTCCCGATCGTGTTGCTCGCTCCGAGCGACAGGCGCCCGTGGAAAGCGCCGGCGATCTCCCGCATGGCGGTCTCGGCCGCGCGCTCGAGCTCGAACAGTCGAGCGGCATAGCGGCTCAGGACCTCCCCGGCATGGGTGGGCCGCATGCCTTTGGGATGGCGCTCGAAGAGCGTGACGCCCAGCCGATCCTCGAAAGTCCTGAGCTCGCGCGACAATGCCGGCTGGGAGATGTGGAGCTTGCGGGCCGCGGCCGTCAGGCTCCCCGTCTGCGCGATGGCGGCGAAGATCGCGAGATGATGCAGGTTCATTATGCAATGAGTATATGTGTTCGCTGCATTAACTGCATTGGCTATATGGACGGGCCTGCCTCATCATCGCCGGCCGATGCCAGATCGTGCCGTCACCTGCACCACCTGCTACATGTGCGCCTGCCGTTGCGGCATCAAGGTGCACCTCGAGGATGGGAAGCTGCGGTACATCGAGGGCAATCGGGACCACCCGGTCAACCGCGGAGTGCTGTGCGCCAAGGGCTCCGCGGGCATCATGACGGCAATCTCCCCGGCACGGCTCACCACGCCCCTGAAGCGGATCGGGCCGCGCGGCTCGGGCGGATTCGAGCGCATCTCCTGGAAGGAAGCGATGGAGATGCTGACGCGCCGCCTGGCCGGCATCCGCGCGAGCGATCCGAACCGCCTGGCGTTCTATACCGGACGGGATCAGTCCCAGTCGCTCACGAGCCACTTCGCCCGGATGTTCGGCACCATCAACTACGCCGCGCACGGCGGATTCTGCTCGGTCAACATGGCCGCGGCCGGCCTCTATTCGGTCGGCGGGGCGTTCTGGGAATTCGGGGAGCCGGACTGGGAGCGCGCGCAGCTCTTCCTCCTCTTCGGCGTCGCCGAAGACCATGATTCCAATCCGATCAAGCTCGGCCTCGGCCGACTCAAGGCGCGCGGCGCCAAGATCATCTCCATCAACCCGGTGCGCACCGGCTACTCGGCGATCGCCGATGAGCTCGTGCCGATCACACCGGGGACGGACGGGCTCTTCGTGCTCGCGCTCGTCCATTGCCTGCTCGAGGCGGGCAAGATCGACGCCGAGTTCCTGGTCCGTTACACGAATGCGCACCATCTCGTGATCGATGCGCCCGGAGAGGCCGACGACGGCCTCATCGCGCGCGATGCGGCGGGTCGCGAGCTGTCCTTCGACCGCGCAACCCAATCCCTGGCCGATGCGCAGTCGGTCGGCATCGATCCCGCCCTGCTCGGCTCTTTCCCCCTGCCCGACGGGCGATACGCCCGGCCGGCTTTCGATCTGCTCGCCGCGCGCTATGGCGCCCCGGACCATGCTCCGGAGGCGGTGGCGGCCCGCTGCGGCATCGATGCCGCCACGATCCGCCGCATCGCCGCGGAAATTGCCGAGGTCGCCTTCAACCGGCCGGTCGTAATCGATCAACCCTGGACCGATACCGCGGGCCGGCGGCACGCGAATATGACGGGACGTCCAGTCGCCATGCACGCCATGCGCGGCGTGTCGGCGCACTCGAACGGCTTCCACACCTGTCGCGCAATCCATGTGCTGCAGATGTTGCTCGGCGCTGTCGACACACCCGGGTCCTGGCGCTACAAGTCGCCGTATCCGAAGCCGATCCCCGGCGCTGCGCGGCCCGGCCGCTCGCGCGGTCCCGGTGCCGCGCTGGATGCGCCGCCGCTCGGCTTTCCGGTGCAGCCGCAGGATCTGCTGGTTGATGAGGCCGGCGAGGCGCTGCGGCTCGACGGCGCCTTCTCCTGGGAAGCCCCGCTCGGCATCCACGGCCTGATGCACATGATCATCGCGCGGGCCTACGAGGCGGGTCCCTCGAAGATCGACACGCTGCTGCTGTTCATGGCCAACATGGCATGGAACTCCGCCATGAATCCGGGCGAGACGACGCGGATGCTCAGCGCCTGCGACGAGCTCGGCAATTATCGCATTCCGTTCGTGGCCGTCGCCGACGCGTTCGCCTCGGAGACGGTCGCCTACGCCGATCTGGTCCTGCCCGATACGACCTATCTCGAGCGGTACGACTGCATCTCGCTCCTCGATCGGCCGATCGGCTCGGCGCACGGTCCCGCCGATGCGATCCGCGTGCCGGTGCTGCGGCCCGACCGCGACGTGCGCCCGTTCCAGGACGTGTTGATCGACCTTGCGGGCAGGCTGGCGCTGCCGGACTTCGCCGATGGCGAAGGCACGCCGCTCTATGCGTCCTATGCCGATTACATGGTCCGCCACGAGCGCAAGCCCGGCGTCGGTCCCCTCGCCGGCTTTCGCGGCGAGGACGGGACCGCGATCGGTAAAGGCGCGCCGAACCCGCGGCAGCTCGAGCGCTATGTGCAAAACGGCGGCTTCTGGACCCATGAGCTGCCGCCCGAGCAGCTCTATTTCAAGCACGCGAATCAGGCGTATCTCGCCGGCGCCAACGCCATGGGGCTCATCGAGGAGGAGCGCCAGATCGTCCTGCAGCTCTATTGCGAGCCGCTGCAGCGCTTTCGCCTGGCGGCGGCGGGACACGGCTCACATCAGCCGCCTGAGCGGCTGCGCGCACGCATCCGGCGCTTCTTCGATCCGCTGCCCTTCTGGTACGAGCCGCTCGAGCAGGCCCTCGCCGACCGCGAGCGCTTTCCGCTGCACGCGATCACTCAGCGCCCGATGGCGATGTATCACTCCTGGGGCTCGCACAACGCGTGGCTCCGTCAGATCCTGCCGGAGAATCGAATCTATCTGCATCGGGATCTCGCGGCCACACTCGGCATCCGCGACGACGATTGGGTCTGGGTCCGCTCGCGGACGGGCAGCCTCAAGTGTCAGGCGCGCACCATGACGGGCGTCAATCGCCACACCGTGTGGACCTGGAACGCGATCGGCAAGCGCGCCGGCGCCTGGGCGCTCGACCCCGAGGCGCCGGAATTTCGCCGCGCGTTCCTGCTCAACCACCTGATCTCGGAATACCTGCCGAGAACGGGCGAGGAGACGCCGAGCTCGAATTCCGACCCGGTGACCGGCCAGGCCGCCTGGTTCGACCTGACCGTCTCCATCGAGCCGTGCGCCGCGGGCACGGCCCCGGGAACCGACCCGTGCATGGAAGCGAATCCGCTTCGCATCCGACTCGCCTCGGAGGGCTCGCGATGACGATGTTGCCGAAAGCCGCGCCCGGCGCCCGCAAGCTCGGCCTCGTGATCGATCTCGACACGTGCGTCGGCTGCCATGCCTGCGCGGTGAGCTGCAAGGAATGGAACGGCGGCGGCGAGGCCGGCGCGCTGCCGGACTACGACAAGTACGGCACCAATCCCGACGGTGTGTGGTTCAATCGGGTGCATTCCTACGAGACCGAGTCCCAGGGGTGCTCGCGTACCGTGAATCTGCCGCGCTCCTGCCTGCACTGCGAGGACGCGCTCTGTGTGACCGTCTGCCCCACGGGAGCCTCGTACAAGAGAGCCGAGGACGGGATCGTTCTCATCGACACCGACATCTGCATCGGGTGCAAGCTCTGCTCTTGGGCCTGTCCCTATGGCGCGCGCGAGTTCGACGAGGACGCGGGAGTGATGCGCAAGTGCACTCTGTGCGTCGACCGGATCTACGACCAGAGCCTGCCCGAAGCCGAGCGCGAGCCGGCTTGCGTGGCGAGCTGTCCGGCACGGGCGCGCCACTTCGGCGACCTCGCCGATCCGCAAAGCGGCGTCTCCAGGCTCGTCGCCGAGCGCGGCGGCACCGATCTGCTCGCCGACTTCGGTTATCGGCCGACCAACAAGTATCTTCCGCCCCGGCGGGCGAGCATTCCGGTCCCGCCCGCCCCAACCCCCGAGCCTCGAGGCGGCGGGATCGGCTCGGCGCTGCTCAACCTGTTGGACAAGGCGTTGAGCCGGTGACGCCCGCCGCATCGATTCTGCTGCTCACCACGGCGACGGGATTCGGGTATGGACTGCTCGCCTGGATCGGCCTCTATGCGGCGCTCGGCCTGCTGCCCCCGGCGCGCGCCGCGAGCCTGGTGATTGCGGGGGTCGCGCTCGCACTTCTGCTCGCCGCGCTCGGCCTCGCCGCATCGATGCTGCATCTCGGCCGCAAGGCCCGCGCCTGGCGCGCCTTCAGCCAGTGGCGCTCCTCCTGGCTCTCGCGCGAGGGGGTGGCCGCGGTGCTGACTTTCCCGGTGGCGATCGCCTTGGGGCTCGCCGCCCTGCGGGATGGCGATGGCGGCTGGACGCGCGTGGCCGGACTCGCCGCCCTCGCCGCTTCCCTCGGCACCGTCTACTGCACGGCGATGATCTATGGAAGCCTGAAGCCCATCCGCCAGTGGCACAATCCGCACACCGCGCCGGACTACCTGATCTACGCCGCGTTCTCGGGCGCCATATTGTTCGCGCTGCTGCGTACCGTCGTCTTCGGCACGCCGGGACTCGTTGCGGGCGCGGCGGCCGCCGGCTCGGCCGCTCTCGCGCTCATCGCCAAATGGCTCTACTGGCGCCACATCGATGCGCAGACACCGCTCGCGACCCTCGCCAATGCCATCGGGCTGCGGGCGGATGGCGCCGCGAAGACCGTCGTAAAGCCGCTCGATGCGCCGCACTTCACCGAGAACTTCGTCCTGCGCGAGATGGGATACGTGATCGGCCGGCGCCACGCCGCCAGGCTGCGGCGCATCGCGCTCGCGACCGCCTTTCTGCTGCCGCTGGCGCTCACCGTCATGGCGACTCTCGCCGTGTTTCCCCTGGCGGCCATCGTCCTTGCCCTCGGCGGCGCCGCGATCGGGCTGCTCATCGAGCGCTGGCTCTTCTTCGCCGAGGCGACGCACGTGTCGGCGCTGTACTACGGCCGCGCGATTTGAGCCTCCGCCGCCGATAACATAACATGGCCGCCTCCCGCCCTCGCCGGCGGCATCGTGAGGCTCGCTGTCATGGCACCCGCGGACCCCGCTTCCTCGACGCTCAAGGGACGGTCGCTCTTCATCACCGGCGCAAGCCGCGGGATCGGGCTGGCCATCGCGCTCCGGGCTGCCAAAGATGGCGCGAACGTGGCCATCGCGGCGAAGACGACCGAGCCGCACCCGAAGCTGCCGGGAACGATCTTCACCGCCGCGGCCGAGATCGAGGCCGCCGGGGGACGCGCATTGCCGCTCGCGGTGGACATCCGCGACGAGGAGCAGGTGGCCCGTGCGGTGCAGCGGACTGCGCAGGAGTTCGGCGGCATCGACATCCTGGTCAACAATGCGAGCGCCATCAGCCTCACCGGCACGCGCGCGACCGACATGCGCCGCTTCGATCTGATGCACGAGGTCAATACGCGGGGGACCTTCCTTTGCTCGAAGCTGTGTCTGCCGCATCTCGAGCGCGCCCCGAATCCGCACATTCTGATGCTCGCCCCGCCGCTTAACTTCGAGGAGCGCTGGTTCGCGCCCCATCTGGCGTACTCGTTGGCGAAGTTCGGCATGAGCCTGTGCGTGCTCGGCCTGGCAGGGGAGCTGCGCGCCCGCGGCATCGCGGTGAATGCTCTGTGGCCGCGCACCGTGATCGGGACGGCGGCGCTGCGGATTGCCATGCAGGGCGCCGGCGCCGAGGCGCTGCACCGCGTCCGCTCGCCTGAGATCCTGGCGGATGCCGCCCACATCATCCTGACCCGCGACAGCCGCGGCTTCTCGGGCCGCTACTGCATCGACGAGGACATCCTGCGCGAGGCGGGGCTCACGGATTTCGCGCGCTACCGGGCCACGGACGTGCGCGAGGAGGATCTGCAGCCGGACTTCTTCCTCTGACGGCGGCCGGCCGCCCCCTCACGCCTCAGGAGGGCCTCCTCCTGGCTTCAACTCCCGCAGCTCCGCGCGAAGCTGCCGCACGTCCTCCTCGAGTCTGGCGATGCGCTGTGTCAGGGAGTCGCCCTCTTCCGTCCGGGCACCGGCATCCTCCGCCATCGCGCTTTGCACAGGCGCCTGCGGCGTCGGCTCGCCGCTGAAGAGATGGGTGTAGCGCACCTCGCGTCGCCCCGGCTCCCGGGGGAGTCTCGCCACGAGCGCAGGCTCGCGCTCGAGGAGATTCTGCAGCGCCGCCTCGACCTCCGACACGTCGGCCAAAGAGGCCATGCGCGCCGCGCGCGAGCGCAGCTCGCCCGGGGTCTGAGGGCCGCGCAGCAGCAGCTCGCACACGATGGCGAGCTCCTGCGCGGAGAGCTTGAGGCTCCCATACTCGGTGTTGCAGAAGAGGTGCTGGTACTTGGGGACGCGGCTGCCGAAGCCCGAGCGCTCGAGCAACAGGTGCTTGCGCGAGAGCGCATCGAGCGTGTGCTGGACGGTGGGCTCATCCAGGCTCATCACGGGCTCGCGGTTGCTCTTCTGGTTGCAGGCGCTCACCAGGGCGTTGAGGGAGAGGGGATACTGATCGGGCGTCGTGATCTGCTTCTCCAGCATGCAGCCGATCACGCGCGCTTCCAGGGAATCGAGCTCGATACGCATTGCGCTATCTTAACGGAGCCACCCGGGGTGATATATGGCCAAGCCCGCGGACCTCACCCGCTAGCGCGTGACAAATGCGATCCTGGAGGCGATCGGCGCGATCCAGGCTGCGCTATTCTCGCGGCGGGAGATCCGAGGGCTTGAGCATGGGCAAGAGCAGACTCGAAGCGTTCAGCGACGGCGTCATCGCCATCATCATCACCATCATGGTGCTCGAGCTCAGGCCGCCGGCCGTCGGCAGCTGGGGGGCGCTCACGCCGCTCGCGCCCGTGTTCCTGAGCTATGTGCTGAGCTTCGTCTATCTTGGCATCTACTGGAACAACCACCATCACATGATGCATGCCGCCTCGGGCGTGACGGGAGCGATCCTGTGGGCGAACCTGCACCTTCTCTTCTGGCTGTCCCTCTTTCCGGCCGCCACCGCCTGGATGGACACGACCCGTTTCGCACCCGTTCCTGTCGGCGTGTACGGCATCGTGCTGCTCATGGCGGCCGTGGCGTACTGGATCTTGCAGCAATTCATCATCCGCTCCCAGGGACGCAAATCGCTCCTCAGCCGTGCCGTCGGCCGCGACTGGAAGGGCAGGCTCTCTCCCCTCCTCTACCTGCTCGCCATCGGGCTTTCCGGCCGCTGGCCGCGGGCGGCACTCGGCATCTACGCCGGGGTGGCTTGCCTCTGGCTGGTGCCCGACAAGCGGATCGAGCGCGCGCTGACCTCCGCCGCCGAATAGGGCCCCAGCCCGCCCGTCGGGCCGCGCCGGCACGCCTGCGGATGCGCCGGAGGCACAATCGGACGGATTTAGGTAAATTTGTGACGGGCTCGAGGCCGGATCGGGTGGTGCTTGGCCGTCGGGCCGCATTCTTGCGGCTGCAACCCCTTGAGCGGCCGGCAGCTCCGCAGCGGAGGCGGATGCGTCACCGCAGAGTCAGCCGTCATGGCGAAAGGCGGATTGGTGGGAACACAGGATCGGACTCCCGGCCCCGGCGCAACCGGGCGGGGCAGCGGGCGGCCGCTCGATGCCGGGGAAATGCTTACGGCGGCGCTCAAGCGCTCGAAACGGCAGGGTTTCGCCGACCGCTCGTTCGCGCAGCCGCTGCAGCGCCTGGTCGACTCCTGCAACAGGGAAAGCGACCTGAATTCCCTGGGCCGCAATGCGGTCCGGTTCGAGATCCGGCGCAGCCTCCACAACCTGCTCGAGTTCGAGCGCCGCGAGCGCGCGGATCCGTCGGTGCTCGCCCGCCGCATCGAGCGCCCGATCTTCATCACCGGGATGCCGCGCAGCGGCTCGACTTTCCTGCATCGGCTCCTGGTGCGCGATCCGTCCGTGGCGGCGCCGCTCTCCTGGCGGCTGGTGCACCCCCATCCATCCTCCGCCGGCTGGCTGGGAGAGAGCCTGAACCGCGCGCGGGTGCAGGCGCAGTTCTACCTCATGCGCCTCCTCGCACCGGATCTCAACTCCCTGCACGAGGTGGCGGCCGGTGAGCCGGAGGAGTGCACCGACATCACCGCCCAGGTGTTCCAGAGCCTGCGTTACGACAGCACCTATCGCGTGCCGAGCTACCAGAGATGGCTGCAGCACCATGGACACGCGGAGGCGTACCGCTTCCACAAGCGATTTCTGCAGCACCTGGATGCGCAGATGCCGGGCAGGCGCTGGATTCTCAAGTCACCCGATCACGTGTTCGCGTTGGATGAGATCCGTGCCATCTACCCGGATGCGCATTGGGTCTTCATCCATCGCGACCCGGTCGCGGTGCTGGCCTCCGTCGCGCGGCTGACCGAAGTGCTGCGGCGCCCCTTCGCCCATCACGTCGATCTGGCGGAGATCGGACAGCAGGTCTGCGCGTCCTGGCTCGATGGCGCGCAGCGGATGATGCATGCGGCAGGCTCCTCCAGCTCCATTCTGCACCTGCACTACCGCGAGATCGTCGCGGACCCGCAGGAGGTGGCGGACCGCCTCCTGCGCCACGGCGCCCATGCCTCGAGCCGCGATGCCGCACGGCGCATGCGCAAGTGGCTCGGCAACCGCTCGAATCGCCGCCATCGCCCGCATCGATACGATCTGGCGCGGTTCGGGCTCGATCCTGGCACCCTGCGCGCGCAGTTCAAACCGTACACGGATGCGTTCGGCATAGACCTCGAATGGCCGCCCATAGCGAGCACCGCCCAGCGCCCACGGAACTGACGCCATGAAATGGCGCGCGGCCCTCGGCCTGGCCCTCGGCGCGGCGGTGCTGGCCGCCACGCTGATCTACGCCGGCGTCGGCGTCGTGCTGCACACGCTCGAGAGGCTCCGCCTGACGGGGCTCCTCATCATCGTGCTCGCGCACCTGCCGATCGTGGCGCTCATGGGGATCGCCTGGTATCTGGCGACGGGCACCGTCCGCATCGCCTCCCCGGCCAGGTTCATATGGGCGCGCCTCGTGCGCGATGCCGCCGCGGAAACGCTGCCCTTCTCGCAGATCGGCGGGTTCGTGCTCGGCGTGCGCGCGCTGCGCCTCGGCGGCCCGGCGGCGCTTCGGGGAATCCTCTCGATGACGGTCGATCTGGTCATCGAGCTCGGCGCGAAGCTGCCCTACGTGGTGGCCGGTGTCCTGGCGCTCCTGGCCACCGCGCCCGGTTCCGCACTCATGCGCCCGCTCGAGCTCGGTCTCGCCGTGAGCGCCGCCGCGGTCTCCGTTACCGTGCTGATGCGGCGGCGCCTGGGCACTCTCTTCCAGCGCGCGGTGCGCAATGTCTCCCAGCGATGGCCGGTGTTGGCCTCGCTCCACCGCATGCATGCGGAGGGAGACATCAACACGGTGCTCGATGACATCCTCAGCCGCCGACCCCGGCTGGCGTGGGCGTTCGCTCTGCACGTGCTGTGCTGGTTCCTCGGCGCGGCGGAACTGTGGCTGATCTTCGCTCTGCTCGGCGAGCCGGTGAGCGTGCCCCGTGCGCTGGTGATCGACAGCGTCGTGGCGATCCTCAGAACGTTAGCCTTCATGGTGCCCGCGGCGGCGGGCGTGCAGGAAGCGAGCTACGTGCTGGCCTGCGCGGTGTTCGGCATCCCAGCCGCGGCGGCGGTAGCCGCGTCGCTCGCCCGCCGGGCGCGCGACCTGACGATGGGAGTGGCCACCCTCGGGGGCGCCCTCGGCACCGACCCCGCGATCGTTCGCGGCCGCAGTGGGACCTCCTGCGGATCGTGATCCGCCGCCGGAGCACTCAGTCTCCCGCCGGGCTCTACCAGAGCTGGCGGAAAGTGCGTACGCCGCGGCGTTCTTTTTTTTCTGGCAGTCGGGGCGCCGCTCAGCCAGCAGGCTGGGCATGGTGATTGCTGCCCAGCCAATGCCATGGCCAGAATCGCACAAGTCTATCCGCATTCCGATATCCCGCTGCCCGTCACCCGGCTCTACGACGCGCTGGCGATCGTCAACTACGAGATCGGCCGCCGCCTGGCGCGCCACCACGAGGTCGTGACCTATCCGAAGTGGGTCGCGGGCGAGAAGGAGATCGAGACCCACGAAGGCGTCACCTACCGGCGCATCCCTGAAGGCATCGACCGGGCCCTGAATGGCCTGAAGCTGTTCGATGCCAGACGGCTCTTCAACCGCGGGCGCCCCTTCAGGCTGAGTCCCTTCTACTACGCCCACTATGCGCAGAAAGTGGCTCGGGACATCCGCGCGCGCAACTGCGATCTCGTTCACCTGCACACGGTCTCCAACTTCGTCACGCCGATCCGCCGCGCCAACCCCGACGCGCGGATCGTGCTGCACATGCATGATCACTCGCTCGCCGATTTCGACCCGGCGGTGATCCGGCCGCGACTGGCGGATACGGCGCTGATCCTCGGCTGCAGCCGGTTCGTCGCCGACGGCATCCGCCGCCTCTACCCTGAAGCGGCCGCGCGTTGCCACGAGCTTTACAACGGAGTCGATGAGCGCTTCCTGCAGGTCGCCGCGCAGCCGGCCGCCTCGAGCACCGTGCTCTTCGTCGGGCGGCTCTGCCCGGAGAAGGGAGTGCATGTGCTGCTCTCGGCGATGAGCGAGGTGCTGCGCGGGCATCCGCAGGCGAGTGTCAGCCTGGTGGGGCCTTTCGATGTATCGCCGAAGGAGTATGTCGATCCGCACGGGCGCGATCCGATCTTCAACGGCCTGACCCGGTACTACAGTCAACCCGGAGCCTACTACGACCTCGTCTCCCGCCAGGCGGCCGCGCTCGGCGGGCGCGCGGTCCTCCAGGGCCGCGTGGCCAACTCGCAGATCTGCTCGCACTATTCACAGGCCGGAATCTTCGTCTTCCCCTCGCTCTGGCACGAGCCCTTCGGAATCCCGGTGATCGAGGCCATGGCCGCGGGATTGCCGGTCATCGCCACGCGCGGCGGGGCGCTGCCGGAGGTGGTGGTGGATGGGGAGACGGGGATTCTCGTCGAGCGGGGCGATGGTGAGGGACTCGCCGCCGCCATCCGCACGCTGCTCGAGAACCCGGCCCTGCGCGCGCGCATGGGCGCCGCCGGCCGCCGGCGCGTACAGCAGCTGTTCACCTGGGACCGCAGCGTCGCGCGCCTGGAGTCGCTCTACGACAGGGCTCTCGTGAGCGCCGCTCCGGCTCCGGCTCCGGCCGCCCATGCGCAACACGTGGCCTGATCGACCTGACACTCGCGCCGCCGCATGGCGGGACCCGTCGCCGCCGCGCCGGCGAGGCGGCTGAAGGGATTGCGACGGCCGGCGAAATGAGTGCGCGCGATGTTGGAAAGCGCTTCTCTGCGCACCCCGTGAGCGCATAATGGAGCTCCCAGCACGCTGCGGGGAGAGACGGTCATGGAGCATCGATGGGGCGAGCGCGTCGAGGTGCGTCTGACCGTGGAGCTGTCCTCGGGCTCCTCGGCGCCGGTCACAGGGTCGCTCGAGAACGTCAGCTCGAGCGGAGCTTTCGTGCGCACGCAAGGCAGGGGTCCGCCGCGCGGGCCCGTCGAGGTCACCCTCACGCAGAGCGGCTCAGGCGGCGGCCCGGTGCGGCTTGCGGCCTATGTGGTGCGCCAGAGCGAAAGCGGGGTCGGGATCGAATGGTGTGAGTTCGCGCCGGGAGCGGTGCGCCAGCTCATGGCCGGCAACAAGCGCGCAGGCAGCGCCCGAGCGAGAGCCCGAGCGCTGCCCTCGGTGCGTCATTTGCCGTGCGGACCGAACACGGCGATGCAGCCCCGGGCGCAGTCGGGCGCGGAGCCGGCCGCGATCGGCACGAACACCTTGCCGGTGGCCGCGTCGGCCGCGACGGAATGGGCGTGGGGCCCCGTGGCCAGATTGCCGATCCAGCGGTTGGTTCTGGAGTCGATGACCCCGAGCACGGGTCCGCCGGTGTTGTCCACGGCCGCGAGGTAGTAACGGCCCGCCTTGCGGTCCGACCAGACCTCGTCCGAGCCGCCGACCCGCGGCAGGCGCGCGAGGATCCTGCCGGTCTTCGCATTCATCACGAAGGAGCGCGCCGGAAAGCCCGCCGCCACGCCGTCATCGCTGCACCCCAGCAGCAGGTCATCGTGCGGCCCGAGCGCGAGCCCCGCCGGCATGCACCGGGGCACTGGCATGAGCTTCACCAGCCGGAAGGTATGCGGGTCGATCACGGCCACCGCTCCCCGGGCCTTGACGCCGTCGAGCGAGGGAATCGAGAGATAGACGAGCCCGGTCGCGGGATTCCACAGGGACTGCTCGGCACCCTCGGTGGCGTGCTCGAGCCGCAGCCGGCCGACGATCTTGCGCGTGCGCGTGGAAATGAAGGTGACGAACGGCGGGTCATCGGCATTGTTGACGGCGATGACGAGGTGATCGCGCGGATCGTAGGAGATCTCATCCGTACGCTTCCTGCCGCCGGTCGAGATGGATGCGATCACCTTCCGGGTGTGCACGTCGACGACCTTGACCGTGCTGTCGCCGTCGCCTGCCCAGAACTGGTTCCTGCCGACGGCCACTACGCCGTTCGGGCCGGCCGTATCGAAGCCGCCCGTGCCGCCATAGCCCTTGAACCCAGTGGCGCGGCCGAGAAAGCGGCCGGTGGCCGCATCGAAGAAGTCGAGGCCCGCGTTCGAGCGGTCGGAGAGCGCATAGACGCCATCCGCGTTGACGAAGCCGATGTCGAAGGTTTTGAGCGGTCGGCCCGGGACCTGCAGGGTGGCGATGCGGGTGATGTCGCCGGCGCGAGGGGCCGCCCGGACGGCTCCCGCAGCCAGCGATAGGGCGGCGCAGGCCCAGGCAACGAGGGGCAGCAGCATTTTCGGCTTCGGCACGGGGACCTCTCTCGTCAATGGCGGAGTCTGCACCATCGCAGTAAATGCTGACCAAGTCCTGACGGTGTTGCGGCTCCGGTACATGCGGCGGCAGATGCTCCGCCCAACATCCTGATTTCAGAACTATTGCGAAGTCCCGCCCGCAGGCCCTCTGAAGCGGCTTCATCCTCCGGTGCGCGCCTGCGCGACCGACCGCGGATCTCGGCTTTCACCCGAAAAGTCAGTCTTGCAACAAAAGCGCAACAGACGCGAAACATTCGCGGACTAGTCTGCCGCGCCCATGGGAGGTGAGCTTTCTGGGAAAGCCCCTCATGTGGTCCGAGAACAACGACTGGAGTTTCAAGACATGCACATCCGGGGTGCGCACCGCCGCCTTCGTCCTGTCGATATCGCCGTCTGCTCCGCACTGCTCCTCTGCGCGTCGGCGTCCGCTTTCGCAGCGGAGCCAGCGCCTTTGGCATCGCCCGCGGCCGCCGCGGCGGCATCCGCGGCCCCAATGGAAATGGACGCCGGTTTCGAGCTCCAGGAAGTCGTCGTCACGGCCAAGGAGCTCCAGCTCAAGAGCCTGAAGCAGAAGTCGATCTACGAATCCGCTTACGGCGACAAGGCCCTCGACCGGCAGCAGCTGAAATCCGCCGGCGTGGTCGGCGGCGCGGCGCAGGCGCTGACGTTCGCTCCGGGCATTGCCGTCTCCGGCTACGGCCAGACCGGCGGCACCAAGGCGAGCATCAGCATCAACGGCCTCAATCAGGGCTGGGCAGGCGTGTCCCCCGGAACGGTCGACAACGGCAACCTGGCGATCAGCTTCGACGGCATCCCGATGGTCAATGCCGCAACGGGGCTCTGGGAGACGCCGGAGATTCCGCAGACCGCCCTCCTGCAGGGCGCGCGCGTCACCTACGGGCCGGGCGATCCGGAAAGCCGCTGGTACAACAACATGGGAGGCGGCGTCAATTTCGTGCCCGTGCAGCCGGGCGAGAAGGCCGGCGGGTACGCGCAGCTCACCTACGGCAGCTTCAGCACGAAGAACGCCGCTCTCATCCTGCAGACCGGCACGATCGACGGCTGGGAGACGGTGATCGCCGGCGGCGGCGGCCGGGCGAACAGCTTCCACACCTCCCCCGACGGATGGGCCTGGCCCACCCAGAACTACGCCGGGTTTCTCAAGACCCGCAAGCAGTTCAACAGCGGCAGCAGCATCAGCTTCGGCGCTTACCTCGGCGACGGCGGCGGCTGGCGCGCCGTGCCGGTGCCCCTCACCCCGATACCGACGCTGAGCGTCAACGGGATCGGGGCGGCGGGCCCGCTCCTCAGCGAGGCGACCACGGGGTATTACAACACCGTGAACGAGAACATCTGGCGCAAGTACGACAACAACCGCACGTGGCTCCTCTACGCGCGCCAGAACATCCGGGTCGATGAGCGGATGACGCTGCACAACCAGCTCTGGTACCGCCGCGGCGACCGCCTGCACTGGCACTACAACAACTTCGGGCTGAACAGTCCCGGCAACCTGTACGAGCACAACAATCCATCCTCGCACATGTACGGCGACAAGCTCTGGAGCGACATCTATCTGCCGTACAACCAGATCGGCGTCGGCGGATACTTCATCAACACGGTGTTCAACTCCCGCAACGCCTTCTACAACCCCGGCGTATGCGTGGTGACGCCGAGCGCCATCAGCCTCTCCAACGGGGCCGCTGTCGCGGCCGGCACCAGCGTCTGCGGCTCCGCCGCCGTGCCCAATGCCAATCATCGCAGCGACTACTGGAACGTGACGGATCTGGCCGCATTCCTGCAGGATGCCATCACGCCCGTCGCCTCGCTCACCATCACTCCGGGCATCCGCGTGGTGAGCTTCCACACGGATTACTACCCGTATGGTCCCACGGAGTTCCAGCTCTCGGACATCCTGAGCAACCCCACCCCCTCGAACCCCACGGGCCTCGGACTCTTCAGCGGCCATGATCAGGGCGCGCTTGCGGCCAGCCAGACCAATTACGACAAGACCGAGCCGTCGGTGACGGTGCGCTGGCAGCCGATGCACTGGCTCGCCGTGTACGGCAACTGGTCGAGCGCCTATCGCCTGCCGCAGGTGGGCGGCGGCGGGGGGCTCTACCAGAGCGAGCCGGTGGGCGGCGACATCCTGCAGCGGAGCCTCGAGTGGCAGGCGGGCGTGAAGCTCTTCTGGCCCGAGATCGGCGATTTCCAGCGGGTGCTGCTCAATGCGAACTACTACCACGATCATCTGAGCAACCAGATCATCGGGGTGAACAGCACCGCGGGGGACTTCCTGGGCCTCGGCACCGGGGACTCGGTCTATCGGGGCGAGAACTTCTCGGCGGAGGCCAACTGGGGCGCGCTCAAGATGTTCGCCAACCTGAACATCGCGAAGGCGTACTTCAACTCCTATGAGTTCGCACCGGCCGGAGGCGGCGTCACCAACTACTCCGGCCTGCCCGTTTCCGATACGCCGGACAGCACGTTCAATATCGGCGCCTACTGGACCTACCGCCTCGCTGATGGGTTCGCACTCAAGCCGCGCGCCTGGTACCAGTACGTCGGATCGCAGCACGTCTTCGACAACAACTCGGGGGCGCCGAGCAACCAGCAGATCCCCTCTTACGGAGTGCTGAACGTGGCGCTGGCGGCAACGTTGCCCAATTCCTGGTATGGCACCGTCATGAAGTCGATGAAGGTCAAGCTCGAAGTCATGAATGCGCTCGACAAGCGCTACAACTTCTTCGAGTACATCTCCGCCGGCGGGCTGTACGGCACGGCGAGCGCCGGGTATCCGCTCGCCTATGCGGGACCGCCGCGGGCCGTGTACGCCACCCTCTCAGCCCGGTTCTGATCCGTTCGCCGGGCTGCCCATGGACGGCGGCCCGCTCCTAGGATGAAGCGCTGGATCCGGGCTCCTGCCCGGCCCAGCGCGCCTCGGGCAAAAAGCGCGGCTCTTTTGCCCGAGGCCCCGCCACCTGCGGCGGCGGCGCCTCCGTGTGCCTGTCACATGCTCGTGCCGCTTCATGATTCGGGGCGGACCGTGCGTCCATGGGGAGCCTCGGCCGTGGGCGCAATCGACAGGCGCGGCTCGCTGTGGCACCGTCGTCTCATGGAGCCCTCGAGCACATGACCGGCGCCCAATGGGGAGGCGCCAGCGCCGTCTTTCTCGCCTCGGCCGTCGAGTGGGTCGAGGCCTTCACCATCGTTCTCGCCGTAGCGCTCACCATCGGCTGGCGGCGGGCGACGGGCGCGGCGGCGGCGGCCCTCGCCGTGATCGCCGTCCTGATCGCCGTCACCGGCGTGGGGCTCGAAGCGGCGCGGGCCGACATCGACCGCATCAGGGCGGCGATCGGCATTTTCCTCCTCCTCTTCGGCCTGCGCTGGTACGTGAAGGCCATCCGCCGTTTCGCGGGCCGCACGGCCCTGCACGATGAGGCGCGGGAGTTCGCCGCGACCCGCGAGCACCTCGAGCAGTCCGAGAGCCGCGCGGCGTGGGCGATCGCCTTCAAGGGCGTGCTGCTCGAGGGACTCGAGGTATGGCTCCTCGTGGTGGCGCTCGGACACACGCTCTCCTACCCCGCGGCCGCGGGCAGCGCCGTGGCAGCCCTCATGGTCGTGATCGGTGTCGGCTTCGCGTTGAAGGCGCCGCTCACGCGGGTGCCGGAGAATACCCTCAAGTACGCGGTCGCCTGCGCCATTCTCTCTTTCGGCACCTTCTGGGGCCTCGGCGGCATCGTGGGCGAGCGGGCGGTCTGGCCGCTCGGCGATGCCAGCCTGCTGTGGCTCCTGGCCGCCTATGCGGGGGCGGGACGGGTCATCGCCTGGGCTGCGCGCGTGCCGAGCTCCGGCCGGTCCCTGGAGATGGGGGCATGAGGAAGCTGCTGCAGCTCATTTTCGGGGATATCCGCAACGTGACCTCGGTGGCGGTGGCGCTGCTTGCGGCATACGGGCTCTCCCGGGTCGCTCCGGCGGCGGCCGGGGCGCTCCTCGTCCTCATCCTGATCGCTGCCGCGGCCGTTCAGGCCTTCTGATCCGGAACGGCCGTACAATGGCGCGGTCGAACCCGGCATCGAGCCAGGCTCACGTACTCTAGAGAGGATGCATCGTGGACTACCAGACCGCCGAGAATCAGGCCCTCCAGCTGCAGCAGCAGGCCGATCAGGTCGGCCAGGGCGTGAAGGCGCTCGCCGATAAGCTGCAGAGCAAAGTGACCGATCCGACTCTTTCCCGGGAGCTGGTTCTCGATCTGCGGGAGACCGCGCTCTCGATCCAGCGCCAGAACCAGTCGGCCCTGATGCTCATCCAGCAGATGGCGGAATACATCCACTCCCTGGAGACGCACGTCGAGTCGCAACCGCAGCCGACCTACCAGACCCGCGGCTGGGCGTCCCAGCCCTACGCCGGGAGCGGCGGCGGCTTCATGGGCAGCATCGTGTCGGGCCTCGGCATGGGTGCGGGCTTCGGCCTCGCCAGCGACCTGGTCAGCGGCATCTTCAACGCCTTCTAGGCATCGGACCTCATGGCCGGGCGCGAGGTGGCATCGGGGCCCTAGAAATAGTACTTCACCTGGCCTTGCACCTCGCGGCCGAAGATCGGCCGCGCCATCTCGAATCCGGTGGAGATCCCCGCGGTGAGGCTGCGCGAGTTGCCTTCCGTCAGGCCGATCGCGTCGGTGAGGTTCGTGCCCTGCAGCCGCACCTCGATGTGCTCGCCGAAGTTGCCGAGGATGCCGGCATCGAGCGTGGTGTAGGCCGGGAGTATCTGGGTGTTCTCGGGGTCCGAATAGCGCAGATCGATGTAGCTCACGGTCGCGAACACCCGCAGCCTCCCCCAGGAGGTCGGCACGTCGTACTCGGGCGTGAAGCGCACCTGCAGCCGCGGCTGGCGCTGCAGGATGTTGCCGTCGTTGTTGAAGGCCCCGTTTCCGCCGACTCCCGCGAAGGAGCTGAAGTGGGTATAGACGGAGTGCTGCCAGTCGCCGGTGACGCCGAGGCTCAGGTGCCGCAGCGCAAACCAGTCCGCCTGGAAGTCGACGCCCCAGGATCTGGCGCCGTAGGTGGCGATCGCCTGGGTTCCGTTGCCGAGGTATGCCTGGAACGGCACGCCGAAGAAGAGGCGGTGGAAGATATCCACGGAGGCGTAGAGCGCCCTCGTCTGCGCCTTGTAGCCGACCTGGTAGTTCTCGATCTGCTGCGAGTCCGGGGTGCCGACGCGCACGTCATCGAAGCTCGGGAAGTGGACGCCCTCGTTGATGCGCCCGTAGACGCTCATGTGTGAGTTGATCTCGTAGTTCGCGCCCGCGCTCCAGGCGCCAAGCGTGTGATCGTAGGTTGACGGCAGCCACTGTCCGGTGACGGTATTGGTGCCATTGTTGTAGAGCGTCAGCGGATTCCCGTCGAGGTCCGCGTTCGCAGTCCCCTTCACGATGCCGTCGATCTTCTGGTTCTCGGTCCTGTACTCCGCATCGAGCAGCCAGGGTCCGATGTGCCACTGGTCGGAGACGAAAAGCGCCGCGTTGCGGCCGTGGTAATGGTCGGCGATCGCGGTGAACGCGCCGCTGTAGATCCCGTTGCGGGTCACCCGCGCCACCGGGCCGGCGGCGCCCGCCCCCGTGAGCAGCGAGAGGTTGATGAGCACCGCGTCCGGCGTCGCCGTCATCAGCTCGTTGTTGCCGAGATACTCGCTGTCATCGGCGGAGTAGTCGGCCAGATAGCCGCCCACGGTCGCCGTGTCGCCGGCGAAGAGCGGGCGGCTGAAGCGCAGATCGTCGGTGAACGCCTGGATCTTCTTGTCGACGATCCAGAATCCGAGCGAGGCGATCTCGGCGGCGGGACTGACGGCGGCGCCGCCCGCCACGAAGGTCGGAACACCGGTCACGAAGGGTGCGCCGCCGGCCGCCGCCGCGACGGCAGGGTCGCTGTTGGCGGCGGCAATCTCGCTCGTGATGAAGCTGCCCAGGGTCTGCGGAGCGAAGTTGTTGAACAACGCGTTGGTGGGCATGTGCCCGTCGGTGAACCCCATCTTGTTGCTGAGGGACCATGGGCCGAGCGCGAGGTTCAGATCCGCCCCGACGAGGCGCACGTCCGAGCCTCTGCCGTTGGCGAGATCGGCGCTCACGGTGCCGGGCATGCAGCCCGGCGCCCCGCACGGGAACTCCTGCGCCGTGATGAGGCGGGTGGCGTTGCCGGCGAAAGTGCCGGTGTTGGGGTCGAATCCCGGAAATCCCGAGACGCTCCGGCCATTGGCGCTCACCGAGACCGGAATATCCGTCACGAAGAAATTCTTGTCGTGGAGCATGCGGGCCCAGAGGAGCAGGCTGCCGCCCGTCATCGGGTGGTAGAGCGTCGCGGTGAGCTGTCCGCCGTCGTCCGCCGGGAATCCGGGGCTGCGAATGCCGTCGGAGAGGCGATAGAAGCCGCCGAGACTCCCGAACCAGTTGCGCGCAAGCGGGCCGCCGTAGAAGCCGTCGAGGCGGTAGAGGCCCTCGTTACCGATGGTCAGCGCGATCTCGCCGTGGGGCGTCGGCGTGCCGTGGCGGAGGATGAGGTTGGCCGTGGCGCCGATCTGTCCGTTCGAATACACCACCGAGGGACCGCCCTGCACGACCTCTACGCGCTCGACGGTGTCATCCAGCCGCAAGAGCGAGGAGTTGTCCATGAAGTAGAGCGTCGCCAGCGGATACACCGGCGAGCCTTCGATCTGGTAGGTGACGTACGGGGCATCGGCGCCGCCGGGGAAGCCGGCGACCTCGATGTTGGCGCCGGTCTGGCCCCCGCTCGACTCCGCCCAGAGGCCGGGCACGATCTTCAGGAGGTCCGCCGCGCTCGAGGGCATCGCCAGGTGGATCTGCCTGAGGCTCGCCGCATTCACGGAGAAGCTGGCATCGAGCAGCCTGACGCCGCTCACTTCCGGCGTGCCCGTCACCACCACCTCCTGCAGGCTGGTGTAGCTGGAGGCCGCCCGCCGGTCCGCAGGGGCCGTGCGCCTCTCGGTCGCGCGCTGCAGCACGCGGCCTGCCCGGGTGAGGAGCCCCTCGAGCCGATGTAAGACGCCCCCGCCGCTCGGTGCGCCCGCAGCGGTGCCTGAGGAGCCGCCGGCGGCGCTTGCGCCGGCCGCCGCCGCTCCGTGGCCTGCCCCGGCCGACAGCTGCGATGAGGCAACGATGGCGATGGCCGAGGGACTCACCTGCCGGAAGGCGAGCCCGGTGCCGCCGAGGAGCCGGCCGAGCGCCGCGGCGACCGCGAGCTCGCCGTGCACGCCGCTCGTACGTTCACGCGCAACCAGGGTGGATGAGAAGAGGAGCGTGACGTCCGCCTGGCGCGCGAATTCGTCCAGCGCCGATCCGAGCGGCTCGGCGGGGATGTCGAAGCGCCGCTGAATGTCGGCGGCCCGGGCCTCGGAGGAAGCCAGCCCGAGGATCAGGATGACGATCAGGAGGACAACCGCGGGCCAGCCGCGAGGGACCGTGCTCAGGGCGCCCATGACTGGGCGTTAAAAATACGCTACTCCGCCTCGGGATGTGAGGCCCCTACGCGGCCAGCTCCTGTGGCGGCTACGCAACGGCCTAGCGGGGCATGATATCAACGATCCCGGGTTGAGGCTGGCTCACTCGCACCGGCAAAGCCGCCTGCAGGGCCTGAAAGAACCCATGGACGTCTTTCGTCCGGAAGCGTCCGCTGATCCTCAGGGAGGCGACCTGGGGTCCCTCCAGCACGATACGCGCGTCGGTGTAGCGCCCGACCTCGGCGATCGCCTGGGAGAGCGGCTCCCCCTTGAAGACCAGTGCGCCCTCGCGCCAGGCGAGCGCATCGGCCACCTGCCGCGGGCTCACCGATAGGACGCTCAGATGCGGTCCGGCAATCGTCAGCCGCTCGCCCGCGCTGAGCGATCGCACCCAGCCGGGGCTACCACCGCGGCCGGCTCGGCCCGGATTGCCCCGCGCCGCCGCCGCCGGTCCCTGGACCTCCACGCGTCCCTGGTCGACCATCACATCGACATCCCGATCCGAATGCAGCCGCACCTCGAACTGCGTGCCCAGGTCGCGGATCACCGCATCGCCGGCATGCACGAAAAATGGGCGCGAGGGGTCGTGAATGACGTCGAAGTGCGCCTCTCCCCTGCGCAGGTAGATCTCGCGGCGCCGGGCAGTGAGCTTCACCGCGAGCAGCGTGTTGGTGTTGAGTGTCAGGCGGGAGCCGTCCGCGAGCGTCACGTGGCGTTCCTGGCCGATGGCGGTCGAGAGCACCTGCATGCCGGGCCGGCGGATCATCCACAGCCCCGCCCCGATCGCGGCCACGAGGACGGCGGCCGCCGCCGCGGGCCAGTACCATTTCCTTCGGGAGGAGTGCCAGGAGGGGCGCGCGAGGGCGGCTGCCGCCTCGCCCTGCGGCCGCTCGGCCAGCCGGTCGAGGAGACTCCAGGCGCGCTTGAGCTCCTCGAATGCGCCGCGGTGACGGGCATCCTCGTGCAGCCACGCCTCGAGCTGTCCCTGCTCGGCGGCCGTGAGGCCGCCGGCGTCGAGCCGCCACGTCCACACCGCTGCCTCGCTGTCGATCTGCGTCTGCGTCTTCAGTCTGACGATATCGCTCATCTGGACTCCCCGTCCTTGATCCGCCGCCGCGGCAGTCCGTCACCCGAGGCAGATTCCAACCCATCGAGCAGCCCCAGGCTGCGTAGCTGGTCCCGGCAGCGCACCAGCCCCTTGGCCACGTGCTTCTCGATCGTACTGTGCGAGACACCGAGCACTTGCGCAATCTCGGCGTGCGAGAGCTGGTACACCTTTCGCAGCACGAACGCGCGCCGGCACAGCGGCGGCAGGCTCTCCACCGCGGCACAGAACGACTCGAAACGCCGGCGCAGATCGACCTGCTCATCCGGCTCCGCCTCCTCAGAAAAGACGTTCAGAGGCTCGAAATCCGCTACGGCGTCGGTGGCGCGGGCGATTTTCTGCCGCGCCCGATCGACCGCGAGGTTGCGGGCGATGCGAAACAGCAACGCGCGCGGCGAGTCGACGACCTCCGTGGGCGGCAGCGTGCATATGCGCACGTAGCTCTCCTGCACCAGATCCTCGATATCCTCAGCGCCCGCGGTGAACTTCCGCAGGTATTTCTGCAGCGCAATGCGGTAGCGGAATACCTGGTCCAACAGCCGCTTGCGGCGCTCGTCGGCCATTGTGGTCCAACCCCTCAAGGCGTTTATCGACGCCGTTATGGGCGTAGTCTACGCGCAACGCGGCCATGCGTCGTCAGCCGGCCGCGCGGGGGCGAAGTCGCCTCGACGGCGCTGCCCGGATGCCTATATCTTTAAGGGCTTCATGCCTATCTTCACGATCCTATCGGCAGTGATCACCGTGGTCGCATTGAGCGGCTATGCGAATTACAGATTCGTGCACCTGCCGGATACGATCGGGATCACCGCGGTGGCGCTCCTCATCTCGGCGGCTACCGTCGCCGTGGGCCAGGTAGTGCCCCAGGTGAGCGCGTGGGGGCAACTGGCCGTGCACCGCCTCGATTTCCCCGACCTGGTATTCCACGGCCTGCTCGGCCTGCTGCTCTTCGCAGGGAGCCTGCACGTCGATATCGCCGGCCTGGCCCGCGCGCGGTGGCTGGTGGTCGTGCTGGCCACGGTGGGCGTCGTGATCTCGACGGTGCTCGTCGGACTGGCGTTCTTCTGCGTGGCGCAGTTCTTCGGCATGCAGTTGAGCATGCTCGACAGTTTCATCTTCGGGGCGCTCATCTCCCCCACCGATCCGATCGCGGCCCTCGGAGTGCTGAGCAAAGCGGGGGTCCCGCCTTCGCTCCTGACGAAGATCACCGGCGAGGCGCTCTTCAATGACGGCACGGGCGTCGTCGCATTCGTGGTGCTGCTCGGGGTGGCCGGTGCAGCGCATGGCGGTCTCGACCCGACACTGCACGGGGCGAGTCCCCTCGTGCCGCTGCCGCGGGCTTCCGCGGTCGCCGTGATGTTTGCCCAACAGGTCCTGGGCGGCGCCGCCTTCGGCCTCGGCGTCGGCTACATCGGCATTCTGCTGCTGCGCAGTGTCGACAGTTATCCGGTGGAGACGCTGATCACTCTCGCCATGGCGACGGGCGGCTACGCAGCGGCGCAGAGCCTGAAAGTCTCCGCGCCCATCGCGACGGTGGTGATGGGCCTGGTCGTCGGCAGCGGCCGCGAGTATGCGATGTCGGAGCTGACGCGCGAGCGGCTCTTCATGTTCTGGCAGCTCGCGGACGATCTGCTCAACCTGATCCTCTTCGGGCTGGTGGGCCTCGAGCTCACCGCCCTCGCCGGGACGGTGCGCGAGTTTCTGATCCCGGCCGCGTTCGCGCTGCCGATCGTGCTGATCGCGCGTTACATCAGCGTGGGAGTGCCGATCGCGGTGCTGCGGCGCTTCCAGCGATTCGAGCCGCACACGGTGAAGCTCCTGACCTGGGGAGGACTGCGCGGAGCGCTGTCGATCGCGCTCGCCCTGTCACTGGCGGAGGGACCGCCCAAGGCGCTGATCGTCACCGCGACCTACCTGGTCGCGATCTTCAGCATTCTGGTGCAGGCGACCACCGTCGAGCCGCTGGCGCGACGGTGGATGCGGCAGAAGAGTTAGGACCTGACTCCAGCCCCGCCGTCGCCTGCACCGCCATCGTCGAAGCCTCCGCCACCCCCGCTGTCGCCCCGGCAGCCCGGATCGTTGCGGCCGAAATCGTTGCCGCCCGTGTCGGCGCCGCAAGGCGGTCCGCTGGATTAGCCTTCGAGCCCTGCTGCGACCGCCAGCGCCAACCCCTGCTCGCTTCGCCCGGCGGACTGGGCGGCGTGCCTGGTGGGGGCGGCCTCGGTGGGCCGGCCGGAATCCGGCAGGTAGAGTCCCACCGTCGTTCCCTTTCCCGGCGCGGTCGATATCCGGACGTGGCCGCCCGCCTGCTGCGCAAAGCCGGCCACCTGCGAGAGCCCGAGGCCGGTGCCGTGGCCGGGCGCCTTGGTGGTGAAGAACGGCTCGCAGGCCCGCTCCGCCACCTCGGGGGGCATCCCGGTCCCGGTATCGGACACGGCGATCATCACGTACGAGCGCAATGGCTGATCGAGCGTGACATTCGCCGTCTCGATGGTGAGGAGGCCCGACTGAGCCATCGCATCCCGCGCGTTGATCGCGAGATTGAGGAGCGCGGTCTCGAGCTGTCCGGCATCGGCGGCCACGCTGGCCACTCCCCGCCCGAGAACCGTCTCGACGGTGATCCGCTCCCCGAGCGCATGGCGCATCAGTTCCGCCACCTGCGTCACGAGATCGTTGGCATCGATCGGCCGCGCCTCGAGGGGCTGGCGCCGCGAGAACGCCAGGAGCTGGCGGGTGAGTGCCGCCGCCCGATCGGCGCTGCGCCGGATCATCTCCAGGCAGCGCCGGTCATCGGCCCGCGGGTCCTGCCGCTCGAGGATCTCGAGGGAGTTGCGGATGACATGAAGTTGGTTGTTGAAATCGTGGGCCACGCCGCCGGCGAGCAGGCCCAACGCCTCCATCTTCTGGGCGTGGGCCAGAGCCACCGCCTCCTGCGGGCCGCGGGGGCGGGGCACCGCGGCCGGCGCTGGCGCGGGCTCCTGCGGCGCGCCGCGCTCGTGCGGCAGCGACGTGGCCACCAGAGTTGCGCCGATGAGGCCGGCGAGCGCTCCGCAGGCGATCGCGGCGGCGGCCAGGCGCGATCCGGAGCCGAGCGCGAGCCAGAGCCCCACGCCCTGCAGCGCCACCGATGCGGTCAGCGCGAGCGCGAGACCCACATGCAACCCGGCACGAGCGTTGCGAATGTTTCCGGTCATCGTCTTCATGACGCCTCCGTTTGGAGCCGAGACTCTCGCCGCAGGACCGGCCGCAGCCGCTCCTGTGACATATCTCACCGCAAACGTGACCCAGGTCGCAACCTGTCGGTCTTTGGCGTCAGCCGCGGCCGTGGCGATCCGGCAACATGTGACAGCGGGTGTGCGCCAGCACGCGCACCCTCCCCGTCTCGATGTGGAGCAGAACGCACCGCGAGCCGCGCCGAAGCAACCGGAAACGTTGCGGCCGTCCCAGCTCCCGTCCGTTGAGAGGCAGCCCGCGGATATCGCGCGCCTGCGCGCGACCGACAATCAACAGGCTGTCACGCGTCAATGCGTCGCGCGCGAGCCTCACGGGCGTCCCGCCGAACGCCTGGGTCACGGCGCGCGCGAGATCCGCACGGCTCGCCGCCGTGGGCTGCGTGACGATCGCCGGAACGCCCCGATCCGCAGGCCAGCCGCGGCATGCCGCCAGTCCCATGAGGAGGGATACCGACACCGCCGCGGCCCATGAGCCAGAGACCGGCCTGCGCACGAGGAGCGCTCCCCGAGTCGGTCAGCGCCGCAGGATGCGCATCTGCGTGAGCGGCGAGCGCACGAAGATGCGATCGAGGAGCTGGCGCTCGCTCAGCGTCCTCGGGGCCGCGACGCCCGTCGGCGGCGACGGGCACGTGGAGGGTTGCGGATTGGCGAGGTAGGCGAGCGCCGCCGCGATCCGCCCTTCGCTCGGGTCGCCGAGCGCGTGGCTGAAATCATCGGCGACCGAGCAGCCCGGCACCGACACTCCGACCATGGGGTTGGTATTCGCGGGGGAGAACCCTTCGCCGTAGCCGCCGAATCCCTTGGCATTCACCCCCTGGAACTCGATCGAGAAGTAGGTCGTGCCGCAGTTGTCCTGCGGGTAGAAGCCGTAGGGCTTGCCGCAGGTCGTGGAGCCGATCTGATACACGGTGACGCCGACCCCTTCGAGCCCGTTGATGATGGACTCACTCGCCGAGCAGGTGTCCTGGCCGGTGATGACCGCCACCCGTGTCAGGTTGAGCGTCGGCAGCGGCTGTGACGTGGAAGAGAGTTGGGTCGTGCTGTAGAAGGGAGTCGGGGTGATCGGCTGGCCGGTGACCGGATCCGTCGTCGGGTACTGGTTGTTGAACTGCTGCACCTCGAACGTCTCGCCCGCGGTCTGGTTGGGGCCGGCGATCATGTAGGAGAGCTCGCTGGCGAGGGCGAGGTAACCGCCGCCGTCGTAGCGCAGATCCAGGATGAGATCGGTGACGCCCTTGGCCTTCAAGTCGTTGATCGCGCTGATCAGCTCCGGCTCCGCGGTCTCGACCTGGTCATCGTAGAGGATGTATCCGACCGTGCCGCCGTTGGCGGGATTCGTCAGCGTCTTTTCCATCAGAACGGGAATCTCGGTCACGTTCTCGGCCTGCAGGGTGACCGTCCGCGAAGTGGTGGAGCCGGGATCCTCCACGGTGAAGGTGTGCGTCTCGCCGGCGGCCGATGGCGCGAGGGCCGCATTGATGGTATTGAGGCTCGTCTGATCCGCGGCGTTGACGACATCGACGCCGTCCACCGCGAGCAGCGTGTCCCCGCGCACCAGGTTCGCCGCGATGGTGTCGGCGGGAAGGTCGGCCGCCGGCTGCAGGTAGGCGAGCTTGATGCTCCTCGGCGGCGAGCCCTGAATGATCTCCCATTGCACGCCGTATCCGACCTGCACGCCCGCCTGCGAGAGCGATTCCCAGACCGAGGTCGGGTATGTGAAGTGGAAGCGGTCCTTCGGCGCGCCGGAGGACGTCGTTTGCGTCGTCTTCATGAGCTGGAAGTATTGCGATGTGCTGTAGAGCGCCGGGTTGAGGTCCTGCACCTCGTCGTACCAGAAGTACAGCTGATGAGTCCAGGAGCGCAGCCAATTGTTCTCATCGACGGCCGATCCCGGCCTGTCGGGATACGCCTGGTGCGTATACGGATCGGTTCCCGCGCGCGGGTTGGCGCAGAGGGCCGCGAAATTCGAGGCGGGCTGGAAAATCCCCGGCGTCCAGGAGGAAGCTGCGGTGCTCGAGGGTGCAGCCGGCGAGCCCCCGCCTCCTGCGCCGCAGCCATACAGAGCCGCCAGCGCTGCCAGCGGCAGCCCCCAGCGCGCCATGCGCGCCGACCGCCATGATGCGAGCCGCGACATCCGTGACCTCCCAAGCCGATGCGGCGCCGCGAGAGACCCCTGGCCCGCCGCGGCGCCGCCTAGTTGTAGCGAATCACTATAACGAAATGCCCCGGAGGTGCAACTCCCCGGGGGTTCGCCTCGGGCGCCAGGGCTCTTCCGTGCATCAGTGACGAGCCAGGAAGCGCCTCGCGCTGCCGCTTGCCTGCGAGGGCAGCGGTCTCTCGGGATTCGCGACGAACGACACGATATCGTCGATCGGTACGTTGCGCTGATGATCGATCAGCATCAGATGATAGCTCCGTGGGTAATAGGCAAGCACGACACCAGGATCCGCCGGAATCCGCCGCCAACACGCCGCCATGGCGCGCTTGGAAATGATCTGGTCATTGCCGCCATACATCACCAATGCGTGCGCCGGGTGCAATTTCGAGCACCCGGCCTGCGCCGCCCCCATCATGCGCACGATGCCCGCCACGGTTCCGAGGCGGGTCGCATGAATCGTCAACGGGTCGGCAGAGAGCCTTCGCAGCGCAGCCCGGTCATCGCTTTCCTCGATGCCGGCTTGACGTCCCGTCAGCCTCAGCCACGGCACGAGCGCGCCGAGCGCGGCCACAGTCCAGCGCTCGGGTGCGGCCATCGCACGGCCGCCCCAGACGGCAGGCGATACCAGCACGTAAGAAAAGACGTGCGGATCGCCCTGCGCGGCGAGCAGGATCGCGACCGCCCCGCCCATGCTCTCCCCAGCGACCGTCAGCGGCACTGTCGGAAAGCGCCGGCGCAGAATGGTCACGATGGATCGCGCGTCCGCCACCATCGTCTCGCTGCCCGCCCAATGGCCGCGACCCGGCGAGAGGCCAAAACCCTGCTGGTCCGGTGCGAAAACCGCGACGCCGTGGCGGGCAAGGACCGGCCCGAGCGTGCGCCACGCATCGCGGCTGTCATCGAATCCGTGCAGTGCGAGCACCACATGCCTCACGGGTCCGCTTGGCAGCCAGTCTCGGTAAGGAAGGCGGATGCCGTCCCTTCGTCCGGCGGGAACACGGAAGTAGCCACTCGGTGCGGTGTCGTGGGGCGATGTCGGCACCGGTGTGCGCGAATGATTCGTGCACGCCGCAGCGAGGAGTGTCAGGGCCGCTACGGCGGTCACGCTCATCCGCGCTCTCGCCTGCCGAGCAGAGCGAACGGGGCCTGCCGGCGCATGACGATGGAAGCTCACCGGCGACGGATCGAGAGAGCCGGCGCAGGGTGCCGGCGGTGCATCATCTCGGCGAGAGTCCCGTCGGCTCCCACTGCGGATCAACCGGCGGCCGTGGGCTCAGGCGCGATGCGGCCCGGCGCGGCGCAGGCCGCGCATCCCAAGGCTCTCACGCCGCTCCGGAGCGCTCCCCGGAGTGTCATGACCTGCTCGTAGAGCAACCCGGTCAGCGCCTGCCGATCCGTAACGGCAGCGAGGCGCTCGTAGGGAATCACGCTGCCGATGCGCACGTCGATCGGGCGTCCCAGGCGCCGCACCGCTTCCGGCACGATCAGCGACAACCGCAGAGACAGGCTGATCCGGCTCGCGGCGTGGAAGAGCGGGCTGTTCTGCCCTTCGAAGTAAACCGGCAGCACGTCGGCACGCGCCATGTGAATCAGCTTGGCGGTGAACAGTTTCCACGGCAGTTCCTCGGCGCGCCGGAACGGACTGCGTGCCGTCGCGATGCCGCCGCTCGGGAAAATGACGACCGTCTCCCCGCGCGCGAGGCAGGCCAACGCCTCCTTGCGACTCTCCATATTGGTGCGCAACGCGTCCTTCGTCTCCGAGAAGTCGATGGGCAACGCGAATCGCGTCAGCTCCGGCACGCGCAGCAGGTCGGTATTGATGAGAATCCGCACCGGCCGGTCCAGTTGCTCGGCCAGCGCCAGAATCGCGACCCCGTCGGGAATGCCGAACGGATGATTGGCGATGATGATCAGCCTGCGGCTGTCAGTCCGTGGCACGGGCCATTGCGGCGCCTCGATGCGCAGCGCCATCTTGCACGCCGCAAGCAGGTCATTCATCGCCCGGCGGCTCGAGTCGGGTCGCGACGCCTGCCATGCCGCGTAGATGCGGTTGGCGCGCCGGATGCCGGACAGCGTCTCGAGCGCGAGGAGAAAAAGCCGCCGAGCGCGTGACATGCCTGGCGAGGCATAACTGAGAGCACTGCTCGGTGCGAGCTTGAACATGTCGGGAAAACCCATTGTGAGGTCACCGGCGCAATCGCGGCAGAGCGGCCGCCGCCGGACTGCAATACACCCCGGCCACACCGGGACGCTTCAATTCAACCTTGGGGCGGGAATCTGAGGGCGCGCACGCCCGGCACGGCGGCCGGTCGCGGCCACCACTCTTTGGAAAATCAGGTGTTTGGAAATTGTAAGTGAACCCAGGTTGCACCGTCTACTCATTTAGTGCCGGACGGAAGGCCTTTTCCGCTCTGGAGATGTGAAGTCGGTATCAGATTCCATCATGATTCGACATCACACCTCCGTCCTGACGGTGTTTCCGCATTGGGACCGAGGGACGGGAATCGTCACGGGGCCGCGCGTCCCCGGCGGCGCTCTCAGGACGGCGCCGACAACATCTTCAGCACGTACTCCCGCGCGCTCCGGCACGCCTCTTCCACCGCTGATCCCTGGGCGAGGCCGGCGGCGATGGCCGAGGCCAGTGCGCATCCGGTGCCGCGGCATGCGGCATTCAGCCGCGGTGAGCAGAGCCATTGCGGCGCGGCATCCTGCATGAGCAACAGATCGGCCGCTTCGGCCTCCGCGGCGTGGCCGCCTTTGAGGAGCACCGCCTGCGGACCCATGCAGAGGAGCGCCCGCGCCTGCACCACCCGCTCCTCGCGGCTGGCGGCGGGCGGCATCCCGCAGAGCGTCGCGGCCTCCGGGATGTTGGGTGTCAGCACGGTGGCGAGCGGAAAGAGCCGCGCGCGCATCCGGGCGCGGCCCGACTCATCGAGCAGCACGCCGCCGGACGAGGAGAGCAGCACCGGGTCGAGCACGAGCGGGATGGACCGGGCCCGCGACAGCTCGTCGGCCACCGCGCACACCGTGGCGGCCGTGCCGAGCATCCCGATCTTGATCGCACCGACGGTGACGGATTCGAGCGCTGCGCGAATCTGAGCGCGCACCACCGCGGGCGGAATGTGATGCACACTCACCACGCGGCCGTGGGTCTGGGCGGTTACCGCAGTGACTGCGCATACCGCCGGGACCCCGAGCTGCGCGAGCACCCGCAAATCGCGCCCCATGCCGGCGCCGCCGCTGGAATCGGACCCGGCGATCACGAGGACGGCGGACGGGCCGCTCAAGCGCTCAGTCTCCGAGGGCGATGAGGGCAAGATCCGTATGCCCTGCACGGCGCAGCGCCTCGGCCGCGCGCCAGGCGCGGATGCCGGAGCGGCAGCAGAGCACCACCCGGGCGTCCCGCACCTGCGCGAGCCCTGTGCGCTCCACCTCCTCCACCCCGACGCGCAGCGCACTCGGGAATGGCGACTTCGGCGCCTCCGTCAGGCTGCGCAGATCGACCACCACGTCGGCCTCACTCACGTGCTCGGGCGCAATGAAGCGCAGCGGGGGCGCCTCGGGCTCACTCGCCGCGGCGAAGGAGAATCCACTGAACCGCAGCGAGCGGAAGTCGACGCTCACGAGCTCTCCGAGCATGGTCGGAGACAGTTGCAGCAGGAGCGCGAGCGTCAAATGCGCCTGCAGTGTCCCGATGACGCCAACGGCGGTGCCGAGGACGCCCGATTGCGCGCAGGAGCCTGCTAGGCGGGGCATCTCGGGAAACACGGCGCGGTAGCTCGGCGCGCCGCCGCAGAAGGCGCCCACGTACCCGGAGAGGCCCAGCACCGAGGCGCTGACGAGCGGCTTGGCGCGATGTTGGCATTCGTCGCTGAGGATGTAGGTCAGCGCGAGGCTGTCCGCGGCATCCACGACGATATCGGCGCGCGCGACCCACTCGGCCGCGTTGGCCGGAGTCAGGCGCTGCACGGCACCGTCCGCGCGCACCTGCGGGTTGAGCGCATGCATCGCCGCTGCAGCCGCGAGAGCCTTTGGCTCGCCGAGATCGCTCATGCGGTAGAGCGGCTGGCGGTGGAGGTTGGATTCCTCGACGCGGTCGTGATCGAGGATGAAAAGCCGCCCGACGCCTGCGGCGCAGAGGTACTGCAGCACCGCGCAGCCGAGTCCGCCGGCGCCCACGACCAGCACGCTGGCCGCGCGCAGGCGCTGCTGGCCCTCGGGGCCGACTTCGGGCAGGACTGTCTGGCGGCTGTAGCGGTCAGTCATCGGGAGGGCCGTGGTGGTGGCCGTCCGTGGCGGTCGATGAAGGCGCCGCCCTTACCCACTCCTCCATCCGTCGCTCGGGGTCGGCATGGCGGACGATGTCCGTCACGACGGCCGCCGAGTCCGCTCCTGCCTCGAGCACGCCGGGCAGCCGCTCCAGCGTGATGCCGCCGATGGCGATGAGCGGCAGGGCGCCGATCCGCCGCTTCCACTGGCCGATCCGGCCGAGCCCTTGCGGCGCGAAGGGCATCGCCTTGAGGAGCGTCGGGTAAATGGGGCCGAGCGCCACGTAATCCGGCTCGAACCCGAGCGCCCTCGTGAGCTCCGCCTCATCGTGCGTGCTGATGCCGAGCCGGAGGCCGGCGCGGCGCAGCGCAGGCACGTCGGCCGTGTCGAGATCGCCCTGGCCCAGATGCACGAAATCGCATCCCTCCTCGAGGGCGAGCTGCCAGTGATCGTTGACGATGAGCTGCGCGCCGGCGGTTGCGCAGAGATCCTTTGACTCGCGGATCTCGGCCCGCAACTCCACGGCGGGGCGGTCCTTGATGCGAAGCTGCACCAGGCGCGCGCCGGCGGGCAACAGCCGTCGGACCCAGTCCGCACTGTCGACGATTGGGTAGACGCGCGGCAGGCTCATCCGAGGAATGCCTTGCCGATGACCGGCGTCGAGGGCACGGCGAGGTCGCGCGGCTCCATGGGACCGGCCTCGTAAGCCGCCCTGCCCGCCGCCACCGCTTGAGCGAACGCGGCCGCCATCCCGACCGGATCGCGTGCCTGGGAGACGGCGGTGTTGATGAGCACGGCATCGAAGCCGAGCTCCAATGCTTGCGCGGCGTGCGACGGCACGCCGATCCCGGCATCGACCACCATCGCCACCTCGGGAAAGCGGGCCCGCAGCGCCTTCAGGCCGAAGAGATTGTTGAGGCCGCGCCCGGAGCCGATCGGCGAGCCCCAGGGCATGAGGATACGGCAGCCCGCCTCGAGGAGGCGCTCCGCGACGATGAGGTCCTCGGTGGTATAGGGGAAGACCTCGAACCCTTCCTTGCAGAGGATGCGTGCCGCTTCCACGAGTCCGAACACATCCGGCTGCAGCGTCTCGTCCTCCCCGATCACTTCGAGCTTCACCCAGGAAGTGCCGAAGACTTCGCGTCCCATCTGTGCCGTGGTGACGGCTTCCTTCACGGAGTGACAGCCCGCCGTGTTGGGCAGCACCCGCGCGCCGAGATCGCGCACGATCGACCAAAAGCCCTGGCCGGAGCGCTCCCCGCCGGATTCCCGGCGAAGGGATACGGTGACGACCTGCGCCCCGCTCGCCTTCACCGATTCGGCGAGGAGCGACGGCGAGGGATAGCGGGCGGTGCCGAGCAGCAGCCGCGAGCGCAGCTCCGTGTCATAGAGTCGCAACATGACCGCCCCCGCTCCTAGCCGCCCTGCATCGGCGCCAGCACTTCGATCCGATCGCCGTCGGCGAGGCGTGCCGCCTGCCGCGCCGCCACCGGCACGAACTCGCCATTGACGGCCGTGGCGAGCACCGCCCCGCCGTACCCCAGCTCCTCGAGGGCGCCGGAAAGATCCGCCGCCCGGATCTCACGCGAGTCGCCGTTGACCAGAATCTTCATGCAGCACCTCGGATGACTGACGGCCCGCGAGCACCTGCTCCGCAACCTGGCGCGCGAGCGCCGGGGCGAGCAGGAAGCCGTGCCGATAAAGTCCGTTCACGTAGAGCCGGCCGCCGACGCGGCGCACGCGCGGCAGGTTGTCCGGGAAGGCGGGCCGCACGCCGGTGCCGATCTCGACGATCTGCGCCTCGCCGAAGGCCGGATGCAGCGCGTAGGCGGCGCCGAGCAGCTCCAGCATGGAGCGCGCGCTGATGCGGGTCGGCTGATCGCTCTCGATCATGGTGGCGCCGATCATGTAGTGGGCATCGCCCCGCGGGACGATGTAGATCGGCACCCGCGGATGAAGCACCCGCACCGGCCTCGACAGTCTGACCTCGGGGAGCTTCACGATCAGCATCTCGCCCTTGACGCCGCGAAGGTCGGGCAGCGCATCGCGCGCTTCGAGGCCGCGGCAGTCGATCACCGTATCGCCGGCCGCCTGCGCGGCGCGCGCGGTCTGCTCGCAGGCCTGCGCTTCGGCGCCGAAGCGGATCGGCGCGCCGAGCGCCGCGAGCCTGTCGGCGAGCGCGGCGAGCGCGGCGCGCGGATCGAGATGACCTTCCTCCGGGAAGTGCAGCGCCTGGCTGAATCGGTCCGCGAGGTCGGGCTCGAGCGCCCCGATGCCCGCGGCATCCAGCCATTCGTAGCGCTCGGTGCGGCGCGCGAACTGGCGCAGCTCGCCCGCATCGCGGCCATGGGCGATGACGAGGCTCCCGGCGCGGACGGTGCCCGGGTACTTGGACGCCCACCACCCGAGGCTCTCCGCGCCCAAAGTCGCCACCACCGGCTCCGCGCTCTCGCGCTCGCACCAGGGCGCGAGCATCCCGCCCGCGTACCAGGAGCAGCAGCGCGCGCCCAGCCGCTCCCCCCGCTCCAACACCTGCACCGCCACGCCGCGCTCGGCGAGCTCCACCGCGCAGGCGAGCCCCGCCACACCTGCGCCGAGGACGACGGCGCGCACGGCTTTAGCCCTGCGTCTCGCCGGAGGGCACGTAGAGCTTGCCACCCGAGGCGCGGAACCGCTCCGCCATCTCCTCCATGCCCTGCTGCTTCGCCTCGGCGCGCACTTCGTGCGAGATGCGCATGGAGCAGAACTTCGGTCCGCACATAGAGCAGAAGTGCGCCACCTTGTGCGCGTCCTTTGGCATCGTCTCATCGTGGAAGGCGCAGGCGGTGTCAGGATCCAGGGACAGGTTGAACTGATCGGCCCAGCGGAAATCGAATCTCGCACGCGAGAGCGCATCGTCGCGCTCGCGCGCGCCGGGATGCCCCTTGGCGAGGTCCGCGGCATGCGCGGCGATCTTGTAGGTGATGACGCCCGTCTTGACGTCGTTGCGGTCCGGAAGACCGAGATGCTCCTTCGGCGTGACGTAGCAGAGCATCGCGGTGCCGTACCAGCCGATCATGGCCGCGCCGATCGCCGAGGTGATGTGATCGTATCCCGGGGCGATGTCGGTGGTGAGCGGTCCCAGGGTGTAGAACGGCGCCTCGCCGCAGGTGGCGAGCTGCTTGTCCATGTTCTCCTTGATCTTGTGCATCGGCACGTGGCCCGGGCCCTCGATCATCACCTGACAGTCGTGCTTCCAGGCGATGCGGGTGAGCTCGCCCAGCGTCTCGAGCTCCGCGAACTGCGCGGCATCGTTGGCATCGGCGATCGAGCCGGGCCGCAGGCCGTCACCCAGGGAGAAGCTGACGTCGTAGGCGCGGCAGATCTCGCAGATTTCCTCGAAGTGCTCGTAGAGGAAGCTCTCGCGATGGTGCGCCAGGCACCACTTGGCCATGATGGAGCCGCCGCGGGAGACGATCCCGGTGACCCGGTTGACGGTGAGCGGCACGTAATGCAGCCGCACGCCGGCGTGGATGGTGAAGTAGTCGACGCCCTGCTCCGCCTGCTCGATCAGCGTGTCGCGGAAGACTTCCCAGGTGAGGTCCTCGGCGATGCCGCCCACCTTCTCGAGCGCCTGGTAGATCGGCACGGTGCCGATCGGCACCGGGGAGTTGCGGATGATCCACTCCCGGATGGTGTGGATGTTGCGGCCCGTGGAGAGGTCCATGACCGTGTCCGCGCCCCAGCGGATGGCCCAGACCATCTTGTCCACCTCCTCGGCGGTGGACGAGGCGACGGCGGAGTTGCCGATGTTGGCATTGATCTTCACCAGGAAGTTGCGGCCGATGATCATCGGCTCGGATTCCGGGTGGTTGATGTTGGCCGGAATGATGGCACGGCCCGCGGCGACCTCGGCGCGCACGAACTCGGGCGTGACCAGATCCGGAATCGCCGCGCCCCAGGATTGGCCGTCGCGGGCTCCGGCGCGACGCTGCTCCCGGCCGAGATTCTCGCGGATCGCCACGAACTCCATCTCCGGCGTCACTAGACCTGCGCGGGCGTAGGCGATCTGGGTGGGAGCCGCGCTCCCGCGCGCTCTGAGCGGCCGGCGGACCGTGGGGAAGGCAGGCGCGCCGGCGGGGCTGCCCGCCGCCAGGCCGTTGTCTTCCGGCCGCACCGCGCGGCCCTCGGCCCCCGCCACGTCCCCGCGCGCCAGGATCCACTCTTCCCGCAGCCGCGGCAGGCCCTGCTCGATATCGATGCGTACGGAGGCGTCGGTGTAGGGTCCGGAGGAGTCGTAGACGGTGAGCGGCGGCTCCCCCGCGGACGGATGCAGCGCGATCTCCCGCATCGGAACGCGCAACTGCGGATGGACGCGGCCGGGCGCGAAGACCTTGCGGGAGGCGGGCAGTGAGTCGGAGACGACGGTCAGCGGAACGGCGTTCATCGTGGATGCTCCTCGAGCGGTTGGACCGCGGAAGACCCAGCGAAGCCGTCGTCAGGAAGCGGACGGAAAAGAACTTTCCTACGCCAGCATGAACTGGATCAGGTTCAGAGGGTCGCCATGCCGCGCCGTGCCGGCGCCATTGGCCTCTCAGCCCCTTGCCGGAGCTCCCCTAGTTAGTGCTGGCAGGACCATAGTCCACGGGGTGCGGAGGGTCAAGAGACCCACCTAGGCCGGGAGCGGATCGGTAAGAACTGCAATCGGGAGGGTAATCTTTGCAAGGCAAAGCCCTCCGAAAACGCCGGCAGCTCGATGGCCGCCGGCACTCGGGTCCCGAAGGACCGGGTGGGGGCGCCTGGGGCGCCTAGGACCTCGACTCGCGGTGCTCGCCACCTCCTCCGTGGCTCGCCTGGCCGCCCTTGCGGCCGGCCTCTGCGGCGAGCTCCGGATTCTGCGAGAAGCTGCGCTTCTCATCCGGCACGCTCTGTCCTCCTTTGCGGCCCGCCGTCGCGGCAAGCGCGCGATTCTGCGAGAAACTGCGTTTCGCTCCCGGAACGCTCTGTCCGCCCTTTCGGCCTGCTTCCGCCGCCAGGCGCCGATTTTGCGAGAAGCTGCGCTTCTCGTCCGGTACCGCCTTACCGCCCATACTGGCGATCTGGCGCTGCCGCTCGGCGTTCATGGAAGCAAAGCCCCGATTGGACGTACGGCCCTCCGTGCTGCGTCCATCATGACCTGATACCTGAGCCATCACTACTTCTCCTCACACAAGCTGGGTTCGTGGGGCTCGCGGGCGAACACAGCGGCAGCAATCGATGTGCGCCCCAAGGACTTCCGAGAAATCCCCGCCCAGCGAGCAGACAGTACTCAGCAAGAGGCATGCCGGCTGCATTGCGGTTCCAGTTGGGACGCCGGCACGGCGACGGTGGCCGGTTCCTCCAACCGCCGTTGGATCGCTCAGGGCTTCTTTGGAGAGGGGGCGGGATGGGCCGATGCCAACTGGCGATCGATCCCCGAGATCTCCTGCTCGAGGATTGCCTTGACACGGGCGGGCGGGTTGAGGGCGAGGAGCTTGGTGAAGCGGGCGCGCGCGAGCGGCAGCTCGCCCCGGTGCATCGCCGCGGCCGCTCCGAAGAAGAGCGCCTGCGGGTCGGTCGGATCGATTGCGAGCGCGCGCTCGATGAGCCGGCCGGCCGCGCCGCTGATCTGGGAATTGTTCATGAGCGAGATGGCTTCCGCCTCCCCGACCAGCGCCTCGGCGCTACGCCCTCCCGCCGCGTGATCGGCCCGGGTGTAGGCGCGCACCGCCAGCGGATACTCCTGCAGCACGACGTAGGAGCGCCCGAGCATGAGCCAGCCGGCCACATCGCCGGGATGGTCGTTGAGCCGGTGGATGAGCCGCTCGATCATGCCCTCGGGCGAGCCGATGCCCGGGGACTTGTGCCACGACCAGTTGCTCCAGGTCGGATAGAGCGCCGCAGAGCCGATGACCAACACCCCAGCCGCGCCGAGCGCGGCCCACGGGGCGGTCGCGGTCCGGGACGGCACGGGCTTCAGGAGCGGCACCGCGATCACGGCCACGCAGGCCGCGGCCAGCGCCGCGGCAAGTACGATGAAAAGGATCATTCGTCAGGCATCCGTGAGGTCGTCATCTTGGGGATCGCTCGCGACGAGCACCGCGCGCCTGCGGATGATGACGAGCGCGGCGATCACTCCCACGAGGAGCACCGCGCCCGGAGTCAGCCACAGCCAGGCGGTCTTCGCCACGAAGGGCGGCTTGAAGAGGATGAAGTAGCCGTAGCGCGAGACCATGAAGTCCCGGATCTGCTGGTCGGTCTTGCCGGCGAGCAACATGTCGCGGATGTGCCGGCGCATCTCGGCCGCGAGGTCCACCGGGGAATCGGCCAGCGACTCATCCTGACACTGCATGCAGCGGAAGTTGCGGATGAGGTGGAGGTACCTCGCCTCGAGCTGCGGGGTCGGCATCTGGGTGTAGGCGATGGCGTGAACCGAGGAGGACCCGAGCAGCAACGAGGCCGCGAGGACGGCGATGAGGATGGAGGCGGCGCGGTGTCTCATCAGGAGCTCGAAGCGGCATCCGGGGTCGAGGTCAGCGGCAGGCGCGGCAGGATGTCCTGCGCCCAGGCGCGCTCGGTGATCGGTCCGATGCGCTTGTAGACCACGATCCCCTCGGGGTTCACCAGGAAGGTCTCCGGCGCGCCGTACGCGCCCCACATGATCGCTTCGGCGCCGTCCTGATCGACGGCGATGCTCTGGTACGGGTCCCCCGCCTGCTTCAGATACGAGCGCGCATCCTTCGGGTCATCCTTCCAGTCGAGGCCCACGATGGGGATGATGCCCGTCTGCTTGATCCTGAGGAGCATCGGCTGCTCGATGCGGCAGTCGATGCACCAGGTGCCCCAGATGTTGAAGAGGTACCAGTGGCCGCGATACTGCGCCGAGGTCACCTTCCGGCCCGGATCGGTCAGGCTCGGCAGCGCGAACGCGGGCGCCGGCTTGCCGATGAGGGGCGAGGGAATGAGGTCCTTGTCCGGCGAGTCCTTGATGCCGATGGCGAACACCACCACCAGCACCGCGAAGATCGCGAGCGGCACCGTGAAGCGGTTGACGAAGCGGCTCATCCGGCCCCGCTCCGGGTGACGGCGCCGACCGGTTCGATCGCAGGCTCACGCGCCTGCGCGATCCGATAGCGGCGATCGGAAATGGCGAGCATGCCGCCCGCTGCCATGATGAATGCGGCCAGCCAGATGAAAGTCACGAGCGGCCTCACCTGCACCCGCAGGCTCCAGCGGCCGTCCCCGAGATCCTGGCCGAGCGCGACCAGAATGTTGCTGACCCGGTACATGTAGATCGCCGAATGGGTCGTGCCGATGTGCTGGACGAAGTACTCCCGCTTCTCGGGGCGCATCACCGCGACCGGCGAGCCATCATGGCTGACGAGGACGGTGCCGGCGACGCCATCGTAGTCGGACCCCTGGATTGGCTTGACGCCCTCGAACTGGAACTGATACGCGCCGAGCCGCGTGATGCCGCCCTGCGCGAGCGCCACGTCGCGCTGGGCCGTGAAGGCCTCCACCGAGGTGATGGAGATGACGAAGATGCCGAGCCCGATGTGCGCGAGGGTCATCCCCAGGACCGCGCGCGGGATCGTGATGTGCCGGCGCAGGCGGTCGATGGGCTCGATGAGCGAGGAGATGATGATCCACACGCCGAGCGTGACGCCGATCGGCGAGAGCACCCGTCCGCCGGTGAAAAAGCCAAACACCACGCCGCAGCCGATCACGGCCGAGGCGATGAGCGTCAGGATGAGGATGCGCGAGCGGTTCCCGAGCCTGCCGCGCTTCCAGCGCGAATGAATGCCGACGGAGAGGAGCGCCATGAGCGGCAGGACCGAGAGCAGGAACGTCGGGTTGAAATAAGGCGGTCCGACCGAGAGCTTGCCGAGCCCGAGGGGCGCGGCGATGAGCGGCGCGATGGTGCCGGCGAACACGGTGGCGCAGGCGGTCACGAGCAGGATGTTGTTGAAGAGGAGGAAGGACTCCCGCGCGGTGAGCTCGAAGCCCGCCTCCGACTTCAAAAGCGGCGCCCGCCAGGCGTAGAGCGCGAGCGCGCTGCCGATCATGATGATGAGGAACGTCAGGATGAACTCGCCGCGTCCCGGGGCTGCCGCGAAGGAGTGAACCGATACGAGGACGCCCGAGCGCACGAGGAAGGTGCCGACGAGGCTCAAGGAGAAGGCAAGCACGGCGAGCAGCAGCGTCCAGCTCTTGAAGAGCCCGCGCTTCTCGGTCACGGCGAGGGAGTGGATGAGCGCGGTGGCCATGAGCCACGGCATGAAGGACGCATTCTCCACCGGGTCCCAGAACCAGAAGCCGCCCCACCCCAGCGTGTAGTACGCCCACCAGCTGCCGAGCGCGATGCCGCACGAGAGAAATGCCCAGGCGGCCGTCGTCCACGGGCGCGTCCAGCGCGCCCACTCCCGATCGAGCCGCCCTTCGAGCATGGCCGCGCCCGCGAAGGCGAAGGCCACCGCGAGGCCGACATAGCCGGTGTAGAGGACCGGCGGATGGGCGGCTAGGCCCGGGTCCTGCAGGAGCGGGTTCAGGGACTGCCCGTCCGGCCACGGCGGATCCAGGCGCAGGAACGGGTTGGAGGTGGCGAGCGTGTAGAGGAGAAAGCCGAAGCTGATGACCCCGAGCACGCCGAGCACTCTCGAAGCGAAGGGCTTCGGCAGCCTGGCCGTGCCGATCGCCGCCGCGATCGACCAGAAGGCGAGCAGGAAGATCCAGAGGATGAGCGAGCCGGCGTGCGCGCCCCAGAGCGCCGCGACGCGATAGAAGAGCGGCAGCGCGGAGTTGGAATTCTCCGCGACGTACTTGACCGAGAAGTCGTTGTTCACGAACGAGGTGATCAGACACCCCATGGATACCGCGACCATCACGAACTGACCGGAGACGGCCGGCAGCACGGCGGCCATCCAGCGATCGCGCTTCAGCGCCGGCCCCGCGATGCCGAAGAACGCCTGCAGCGCCGAGAGCAGCATCGCCAGGATCAGCGCGAACTCGCCGAGCTCGGGAATCATCTACGGTTGCTCCACGGCGCTCTGCGCGACAGTCGTGCTCGCGGTCGCCGGCGGCTGCAGCAGCGCCGGATCGCGCGGCTCGCCATGGCGGATGTCGAGCTTCCCGTGGATGCCGGGCGGCCGGTAATACTGATCGTGCTTGGCGAGCACCTCATCCGCATCGAAGGTGCCGTTGGCGAGCATGTGCCCGTGGACGATCACGCCCGCGCCCTCCCTAAAGAGGTCGGGGAGGACCTTGTCGTACACGACCGGCACCTCGTGCTTCATGTCAGTGACGGTGAAGCGCACCTCCATGCTGCCCGGCTTGCGATGGACGCTGCCCCTGGCCACGAGGCCGCCCATGCGGAATTCCTCGCCCGGACGGACCTTGCCGTCGACCACTTGCGTCGGAACGAAGTAGAAGGTGACGTCCTGGCGGAAGGCGCTCAGCGCGAGCCCGCCGGCCACGCTCACTCCCGCCAGAATGCCGAGCACCAGCACCAGGCGGCGCCGTCGTGGGGTCATTTCTCAGTGCCTCCAATGGTGAGTCGGCGCAGGGCTTCCTTGCGCGAGCGCTTCAGGAGCCGGCGCGCCCAGATAATATTGAGCGCCATCACCGCGAACGTCACCGCATAGGCCGGCCAGACGAAAGGCCAGTAGCCGCCCATGTCGAGGAAGTGCCTCACGCCCGCACCGCCTCGCGGATCCAGCTGGCGGCGCGCTCGCGGCTCAACACCTCGCCGCGGAGCCTGACGAGCAGCACCGCCCCGTAGAAGAGCGTGAACCCGACCAGCATGATCAGGAGCGGAACATACATCGAGGGCGGCATGGTGGGCTTGCCCAGGTACATCAAGGAGGGCGCCTGGTGCAGAGAGTTCCACCAGACGACCGAATAATGAATGATCGGGACGTTCACCAGACCCACCACCGCCAGTACCGCGCTCGCCCGGTCCGCCCTCTGCACGTCATCAAAGGCGGACCGCAGGCCCATGTAGCCAAGATACAGGAAGAGCAGGATCAGCTCCGAGGTCAGGCGCGGGTCCCACTGCCAGTAGGTGCCCCACATGGGCTTGCCCCAGAGCGAGCCGGTCACGAGTGCCGCAAAGGTGAATGACGCCCCGACCGGCGCGCTGGCCGCGGCCACCGCATGCGCCACCTTCATCCGCCAGATGAGCCCGATTCCTGCCGCCACGGCCATGGTGGTATACACGAAGAGCGACATCCAGGCACTGGGGGCATGTACGTAGATGATCCTGTAGCCGTCCCCCTGCTGATAATCCGGCGGGGCGAGCCAGAGGCCCCCGATGAGCCCGGCGACGATGAGGAGCGCCGCCGGCCAGGCCAGCCAGGGCGTCAGGCGCGCCGAGAGGCGATACACGTGGGGCGGTGAGGCGAGTCGGTGAAACCAGGTCCAGGCCATCGTTCTTCTTTCAGCTCTATTCCAGATTGATGCGCACTGCCGCGGCGGCCGCTAGCGGCGCGAGCGTCAGCCCCAGCACGGCCACCGCCGCGAGCAGCTGCAGCGGTACTCCATAGGCTTCGCCGCCGATGGCCAGTTCCGTGGCGCGGGCCCCAAATATGAGCACCGGGATATCGAGCGGCAGCGTCAGGAGCGAGAGCAGCGCCCCCGAGCGCCTGATGCCTAAGGTGAGCGCCGCCCCGATCGAGCCGATGAGGCTCAACGCCACGGTGCCCACCGCGACCGAGACCACGATCCCCGGCACCGCCCCGTTCGGCGCGCCGAGCGCGATCCCCGCCAACGGCGCCATCAGAGCGAGCGGCAAGCCGGTCAGCAGCCAGTGAGCGGCGGTCTTCGCCGCCAGCAGCCAGGTCAGCGAGCCTCCCGACAGCGCGTACTGCTCGAGGGTCCCGTCCTGCGCATCGTCCCGAAAGAGCATCTCCAGGGCGAGGAGCGATGCCAGCAATGCGGCCGCCCAGAGCACGCCCGCCGCCATCGGCCTCAAGCGCGACAGCTCCGGGCTCACCCCGAGCGGGAAGAGCGTCGTGACGATGGCGAAGAAGGCAAGCGGCTGCACGAGCTGGCTGCGCTTGCGAAACGCCAGCTTGAGGTCGCGCGCGAGCACCAGGCGAGCCGCGGCCAGAGCCGTCACGGCCGGATGGGTTGCATCGCTTGCACTGTCGAAGGCGGGCCTCACCGGGGGCATCATGGTGCCGGAATCAGTCAAACGTCAGCTCCATCCGTCGCAGCCCGTTGGGCCGTGAGACGGCGAGCTCATGATGTACCGCCGCAAGCGCTACGCCGCCGGCCTGGACATGCTCATCGATGAGCGTGCCGACGAGCTTCTGCCCCTCGGCATCGAGATTGGTCGTTGGCTCGTCCAGCAGCCACAGGGGTACGCGCATCAGCGTGAGTCCGGCGAGCGCCGCGCGCCGCTTCTGTCCCGCCGAGAGCGTCCGGACCGGCCGGTCCGCCCACTGATTTCCACCGACGCGCTCCAATGCTTGGTCCAGCTCCCGCCCTTCCAGACGGCGCCGCACGCCGATCCAGTAATGGAGATTCTCGCGCGCGGTCAGCTCCGATTTCAGCGGGGGCTCGTGGCCCAGGTAGGCGAGCTGCGCATGGAAGGCGCGCATGTCCTCACGGATATTCTGCCCGCGCCAGGTGATCTCGCCCCCCTCAGGGTACGCAAGCCCGCAGGCCGTCCGCAGCAGCGTCGTCTTGCCCGTCCCGTTGGCCCCGGTGAGCTGCAAGCACTCCCCCGCCCCGACCTGAAACCGCACCCCGCGCAGCACATGGTGATCGCCGCGCCACAGATGCACGTTCTCCCCCTTGAGACAAAATTCGGACATGACCCCTTAATTCAGGCACGAACCAGCGGGACTTCAGCGCCAAGTCTTACCAATTCAGTAGCTTACCACCATAGGTAGGGATGCTTACGGCTTCCGCCGGCCCGATCGGGCAGCCGCAACTTAGGTAGAATCGCCCCCGCACCCGTTGCCCGGGTGGCGAAATCGGTAGACGCAAGGGACTTGAAAACTTGAGCACCCGGCGCGGAAACGCCCGGCGTGAATGGGGTCAAATTCGGTGAACCAGCAGCACGTGACGGTGGCTGCAATACCGAGCTAAGCCGCGGGAGACCCGCGGAAAGTGTAGAGACTTGACGGCCCCCGCCTAAACCGCACCCTCGGGGACGCGGCAAGGTGAAGGTAAAGTCCAGACCACAAATGCGCGGAGCGGCGTAAAGGCCGCCGGCCTCGCAGCAGCGAAAGCTGTAGTGGTACGAAAATCCCTCGGGGGCAACCCCATGCCGGTTCGAGTCCGGCCCCGGGCACCAGGTGGATTCAACCTCCACCTTCCCTGCCCGTCCTCCAACATCCAAACATTGCGCGGAAACACCGGGAATCGTAGTGTTTCCGCATCGACACCCGCCGGCGCCCGTCTACCGCCATCCAGGGGCATGATAACACGCCTGAGGTGCGAAAAGTGGGGTAAGTCAGGTCGGTGTGAGTCCCGGTTACCCCAAAAAGGGCTGGTGGAGCGGCGCCAATGTTGTCGGATGCGAAGATTCGGAGCCTCAAGCCGAAGGAGAAGGCATACAAGGTCTATGACGATCGCGGGCTGTATATGGTGGTCAACCCGAACGGGTCGCGGTGGTGGCGGTTCAAGTACAAATATGACGGGAGGGAGCGCGGGATTTCGCTCGGTGTGTACCCGGATGTGACGCTGCAGTATGCGCGGGAGCAACTGCAGGAGGCCCGGCAGCTCCTCGCTCGAGGGATCGACCCGAGCGTGCAGCGGCGGACCGTCAAGATCGCCAGGGCGGACACCTTCAAGCTGATCGCCGAGGAATGGCTGGAGATGCAGGCCGAGAGGCTCGCGCCCATCACGATGACCAAGGCGCGCTGGATTTTGGGGTCGTTCGTCTACCCTCGCCTGGGGTCCCGCCCGATCGCTGAGATCACGGCACCTGAGGTCCTGGCTGTGTTGCGGCCAATCGAGGGCCGAGGGATGAATGAGACCGCGCACCGAGCCCTGCAGCGCTGCGGGCAGATCTTCCGGTACGCCATCGCGACGGGTCGGGCGACGCGGGACATCACGTCTGACCTGCGGGGCGCCTTGGCGCCGGTCGTGGTGGAGAACCGCGCGGCAATCACGGAGCCGGTCAAGATCGGCGCCCTCCTCCGCGCCATCGACGGCTACATAGGCCATCCGACGACGCTGATTGCCCTGAAGTTGTCCCCTCTCGTCTTTCTACGTCCCAGCGAGCTTCGCGCGGCGGAATGGAGTGAGATCGACCTGCAAACGGCGGAATGGCGGGTACCGGCAGCGCGGATGAAGATGCGGGAGCGGCATATCGTTCCGCTGGCCTCTCAGGCGGTCACCCTGCTCCGAGAGCTCCGCAGCGTGACCGGCAAGGGCAGGTACCTCTTCCCGTCGCTTCGCACCTCAGATAGGCCGATGTCCGTGAACACGGTGAATGCCGCTTTGCGACGCCTGGGCTATGCGCGTGATGAGATGACCGGACACGGGTTTCGAGCCATGGCATGCACATGCCTCAATGAACTCGGCTGGCACCCTGACGTGATCGAATTGCAGATGGCGCACGCCGAGCGGAACAAAGTCCGGGCAGCGTATAACCGAGCCGAGCGACTGGCGGAGCGCAGGAAGATGATGCAGGCGTGGGCGGACTATCTCGACGGGCTGCGCGGCGTCAGTTGTGCGACGCAGGTTACCGACGAAACTAACCAACGCGCGAACGTAAACGCTTGCCCGCAGGTTCGGGCACAAAGTCAGAGAAGTTTCCAAAACTCTGGCCAAAAGCGAGATACTACTAGCTCGCAACTAGAGCTATTTTGTCCCCTCAGCGGCGAGTGACGCCCGCGTTCAGAGAATGTCGCGCGGGCTGTCGATCTGCCGGGAGTCGACGGAGGTGGTCGCAATTTGAAAAGCGCAGTCGCAACGATCGATGGCGGCAGCGCGACCCTTGCCGAGCTGCGACGGGTTGGAATTGAAGCCCTCGTTAAGGCGCTCGGGCCGGTTGGCATGGCCCGGTTTCTTCAGCTGTTTGAGACTGGACGCGATGACTACACGTCTGATCGAGAATTGATTCTCGGCAATCCGAGCGTCGACGAACTGATTGACGAGGTAGAGCGGCGACGAGGAAGCCCGTCCACTGGATAGCGGTACCGCCAGCTGCGCCTATGCGCATGGGTGCGACCTGCGTCGCAAATGAAGGGTTGCCGCCTATATACTACTGTGTATAATGCCAATCGACGTTCTACCCGGGGCCCAGCGAGACATTGAGCAGCTAGAGGCCACTGATCCCGACGCCCTCGCTGCCGTACTCACGTTTCTCGACGAAGCGGAAGCGGACCCGCAGCTCGAGCAGAACCTTACGACTGTAGGGGACGTTGAATTTGAAAACGTCCGGGTGAGCATAAAGAGGTGGGCACGCGTCCAGTCCGCTGGCAACTTGCTCCGAGTTCGCATTCTCGACACACCGGCCACAGTCTATCGAGTTATATACGGTTACGACTGGCGAAAACGTCGGATTGGTATCCTAGCGATCGTGCATAAGGATCACTGCGATTATGACCCCAAAAGCGAGCTTTCGCGCCGAATCCTCTACGACTGGGACGTTGCTACAGACGGGCAGCCAACCTAAGTCATCCGGAGAGGTACTGTACTTTGAGGCGAAGGTGCCGACGGACAAGCCGCTGAGCGGCGGGAAGCCTCTGGCAGCATTGATTCGAAAGCTTGAATCCAAGCCGGACATGGCCGTCCTGTTCGAGAAAGCGCGCCGCACGTTGGGCGAGATACTGGAGCCTGGATCAAACTCCCTTCGCGCGTTGAGACTGGCCGCCGGCTTGTCCCAGGTTAAGTTGTCCGAGCGAGCCGGAACAACACAGTCCTATATCGCCCGTATTGAATCCGGCCGACTTGATCCTGGAACTGACATGCTCGAGCGGCTTGCAGCTGCAGTCGGAGTGCCAGCAGTGAAAGTATTCGCGGCGGTGCGAGCGCAGCGTGAGCGGAAGCATGCCTAAGCAAGATATGTCACGGTGCAGTTCTGCGACGATATTCGGC
>JABBNZ010000024.1:36755-46818 GCA_019352035.1 Pseudomonadota bacterium | reverse complement strand
AGCGATGAGTGTGATCGACGAGCGCGTACTCATACACCCAGCCTGCCCCGGTGGCATCCGGACCGATGACCGGGTGGACGGCTGCCGGCAGACGTCCCTCGATCTGCTGCAGGTACTCGAGCACGCGGGAGCGAGCCCAGTACAGGTCGGTTCCGTCCTTGAAGACGACGAATACGTACGAGTCTCCGAACATGGTCTGTGCGCGCACATCCTCGACCCGAGGTGCGGCCAGCATCGTGGTCACGATCGGATAGGTCACCTGGTCCTCGATGAGGCTCGGCGGCTGGCCGGACCAGCGGGTGTGAATGACCACCTCGACATCCGAGATGTCCGGCAATGCGTCGAGCGGCGTGTGCCGCATCGCCCAGACGCCCGCCCCCAGGGCGAGAATCGTGCCGGTGAAGACGAGGAAGCGGTTCGCGGCACACCAGCGGAGGATTCGCGCGATCATCTACATCCCTCCGGCCGCATCGACCGAAAGCTGCTCGCTGGCGATAACCTGCCCTCCCTGCCGCGCCAGGATCGCGGCCTGCCAGGCGCCACCGGCTGGCAGCGTTCCCGAGCCTTGGTAGGTCCCCGCTCCGACCTCTTGCAGTGATACCGAGACGCGCTGCCCCGCCATACCCATCTGCGGCATGGCCGGTTTCGCGAAAGTGACGCTCACTTGTGCGCCGCTCAGGGGCGCGCCCTTTGCGTCCGTGAGCAGCACGCGAATGAGATTGGACCCGACCCGCACGGGAGTCGGTTGAGTGCTCATGGCGATGTGGATGCGCGTTGCGCCCGCACCGCTTGCGTTCGTGGTGGGCGGGGTGAAGGATCCGAGCGCTCCCTGCAGCTGGCTTTCCGAGTCGATCAGGAAGTTGGCCGAGGTGACGATCCGCTCACCGGGCTCGAGGCCCGCGAGCACGATGTACTCGTCACCGACCTCTGCGCCGAGCTGGACATCGCGCGGCTCGAGATGCCCCCCGCCCCGGTCGAGGAACACGATCTGACGCGCGCCGGTCTGCAGGACTCCGGATGCCGGAATCACCACGTGATCGCCCATCGGAATGCCGAGCGAGACATTGACGAACATGCCTGGAACCAGCTTCAGGGTGGGATTCGGGAAGATCAGGCGCACCCGCGCGGTGCGGGTCTTCGGATCGATGTCGGGGTAGATGAAATCCACCCGCCCCTTGAATTTCCGCCCCGGGTACGTGTCGACGGTGAGAGTTGACGGGTCGCCCACCTCGAGGCGCCCGAGGTCGCTCTGGAACACATGGGCGAACACCCAGATCGTCGCGAGATTGGCCACGGTATAGAGCCGTGTGCCTGGCTGGACGAACGCGTTCGGGAGCGCTTCACGCTCGGTTACAAAACCCGACGCCGGCGAATCGATGGTGAGGTTCCGCCGGGCCCGTCGCGTGGCCTGCAACCGCTCGATCTCCCGGCGCGGAATGCCCCACTGGGCGAGACGCTCGGCCGCCGCATCAACCAGGGAGGCGGCATCGGCGACCACGGCCGGATCGGGGCTGTGCGCCAGCCTCTGCTGGCTCATTCTTGCGACCAGGTACTCGCGCTCGGTCGCCAGGAGCTCAGGGCTGTAGATAGTGAACAGCGGCTCACCCCTGCGCACGTATCGATACGTGGAATCCACGAACACCTGCTGGATGTACCCCGAAAAGCGCACCTGCACGTAGGCGAGCTGGGTCTCATCCACCGCAACATCGCCGGTGGTCCGGATCCGATCCGTCAGAGACTGCCGGCGCACCACGCCAATCCGCGCGCCTATGCTCTGAAGACGCTCGGGCGAGAGCTGTATCGGCGCGAGCGGTTGACTCGCCGGAGCGGGCGGCGGGAGCCCGGAGTGGGCACCCGCGGCGGCCTCGAGGGCGTGGCTGGGCGGCGCGATGGCGGGCTCCGTCGCGCTGTGGCGCCGCCACAGAGCCGCCACCGCTGCGAACAGTGCCAGGTTGACGAGCAGGGCCAGGAGAAATGCCGCGCGATAGTTCTTCATCACCGACCTCCCTCGCTCGCCGAGGTCGCCCGCCATCCGCCTCCGCTGAGCCGCTCGAGTGTCGCCAGCTGCCGGAAGTAGTCGGATTGCGCCCGGGCGAGCGCCAGCTCGGAGTCAAGCTGGCGCTGCTCGGCGGTGAGCACCTGGAGAAAGCTGCCCTGACCGCTGCCGTACTCGCTCAGGGCCACCTGGAGCGTGTCCCGCGCGAGCGGGACGAGATCGTCGCGGTAGAGCGCGACGGACTGCGCTGCTTCCCGGGTCGAGGCGTAAGAGGCCGACAGAGCGGCGAGGAGCGCTGCCCTCCGGTCCCGAAAGTGAGCGTTTGCCTGCAGTGCCCGGGCGTGGGCGCCATCGATATCGGCCCGGTACTTGCCCTGGTCGATCGGCAGTGTGAAGGATAGGCCCACCATGGGCCGCATGGCCGGATCGGGCCACATGCTGTTGTAGCCGGCGCTGACGCGAAATTCGGGGTATCGCCGTTTCCTTGCGAGCCGTTCCCTGGCCTCGGCTGCCCGTTCCTCAGCGACGAGCGCCTCGAGCCGCGGTTGCGCGAGTGCCCGCCGCAGGAGTGCCGCTTCGGGTGGGACGGGTAATGGTTGGGGCAACTCGGCCGCTGCTGGAATGGGCAAGTCGGGTGCCCGATCGAGGAGCGCGTTCATCCGCGCCTGGACCACCGAAATCCGGCGCTGCCACTCGAGCTGCTGCTGCTCGAGCAGCGTGCGCTCGACATCCGCCTGCAGCACATCCTCCTGCGGTGCCCGGCCGCTCGCGTACCGCACGGAGGCGATGCGCCGCAGCGAGGCAATCACCGACCGGTTGGCCGCATTGATCTCGAGTGCGCGATGGACGAAGACCCAATCCGAGAAGGCTCCCCGGGCAATTGCCGCGAGGCGCAGCCGTAGCGCCTCGAGGTCGTGTGTTGCCGCCTCAGCTTCGGCGCGGGCCTCCTGCTTGCGGACATCGAGCGTCCCCCACCATGGCAGGGCCTGACTGATCTCGATGTCACTGCCAGCCCCCATGGCACTGCCGAACGTACGGGGCGCCGTCGAGACGCTCAGCATCGGATCGGCCCACGCGCCGGCGGGACGGATGTGTGCGACAGCGGCAAGAACCGCCTGCCGCATGGCCTCGACATCCGCGTTGCGGGCGAGCACCGCCTGGGTGAACGATGCGGTGGTAAGCGGCGCGGGAAGCATCGCGCCGGCCGGTTCCGGAGCGGCGGCGCGCGCGGAGCTCAAAGCGGCGAAAAGAACCACACCGGCCGCCGCGGCACAAACTCCTCTTCGATGAAACACGGTACACCCCGGTTGCGAGACGAAACGAGATACGCCCACGTGCCAAAGGCACGCAGGCGGAACTGCGCAATGGCGTGGTTAAATTCTCAGGCGGAGAGTCGCGAGATAGACGTGTGCCGCCGCTGGGGCGGGCGCGATGAGCGGCGGTCCCTGTGCTCGCGCCATCCGGTGCGCCGCCACGGAGGCTGGACCCGACCACGTCGCCGGCGAGCTGACTTGCAGCGCCTGCCGCACTTGCGCTTGTGGCGCCTGGACCCCCTGCGCCGGCATCCATCCACACATGCCCATACACCTGCCGGTCATTGGGCAGGACCGCAGTTGATGGGTCATCGGCGCATGTTCGCCGGCGGCACGGGGCGCGCCCTGGCCTGCCATGGGGCAATGGAAGGCAGAGGAAGCCGGGCCGAGCATCGTTGCGCATGCCCAAGCGGACTGGGTCAGGCTCACGGCAATGGCGATGAGCACCAAGGCCGTGAAATGACGCGAGTGTAGCCAGCGGCGCATGATCGAAACCTACCGCAGCGCGGCGGCAAGGCCAATCCGTAGATTGCCGGATCGCTGCAGCGACGGCCTCACTGCGACGAGCTCGATCACGGGATAGGTGTATCCCCTGATACCCAGAGGACAAAGGTTCCGGGATTTTTCATGACACCATGAGGCGAGACGGTGTCAGATCAGGCCGGCGATGCGAATTCTGAGCCCGGGGGATCGTCAGGCACCGTCTACACCGCCCCATGCAACCGCAGATCCAACCGGGCTGGGGGTTCGTGACGTTCGGCCCGGCCGTCTACATATCCGCGGGCATGGCAGTGTGGCTGGCCGCCGCGAAGGTTGGCAGGACCTGAGGCGCCAAGGCGACCGCCACACCGTACACGATCAGCACAACCGCCGCGGCGCGAGCGGTCGCACGGGCCCGAGGCATTGCTTTTTCGGCGAAGACCACGAGCGTGACGACCGCCATGGCGGCGAGATTCATGATGCCGAGCGGGAACAGAATGGCGAACAGGAGCCAGCAACACCCGAGACAATATGCGCCGTGCCGCAGTCCCATGCGCAGTGCACCCACCGGCCCGTCGCGCCACGATGTCATGAAGAACGCCAGCGGCGTGCGGCACCGCGAGAGGCACAGGTCTTTCAGGGGCGTGAGCTGGTAGAGCCCCGCCGCGACGAGCATCGCCCCGCCGAGACGCGCTGTCGTAGCGGGGGACAACGCCATTCCGACGGCAATCGCCCCGGCGGCGACCGCGCCGGCATAGGCGGCAATACCGGCCAGCGTCCACACGAAAAGATAGGCGGCCACGAACACCCACGTGGAGACGAATGCCTCGCCGCGCCGACGCTTGCCCGACTGGACCATGTGAAAGGCGAGGATCACGGGTGCGGCGGCGGGGAACATCATGCCCACCATCATGACGACCCACATGGCCAAGAACAGCGACGCAGTCATGCCCATCGTGCGGGCGTGCATCCCCATGTCGGCGCCCGCGCCCTTCCAGACGAGCACGGCCCAAGCGGCCACGGCGAGCGCGAGCAGAAGACCCAGGATGAGGTAGCGCTGAAACCGGAGCGGGTCGATCTGGGCGCGGTCCATGGTGCTCTTCTCCCGGTACCGCATTGGCCGCCCGACGGGGCACGTCGGCTTTTGCGCGCCGATGGCTAGTTCGACCACTTGATCGGCGCGTAGTGGCCGTTCTTGCCGGAATTGTCCCAGCGCATGCCATGATCGGCGAAGGTGCTGCTCTCGCCGCCTACGGCGAGCGCTATCTTTTCCGGTGCGACCGGATGGCCGGTGGCAGCCCAAATCTCACCGCTGCTATGCATGCTGCCGAGAGGCTGCACCTGCATGTGCATGATCCCGGGGATGTCCGCCGAGCGGCTCTTTCCCTGGACGGTGTAATTGATCGGTGCCTTCTTCGCACCGAGATGCCTGCCCACCAAGGGTGCAAAGGCGGCCATGGGTCCGCCCTCGGTTCCGCTGAAGATGGCGCCGAGCGCCTGCGTCTGCTTGTCATCGGCACGCTCGTCGACATAGGCAGCAAGTGTCCAGTTGCCCTCTCCCATGGGGCCGGGCGTATGGGCGATCACCGCAACATTGAGCCCGTCCAGAGATACCTCGCCGTAGCGCCCCTCGTCGATGTGGAAGATCAGGGCAACGTCACACACGCCCTGGCTTGGCCGTGCCGTGAAGGGCGCACTGGGCGAGACGAGACATGGGCACACCACGTTACAGTTGCAGTTCTCGAAGTAATCGCCGGACAGGTGCCACTTTCGCTGCGTAGCCATGTCTTTCACCTCTTGGCCCGTGAGGGAGAAAAGAGACGCTACGCCGCTCTCGCGGTCTGTTCCAGCGCTGCCGTTCGCTGAGCAGTGCCGGACGGGCAACGGCAGCACATTAGGCCAGGCTGCTAGGGCCGATGAGCACCAGGGGCCGCGAGGACCTGTGGCTGACCGCCAAGATCGAGGCGATTCATCGCCGCTTGCGAGGTTGTGCGCGAAAATCGGCAGGCCAATATCCACGCCCGGGGATGCGTTGCAGTCACGTCGCACCGTCTCTCAATGGCATGCGTTCGTGAGGGCGCTCCGGATCGGAGGCGGGGGCCTCCTTCATCGAGGATTGATCGCGATCAAATTCCGCGTTGGCGACTGGGGCTACAGTGTCGCCATGCCTATGCCAAGGGTTGAAGTCCCGCAAGTGCCGGTGGCGCGCGACGGCGAACGGGCCCGCGCCGCAGTTGCGAAAGCTGCCGCCGTCGCAGCCGATGGGCGCGCGCGCGCGCCCGTCGCGGCGCCATGAACGAGCCTCCTCCGCGGCGAGATCGCATGGGCGTTATCCAGCTCAGCTATAGCACGTTCGGGCTCACCGATCTGGACTTTCCAGCCGCGATCGACGCCGTCGACGAAGTGGGCTACGCCGGCGTAGAGATCGCGTTTCACCGGCGCCAGTTCAACCCTTTCGAGATCGGCGATGACGAGCTGGCTGCCGTGAGGAGGCGGCTGCAGGCCCTGCGCGTCAAGCCGGCATGCATCGCGACCGCCTCGCATTTCTTCACGCCGTCCCGGCCGCACGAGCCGTCGCTGATATCGCTTGACCTCGCGGGAAGAAAGCGCCGTATCGACCTCATCAAGCGGGGCATCCATTGCGCCCGCGCCCTGGGCGTTTCGCTGGTCACCTTCGGCAGCGGCTTCGTCCGCGACGAGCACGTCTGCAACCCGGCGGTGAATCCGCGCGAGCTGCTGGTCGACAGCATCCGGGAATGCCTGCGCGAGATCCGCGACGACGAAGATATCAGCCTGCTGATCGAGCCGGAGCCGGGCATGCTCATCGAGACGCTGGAGCAAGGTCTGTCGCTGATCGAGGAGGTCGGATCACCGCGCTTCCGGCTGCACGTCGATATCTGCCATGCCTATTGCTCCGAGAAGAACTACGTGGCCGCGCTGGCGGCAGCCGCGCCCCTCGCCCGCTACCTGCACGTCTCGGATGCGCGTCCGGGCTACAACCTGAAGATCGTGAAGGATGCCGAAGACCTGATCTTCGATCTGGATTTCGCGGCGAAGCTGGTCTATTTCCCCGATACCGCTGATTTTCTGCTCGTTGATCGCGACCATCCCCTCTATTTCTGCGATACGACGCCGGACCGCGCGCGGCGGCGGCGCATCGACGCCTTGCTGGGGAAGGCCGGCGTGCGTCAGGCGCCGCGCGAGGTGGAATACCCGAGTCTGTATGCCGGCAGCTCGTGCCTGGACGATGAGATTTTCACCTACCTGATCTCGGTTCCAGGATTGAGCTATGAGGTGCTGGAGCGGGCAAGACCGGTCATCGCCTATCTGCGCGGAGTCGGGAATCCGCCGCTGATCGACACAATGGTGGCCAACACGCTGACCGGCATCGTGCACTTCCACGAGATCCCCGGGGAAGGAACGCTGGATTTCGCGACCACTTTCGACACGCTGACCGGCAATGGATTCTCCGGCTATGCAGCGGTCGAGCTGTATCACCATGTCGGCTCGTGGCGGAAAGCCCTCATGCAGAGCCACCGGCACCTGATGCGCCTCACGGGCACGCAGTGATGGTTGCGTCCTCCGCAGCGGACAGGGTCGACCTCGCGGCACTGGGTTGGGATCTCAGCACCGTCGGTGAGCTGGATCACCGCTTGCTGAAGGCGCCGAGCATCAAATTGCGCTCGGCCCTCTGCGGCATCAACGGTGATGTCGTCTTCGGTGTCGATCTGCGCATCCGCCGGCCGAACGCCGGCGAATACCTGTCGGCCACCGAACTGCATTCCATGGAGCACTTCCTGCTGGCCGGCTTCCGGCGCCACCTGCCCGCCCATTTCGTCTCGGTCGGCATCATGGGCTGCCGGACCGGCTTCTATCTGGCTTTCCTCAACGAAGGCCGTGCCAGAACGATCTGCGGCGTTCTGGAGAAGGTCCTGACCGAGATCCAGGCGGCCACGACGGTGCCATACGCCCGGATCGATGAGTGTGGCGATTACGTCAACCATAGCGTGGAAGTCGTCCGCGAGCTCGCCCGGGAAGTGTCGGCCGCGAGGCCTGCTTGGCTGGACGCGGCATGAGCGATGGAGTCACCCGGTGGCGCATCAGCTGCCAGCGCCCGATCGCGTACGACATCGTCGAAGCCCCTCGCCTGTTCGACCCCGGGAACCGGGCTCTGATCTCGGCCGGCAGGATCGAGGGCGGACGCCGGTTCGTAGTCGTCGATCGAAACTTCGCCAGATATCACGCCGAGGAGATACACGAATACTTCGCGCATCACGGGATCGCCGCCCGAATCGTCCGCTTTCCCGGCGGTGAGGAAAACAAAAGCCTCGAGCGCTGCCTGCGCATCCTGCGGGAGCTGGACGCGTTTCCGATCCATCGGCGGGATGAGCCGATCATCGCCATCGGCGGCGGGGTGCTGACTGATGTAGTGGGCTTCATCGCCAGCATTTATCGCCGGGGTGTGCCGCACATCAAAGTGCCGACGACTCTCATGGGCTATGTCGATGCCTCAGTCGGGATCAAGACCGGCATCAATTTCGACGCCCGCAAGAACCGCCTGGGCAGCTTCGAGCCGCCGCTGCGGGTGTTCCTGGACAAGACCCTCCTCACGACGCTGCCGCGCCGCCATGTGCTCAATGGCGTGGGTGAAATCATCAAGCTGGCGATCATCAAGGACTCAAAATTGTTCCGGCTGCTCGAAGAACATGGAGCCAGGAGCATCGCCGATGCATTCCAGAATCCCGCCGGCGGCCAAATCCTCGACCGCGCCATCTCCGGAATGCTTGCGGAATTGGAGCCCAACCTGTTCGAGGACGACCTATCCCGCAGGGTGGATTTCGGCCATAGCTTCAGTCAGGAGCTTGAAGCACGACACCCGGACCGGGTGCTGCACGGCGAGGCGGTGCTGCTGGATATCGCGGTGTCGACGCTGATCGCCAGGAAGCGGTGTCTGTTGTCGGAGCGGGACGCGGAGCGGATTTTCGGCGTGATGGACCGGCTCGGCATCGTGCTCGACACGGCCGTTCTCGACCGCGAGCTCATGTGGCGCTCGCTCCTGGATCGCATCGAGCACCGCGACGGCTTGCAGCGGGTGCCGGTGCCCGACTCCATCGGCGGGTGCGTCTTCCTGAATGACATCACCCGGCAGGAAATCGACTCTTCCATCACAGCGCTCGAAGCGCGGACAAGAGTGCAATGTGAACCGGCTCTGCAACGCTGACGATCGGGAAATCGCGAGATTCGACAAGCTCTCGCGGATGTGGTGGGAAGCCGAAGGCACGATGCGCATGCTGCATGTCATCAATCCGCTGCGCACCGGATTCATCACCCAGCAGATCCGCACCCCCTGCGCCAGGATCCTGGACGTCGGTTGCGGCGGCGGCATCCTTTCCGAGGCGCTGGCCCGGGCGGGGGCGCGAGTCACGGGAGTCGACTTGTCACAACCCACGCTGGCAGCGGCCCGCAGGCATGCCGGCGCGCAAGGCCTGCAGATCGATTACCGCTGCTCGAGTGCGGAGCACGTCGCGAACGAAGCGGCCGGCGAGTTCGATGCGGTGACCTGCATGGAAATGCTGGAGCACGTGCCTCGGCCCGCCGAGGTAGTCGCCGCCTGTGCGCGTACCCTGAAACCCGGCGGACGGGCGTTCTTCTCGACGATCAATCGCACACCGAAGGCGTTTCTCTTTGCGATCGTCGCCGGCGAGTACCTCCTCAGGTTGTTGCCGCGCGGCACGCACCGCTATCGAAAGCTGATTCGCCCGGGCGAGTTGCGCGACTGGGCGCGCGCAAGCGGACTGCAATTCACGAGCGTCGCCAGCCTGAAGTACAACCCGCTGAGGCGCACGTTCAAGATGGAGCCCGGCAGCGAGGACGTCAACTACATGGCCTGCTTCCTCAAGAAAGGGTGACCTTCCGATGCGGCGATTCCTTGCCCTGTCCCGGTCGAAGCACAGCATCGTGGATGCCGCCATGCCGGGCTTCGTTGCCCTGCTCTGGCTCGGACATCTGCCCTCGGCGCGGATCCTTCTGCTGTCGCTGCTCACTGCCATGGCCGGCTACACCGCCATTTATGCGCTGAACGACCTCATCGGCGTGAAGGCCGACAGGGACAAGTTCGCCGGCGGCATCAACCAGGGCTATTCGTTGGAAGCCGCCGAGATGCGCCATCCTCTCGCACAGGGCATGCTCAGCATGTCGGGCGGCGTGTCCTGGTTCGTGTTCTGGTACGCGCTCACGCTGGTCGGCGCCTACCTGCTCAATCCTGCCCTGATAT
>JABBNZ010000024.1:0-36745 GCA_019352035.1 Pseudomonadota bacterium | reverse complement strand
ATCGTAATCGCCGCGGCCGCGGCGGAGGCGGTCTACTGCCTGCTGCTCAAGGTGACCTTCTGGCGCATGCTGGTCAGCGGCTTGGTCAAGTCCGCCGGACCGATCGCCGCGGTTTTCGTCGTCGCCCGGGCGCCATCGGTGAAGCTGCTGCTCCTGCTGCTCGCCTGGCTGATGTGCTGGGAGATCGGCGGCCAGAACATCCCCGCGGATTGGAACGATGTCGAGGAAGACAGGCGTGTCGGCGCCAAGACCATTCCGCTCGTCTTGGGGCCGCGGGTGGCGGGCGCGCTGGTCGTGGCCAGCCTCACGCTGACCGTCATCCTGAGCCTGTTCCTGCCGAGAATGTCGCCGCTTGCGCTTGGGGTACCGTACGCGGCGGCCAGCGTCGCGGCGGGGTTCTTCCTGCTGTTGCTGCCCGGCTTTCGGCTTTTGCGCTCACATGACAACCGCGAGGCCGCCAGGCTGTTCGACCGCGCCAGCCACTATCCTCTTGCGCTACTGGCGATCGTGAGCGTCTTCGTGCTGCTGTAGCGGTGTCACCCCGTGGACAAATTCGACTTCGCGGTGATCGGGGGCGGGATGGCGGGCGCGTCGTTTGCCGCCCGCATCGCCGAGCGCTCCTCGGTCCTGGTCCTGGAGCGGGAAACGCTGCCCGGTTACCACACCACCGGCCGCTCGGCCGCCCTGTTCAACGAGCTCTACGGCAATGCGGTGATCATGGCCCTGACTCGAGCCAGCCGTGCCTTCTTCGACGCGCCGCCGGGAGGCTTTGCGAACGGCCCGCTCCTCACGGAACGAGGCGCCCTCCACATCGGATTTCGCGACGAGCGCGGTGCGCCTCTGCGTCCCGTGTGCGCTGCGCCCGCGCATTCCATTGACCTGCGAGAAGCATTGGATCGCGTTCCGATCCTGCGCCGGAGCGAGATCACCTGGGCCGCCCTGGACTCGAGCGCGCGCGACATCGATGTCAATGCGCTGCATCAGGGCTTTCTGCGCGCCGCGAGGCAGGCCGGTGCGAAACTCGTCACGGACGCGGAGCTCCTCGCGCTCGAGCGCGCCGAGGACTGGCGGATCACCACTCGCGCGGGAGGGTTCCGGGCCGCTGTGGTGGTCAACGCCGCCGGTGCGTGGGCCGATCGGGTGGCGCGCATTGCGGGCGCCGCGCCTCTCGGCCTGAAGCCCCTGCGCCGGACCGTCATCAACATCGAGGCGCCCGCAGCCACGGATATCAATCGCTGGCCCGCCGTGTTGGCGGCCGAAGAGGCGTTCTACTTCAAGCCCTCCGCCGGTCGTCTGCTCGCGACGCCCGCGGATGAGACCCTCAGCGAGCCCTGCGACGCACGACCCGACGAGCTCGACATCGCCGTATGTGTCGCGCGCCTGGAACGCGCCACCGAATTGTCCATCCGGCGCATTCTGCGTTCGTGGGCCGGCTTGCGGACCTTCGCCGCGGATCGCACGCCGGTGGTGGGATTCGATCCGAGATGTGACGGGTTCTTCTGGCTCGCCGGCCAGGGCGGTTACGGCATCCAGACGGCGCCGGCCCTGTCGGAAGTGGCCGCGGCACTCGCGTTGCGCAAGCCGATTCCGCCGCACGTCAGCGCGCAAGGGCTCGATCCCAGGGCGCTGAGTCCGGTCAGATTTGGAACCCGAGCGGCTGTCGATCGCCCTCAGCCCGAAATGCCATGAGCCTGGAGACGTCCTCGAGTGTCGCGGCGCGCTCCCAGTCGATGCTCGCCCCGGGAATCGCCGTGAGTGCCGTTCGGCCCTTCAGCTCAAGGACGACGGGGCGGCCGTACCGTGCACCTTCGAGCCGATGGACAGCCAACGTCCGGTCGGCGGGATCGACCAGCCAGACTTCCGGGACTCCGGCGCGCTCGTAGAGCGCCAGTTTCAGGATTTGGTCGTAGCGGGCAGTCGCGGGTGAGAGAACTTCCGCGATCCAGTCCGGGGTGCCGCGCATGCCGCGGTCATCCAGCTTGCGCAGGTCGCAGACCACGAGGACGTCAGGCTGCACCACGGTGTCGACCTCGTCGTCGGCCTCTCCCGCCTTCGCCAGGCGCACGTCGAAAGGAGCGACGTAGATCCGGCAGGCCTTCCCTTCGAGAGCGAGCTTGAGCTGGAAGTACAGCTCCCCCACAAACTCCTGATGCGATCGCGACGGGGCCGGAGGCACTTTGACATAGGCCGCGCCATCGATCAGTTCCTCGCGCCGATCGTCAGGCCAGGTGAGATATTCACCATAGGTGTGGTGAAGTGTGTCGCGTCGTGGAAATGTCATCGACGATCGCGCTCCGCTTCGAGCCCGGCAGCAGAATCATAGGCTGCGTAAGGTTGGGTGGCAACCGGCTGCAAGCCCGTCAGAGAATGACGTCCCACTTGGCTGCGGCATGCGGAATTCGCCGTTAGGACTACCACGGCAACTTCGCACGCTGGTGCTGCGTCCGAGCAGCACGTGCATATCAACATCGCTCACGTGCGTGCCGAAGCCTTCGCAAGAGCTTCTGTGACGCGCTCGGCGGTCATGGGCAGTCGCGGCAATCGAGCGCCGGTGGCATCGAAAACAGCGTTGGCCACCATGGCACCTACCGTGGTGATCGGAGGCTCTCCGCCTCCCTGGGCCGGGAGGTTCTGGTGCGACACGAGAACCGCCTCAACCTTGGGGGCGACGGAGAATCTGGGGATGTGATAGCTCGCGAAGCTGCGATCCAGGATCTCACCCCCGCGGAACTTCACCTCCTCGGTCAGCGTGTAGCCGATGCCCATGGTCGTCGCTCCCTCGATTTGCATGCGAGCGCCATCGGGGTTCACCACGAGACCGAGGTCCTCGGCGCATACGACGCGCGACACACTCACCCGGCCGCTCGAGCGCTCCACCGAGACCTCACCGACACTCGCAACGTAGCTGCCCGCATCGGTGCTGCACGCGACTCCGATCCCTCGCCCGCTCGGGCCGACGGCTGGACGCCAGCCGAAGCTTGCGACGGCCGTCTGGAGCACCTGGCGCATCCTGGCATCCTTCAGGTGCCGCAGGCGGAAAGTCACGGGATCCACCCCGGCGGCGGCCGCCATGAGATCCATCTGCGACTCGATGGCGAACACGTTCATATTGGCGCCAGGCGCACGCCACGGCCCGACTTCGAATGGATGCAGGCTCGCTGACTGTGCGGCATCGCCGTAACTGGGCGCGATGCCTGTCCTGATCGCGAGATTCGGCACGTCGTAGAGGTGGATCGCGCCGCGCTCCCCGGTGCCGTATACCGAATAATCCCAGAGCACGATCCGCCCGCCGCTGTCGAGCCCCGAGACGAGCTTCACGACGGCGGCCGGATCGAACCGGTCGTAGAAGAATTCTTCGCTCCGGTCCCAGGCGACCTGCACCGGCCGCCCGCAGATCGCGGCGAGCCGGGCCGCCTCGAGCGCCTGACCGTCGGCGCTCTTGCCGCCGAACCCTCCGCCGAGGAAAGGAGTGATGACCCGCACGTGCTGGGGCTGCAGGCCCAGAGTTTTCGCGATGCGATCGCGGGTCGGAAAGGGGGTTTGTGTCGATGCCCACACCGTCGCCCCGGCGTCGGTGACCTGCGCGAGCGCGGCATGCGGCTCGATGGGGGCATGAGCCACGTAGCCCTTGCGGTATTCCATCTGGAAAATTCGTGCGGCCCGGCTTCGCCCCGCGGATAGCGCGCCGCGCGCCGCGACTTGGTGCAGGGTCTTCGTCCCGCTCACCAGATGCCCGAAGATGCTCTCGGTGTCAGGCTGCTGCGGCACCCTCGACCATCCGGCGCTCACCTTGCTGCGAGCGAGATCCGCGGCGCGCTCATCCTCGTGCAGCACCGCTACGAGACCATCCTTGCGGATGACGATGACACCCGGCATCGCCTCAGCGGCGGAAGTGTCGAGGCGCAGGAGGGTCGATCCATGCGCGGGAGGGCGCAGGATGCGAGCGTACAACATCCCGGGAAGGCGGATATCCGCGGCATAGCGGGCCTCGCCGGTCACTTTCTCGCGTCCATCGAGCCGCTGAGGCGAATGGCCCATGATGCGAAATTGCGCAGCGCTTCGCAGTACCGCGCGCGCATCCACGACTTTCCGCAGGCGCTTGCCGCGTGCGAGCTCGGCATACGTGACGCGGCGGGCGGGCTCACTGGTGACCGAGACGACTGCGGAGCGGACAGTGAGCCTTGCCTTCGGCACTCCGAGTCGCACGGCGGCCAGATTGACCAGTATCGCTCGCGCTTCGGCTGCCGCGGCGCGCAGCGCCGGCCCGAACATGCGTGTGGTGAGGGAGCCGAAGGTACCCATGTCCCAGGGGCACCGATCCGTATCGCCCATCACCATATTGATCGCTGCAAGGTCGACATCGAGCTCCTCGGCAGCCATCTGCGCAAGGGATGTCATTACCCCCTGCCCCATTTCGATCTTTCCCGTGAGGACGGTGACCCGGCCGTCATCGCCGATCAGCAGATACGCGTTGACGTCCGTCGGGTACGCGAAACGGCGCTCCTGGCCCACGGCGCAGAGAGCGCCCGAGCCGATGAGGACCGCGATGCCGCCGGATGCGATTCCGATGAACTGTCGGCGACTGACCTTTGTGAGCGCATTCATGACTGCGCTCCAGCGCCTGATGCGTCCGCGACGGCATCGAGAATGCGCTGGTGCGCGCCGCAGCGGCAGAGGTTGTGCTCGAGGGCCTGCCGGATTTCCTGCCGCGATGGATGCGCTGTAGCGCGCAGCAGCGCCTCGGATGTGAGAATCATCCCCGAGGTGCAGTAGCCGCATTGCAGCGCGCCGCGTTCGGCGAAGGCCTGTTGCAGCGGGTGCAACCTGCCCTCGGACGAGAATCCCTCGATGGTCACGACTTCCTTGCCGGCGACCTCCGCAACCGGCATCACGCAGGAGCGGACGGCACGACCGTCGAGAAGAACGGTACAGGCACCGCAGATTCCCTCTCCGCACCCGTACTTTGTTCCCGTCAGCGCGAGAGGCCCTCGCAGCACTCCGAGCAGGGTACGCTCCGGATCGAGGTCGAGGCTTACGGATCGGCCGTTTACGCGAAAGGCGAGCTTCTGAGCCATGGCACCTCCTCCGGTCTCGCGACCTTAGAAGGTGCGGCTTCCCGACGATATACGCGAAAAGACCTAGCCCCGCTCACGCGGCGGGCGGATCCATCGACGGCGATTGGCCGCCGTCGAAGAGAGGAGTTGGGGAAGGCGGTGCTCCAGGCCGGCGGTCAACTCTTGGGTGAGAAGTACATGCACCAGCCGTCGGGGCTGATGCTTCCCGCCACGATCTTGCATTTTCCATTGGCGGAGGAGGACTTTCCAGGAACGAACAGCGCGCAGCCGGCGCACTTCTGCGTGCCTTGGGGCTTGTCCTGGTACTTCGCCGTGGCCTTGGTGACCGTGCCAGCCTGCGCCGAAGCATCTGTCCGCAACATCAGTCCACCGAGAACCGCGCCACCGGCGATCACCGCGCCCTGGCGAAACAGGTGCCTGCGGGAAGGATCGAACGTCTTGCTGGTCATTTCTTGAATCTCCGTCCGGCAATGCTGGACCATGAACCAAGTTGACTACGTCGAAAGATCAACTTGACGGAAGTCTCGCGGGAGCAGCAAGCCTCGTGCCGAGATCGTGGCGGCCGAATCCGGGCCGGCCTCGAGATGCATCGCGACCAGGGTGCCGCCGCCGGTGAGGCCCGACGTGCGGGACATCGGCGCCGTGCCGGCCGGCCGCCGGCTCGTCATCGGGCCGGCGAGCACGCGTGTGAAGTCGAGCGCACGCAGGCTCGCGAGCGATCGAGGCATCGGCGTCAGCACCGGTTGTGCGCCCTTTGGCGTGGAGGGCCGTGCGTGCGCCCTGCCGCGCGCGTGCCGAATCCGCGATCCGCAACATGAAGTTCGGATGTGTTGCGATCCTGTTGCTCCTCACTGGAGTCGATCGACTGCACGGCGCTGGACCGATCGCCGAGTGCGCGCCGCGCAGGCGACAGGCGAGCCCGCGGAAACGAAGCTCGGGCGAATCGGGAGTCCTTTTTGCTGAAGAGCGGCCCTCCTTCATGCTCAGCCGGAGACCGTCCAGTGACCGCTTCGTTGAATGGCGACCGGTCCGGTCCCGACAGAGATGAGAGAGGGCGATGCATGTCAGCGGGCCGCAGCCGTACGCCGAGGCAACGACTTCGCTCTCATCCGGCGCTGGCTGCGCCTTGTACTTTGCACTTTAAAGCTTATGATAGTTGGCGCCGATCGGAGCACGGCCCGGGATCCGATCCACACTCGAGGCTGCCCCCCAAAATGACGAGTCGCTCGATCTGCGCACCCGGCCGCCGCGTCCGGCCGTTCGCCGCGTCCCTGCTGACGCTGCTGGTGCTCTTGCCACCCATCGTTCGGGCGGACGGCGCGGCGCTCAACCTGGGTCCGCCGGCGCTCACCGGGTCATCGACTGCAACGAAGGCGCCGTCCAAGCCCGGTGCGCTGAAGTTGCGCCTGCGCGACCCCTCGTTGTGGCAGCGGCCCTGGGTGCTGCCTGCCGCCGGGCTCGTGGGTCTTCTCGCCGCGATGAGGATCCACGAAGGGCCCGGTCACGGCCCGTTCGGCATCGACTACAGGCTGAAGAAGGGAGACAACAACGGCTTCATGTCCCGGTCCAACCAGCTTGGCCTGGAATACGGCACCGTGGCCTTCGAGGCGGCCGGCGCGCTCTTCCTGGGCAATCACAAGGGGCTCGGGCACGTGTTTTGGCAGGCGGCGGACGCGTCGGTGTTTGCCGGGCTCAGCGCCCAGGTATTGAAGTTCGCCTTCCGCCGTGCGCGCCCGTTCCAGGGGCAGGGGCCGAATGCCTGGTTCCGGGGACGCGATCAAAGCTTCCCGAGCGGCGAGGTCACGCTGCAGGCGAGCTTCGTCACACCCTTCATTCTCGATTATCGCCACAAGTATCCCTGGATATGGGCGGCCGAGCTGCTGCCGGCCTGGGACGCGTACGGGCGCATGAAGAGCCAGGGGCACTGGCAGTCCGATGTGCTCGCCGGCTGGCTCCTCGGAACGGCCTTCGGCTACTGGGCGACGCAGCGCAAGATACCGCTGTTGGTGGAAATTCTGCCGCACGGCGCCTCGGTGGGCTTCTACAAGAGATTCTGAAGCTTTTGCTGCGGCTCGCCCCGCCGCTCATCGTGCTTGCGCTTGCCGGCTGCGCGACAGTGCCGAGCCGAGATCGGGGCGAGAGCGCCACGGTGGCACCGCGCTGGGCGCGGGTCGAGCGCTCGACCGGTCGCGCCTGTTCTCGTGTCCCCGGCGCCCGTCGGCAAGGCAAGATCGAGCGCACGCACTTCGCAAGGAAACTCGCGCCGCATCTGGCGGTCTGAGGGCAGTAGTCCGCCGCGGAGCGGACGGTCGAGTCAAGGAGCTCAACATGCACAAGAAGGTCCTGGTCATGGCCCTTGCGGGCCTGCTGCTGCCGGTGCTGGCGTGGGCATCGACACCGCTCCGGGTGCACTTCGACGGGCACATGATTCCGGTGCGCGAGACCGTGCAGGTGACGCGCACCCCTGCGGGAATGGTGCGGGTGCGCACCTGGAGCTGGCGGGGACCGGGCGGCACGGCCGCCTTCCGGGTGTTCGAGACCCGGGGCGCACGGGCGCCGACGCCGGTCTGGGTGCTCGCCCGGATGAGCCGGCTGCAGATGCAGATCGGCCGGGAGATGGGCCAGATGGCTCGCATGGAGGCGGCGCTCGAGCAGCCGCTCATGGCGCCCCCGCCATCGATGCGCGTCATATTGAGCGAGCCGATGGTGATACCGATATCGGGGCTGGCGCTGGCGCTCGAGACGCGCATGATCCAGCCGCTTATCGTGCGGCGCGTGCTGTTACCGGCGCGCGTCATCGAGATCGTTCCCGCGCCGTCGGTCCAGCGTGCGCAATCATCCGCACCCGCACCCGCATCCGCGCCCGCATCCAGGCCGGGGCCAGGGCCCGCGCAGCATCCCGGCATACGCATATGATGACAGCAGTACCGGGCGCTCCGGTTCCGCCGCCCGGTGCTGATCGCCTTCCAGGTTCCGCGGGGCTCAAACTCGTATTGTTTGGAGCGCCATCGGCGCCATGGGTGCCAAGCACGCCCATGGCCCAACACGACATTGCGCTCTATCGCGCTCGCGGCCTCTTCCGCCGGCACATGCATCGTCCTGCTTGCGGCTGCGCACGTGCGCGCGCAAAATGCGCGGTTTGAATCAAATGCAATCAGCGTGACCCGGTACCGGGGGGCCGTTGCTCGTCTGGGGTCCGCTGCCGAGGAAGGCTAAATGAAGCTCAAAGCTCTTGCCGGCGCGCTTGGCGCCGTGCTGTCGCTCGCCCTGCTGCCGCACGAGGCCCTGGCGCAGGCGGTCTCCGGACCGGTCCAGGCGCTGATCCGCTATCCCAGCATTCACGGGAATACCGTGGTCTTCGAAGCCGGCGGCGCAGTCTGGAAAGACTCGGTAACTGGTGGCGAGGCCGTGCGCCTGACCTCGGACTCCGGCTATGACTCGCATCCCCTCGTATCGCCCGATGGCCGATGGGTCGCCTTCACCGGCTGGTACCGCGGCAATACCGACGTTTATGTAGTGTCGATAGACGGCGGTCCCGTCAAGCGGCTGACGTGGCGGTCAGTGAATGTACCCCACAAGGGAGCCATCATCACCGCGCCCGACAACGTCGTCGTCGGATGGACGCCCGACAGCCGCGATGTGCTTTTTCTCTCGCGGCGCGAGAGCTTCAATCCGCAGATCGAGCGCGCTTTCGAAGTGCCGATCACGGGCGGCCTGCCCTCCCCGCTGCCGATGCCCTGGACGGGTCCGCTGGCGCTCAACGGCAGCGGCACCATGGTCGCCTATGACAAGTTGTCGCGGGTCCTGCGGGTCTTCCACCGCAAGGACTATTACGGCGGCCAGGCGGCCAATATCTTCACCTACGATCTGGCCACGGGTGCCAGTACCCAGGTGACCCACTGGAAGGGCGAGGACACCTTCCCGATGTGGGTTGGTGACACGGTGTATTTCGCTTCGGACCGCGGCGCCAGTGGCGTGCTCAATATCTGGTCGAAGAACGTCAAGACGGGCGCCCTCCAGCAGGTGACGCACTTCCCGGCTTACGACGTCGACTGGCCGAGCGCCGGGAACACCGGGATCGCCATTTCCGATGGCGGCAAGCTTTATGTGTACTCGTTCGCGACGCACAAGGTGGCGGAGGTACCTGTCACCGTCCCGCTCACCGGCGCGCGCACGCTGCCGTACGAGTACTCGGCGGCAAAGATGATCCGCAGCGCGAACGTGGCGCCGGACGGCAAGCTGGCCGTGTTCAGTGCGCGTGGCGCACTGTTCACCGTCCCGGTGAAGTACGGTCACACCACGGACCTGAGCACCCGCATCGCGAGCAACGACAAGGATCCGGCCTGGTCGCCGAACGGCAAGTGGATCGCATACATCCGTGATGACGGGCGCGAGAGCCAGGTCATGCTGCGGGCCGCCGACGGCAACGGGACGCCCCGTGCGCTGACGCGCGGCGACGACGTGACTTACATGGGACCCCTGCTCTGGAGCCCCAACGGGCACTGGGTGACATACACCAATTCCAATCAGCAGCTGTGGCTGATGAACGTGAAGACGGGTGCGCAAAAGCTCGTGACCACGATCATTTCCCCGGCTTCGGCACCCGTCAACATCTTCCAGGATGTGGCGTTCTCCCCGGACAGCCGCTGGCTGACCTTCTCCAAGGGCCTGGCGAACAGCCTGCACGCCCTCTTCATCTACGGGATCCACGGTGGTGATCTGCATCAGGTCAGCCACGGCAATTTCGACGATCGCAATCCATTCTTCTCGCACGACGGCAAGTACCTGTTCTTCTCGTCGGCGCGCCTCGTCAACCCGGCGATATCCTCCTACGGCGACGGGGCTTCCGGCGTAGTCCCAGATGGCCTGTACGTAGCCACTCTGCAGGCGACCACGCCCTCCCCGTTCGCGCCGCGCACGCAGCAGCCCGCCGCGCCACACAAGTCGAAGCACGGCCAGAGCAAACATAAGGGCAAACACCAGGGCAAGGACAAGGGCAACGCGAAAGCCAATGCCAAAGACGAGGGCAACGGTAAGGCGCCGCCGGTCAAGATCGATTTCGCGGGCCTGATCGACCGCGCGGTGCAGGTGCCGGTTCCTGCGGCGAACATCACGGGGATCGCCGAATTCAAGCACGTGGTGTACTACTCCACCATGCCGATCCCGGTTCTGGGCGGCGGGGTCCCCGGGGAAGTACCGACCCTCCAGGCGTTCGATCTCAAGAAGCGCAAGGAGCACACCCTGGCTCAGGGCGTCACCTCGCCCTTCGCGCTCTCCGCCGACGGCTCGACGCTCCTCTACGAGCAGCAAGGCAAATGGATGCTGCGTCCGGCGGTATTCGCCACGCAGGCGAAGGCCAAGGCGTTGGACACCTCGCACATGCAGATGCAGGTGGACCCGCGCAGCGAGTGGAACGAGATCTTCAACGAGGCCTGGCGCAACGTTCGCGACTATTTCGTCAACCCCGAGCTCATCCAGCAGAGATGGGCCGGGCTCGGCCAGCGCTATCAGGCGCTGCTGCCGCTGGTGCAGGATCGGGAGGATCTCAACTACGTCATCGGCAACATGATGGGATCTCTGAGCGAGAGCCACATGTACATCTTCGGCGGCGAGATGGGCTGGAAGAGCCCGCCGCAGCCGACAGCCGGCCTCGGCGTGCAGTTCGCGCTGAATGCCGGCGCGGGGCGCTACTACCTCAAGCGCATCTTCCACGGCGACAACACCGTGCCGGGCTACTACGCGCCGCTCGCGCAGCCCGGACTGAAGGTGAAGCCGGGCGACTACGTGCTGGCGATCAACGGCAAGCCGCTGAAGGCGCCGACCAATCCCTATTCACTGTTGCAGGGGACGCTGGGACAGACCATCACGTTGAGCGTTGCGGCAACGCCTGCCGGCAAGCCGTGGACCCTGTTGGTGAAGCCCGTCGTCAACAGCGGCAAGCTGCACCTGCTGCACTGGATCAATGACAACCGGCGCGAGGTCGACAAGCTTTCCGGCGGCAGGATCGGCTACGTCTATCTGGACGACATGGAGGCGACGGGCCTGCACGAGTTCGTGCGCCAGTACTACGGCCAGATCACCAAGCCCGGGATGATCATCGATGACCGCTGGAATCTCGGCGGGTTCATCGACACCTATCTGTTCGATCAGCTCACCAAGAAGATGGCGGCCGCCTGGGTCAAGCGAAGCGGCATCGCTTCGCAGAGCCCGACCGATGCCTACATCGGCCACCTGGCGGCGCTGATCAATCACGGCTCCGCCTCGGATGGGGATATCTTCGCGTACCGCTTCCAGAAGTACCACTTGGGTCCCACCATCGGCTCGCGGACCTGGGCGGGCGTGCGCGGGCTCTACGCGCCCTTCACGCTCCTCGATGGCGGCCAGCAGGTCGTCTCCGAGATCGCGATGTACGGCACGAACTCGGAATGGGTCGTGGAGAACATCGGTGTCGTGCCCTCCATTGCGGTGCATGTGAATCCCGGGCTCCTGGCTCGAGAGCATCGGGACACGCAGATCGAGACCGCGGTTCACGTGCTGCTGAAGCAGATCGCGCGCCATCCGGTGGCCGTACCGCCGCCGCCGCCCTGGACGCCGGCGTTCCCGAAGCAGCCCCCGTATCCGGCGTGCCCGGTGAGCAGCGGGACTTGCCAGTAGAACTGGCAGCGTCCCGCCGCTGTAGGGAAATGCCGGTCTTGGCCCGGCGCAGTCGGCCCGCGAGCTCGTAATGCCGCCCGTAATCATGCAAGCCGTGCGGGCTCTCTCGTGGCTCGCGGTGCCCGTGGGCCTCGTCTGCGTGATCGATGACTGGCTGCTGCGGCCCAAGCGCCAGTTGGCGGCAGCCCCGAGACCGGCGGCCGATCCCTCGGCTCTCGCGCTCGCATATGGGGTACTTCCGATCCTGATCGGGGCGGCGGTGGTGCGGCTGCTCGTGGCCGGGCAGCTCAATTTCAGCGCCGTGCTCGCTGTCGTCTCGGCGGTCACGGGATTGGTGTGGGCCGCGGACGCGCTGCTGTTGGCGCGCAGGCGCACGGCCGCGGGCAAAGCGGCCGGGAAGAGCCCGGCGCTGGTCCCTGAGCCGCACACCGTCGACTATGCCCGCAGCTTCTTCCCGGTGGTGCTGGCGGTGCTGATGCTGCGGGCCTTCGTGTTCGAGCCCTTTCGCATTCCATCCGATTCCATGATGCCGACGCTGCGCGACGGGGATTTCATCCTCGTGGAGAAGTTCGCCTACGGCCTGAGGCTCCCGGTCACCCACACGAAGATCCTCGATACGGGGGAACCGCGGCACGGCGACGTAGTGGTGTTCCATCCGCCCATGAAGCCCGCCCAGGCTTGGATCAAGCGGGCGGTCGGCCTTCCCGGCGATCACGTGATCGTGCGTGACGACCGTTTGACCATCAACGGCAAGGCGGTACCGTTCACGGTCACGGGCACCTTCCAGAACGGTTGCTACGAAAACATGCAGCTTGCCACGGAGCGCCTGGGCGCCCACACGCATCAGGCGCTGCTCTGCCCGGTACCGCTCGAAGTCACCGCCGATCCGCTGCCCAGCTGCAAGAGGAGCGATGCGCGCGGATACGTGTGCGACGGGCACGCTCCGCCCGAGGCGATCGCGTTGGTCGAGCCTCGGCTCTTCGACACGAGAGTACCGCGGGCCGACTATCTCATGATCGGAGACAATCGCGACAACAGCGATGACGGGCGCTTCTGGGGGTTCGTCAGCGACCGGGAGCTCATCGGAAAGGCGACTTATATCTGGTTCAACTGGGACGTCCATCGCCGCGGCGGCCCGGTCTGGAGCCGGATCGGCATGAAGATCCGCTGATTCGAGCTGAGCGGATCAAGTGTCGCGCCTGTCCCTTGCATTCCCGGCCCGCAAGCGCAGGCGGTGCTGTGGTCCCTCCGTGGTTCGCCCGCCCACGGGACTGTGTCGGACGGCGTTTGAGTGGAGCCTCGTCAACACCTGGAAATCCCCTCCCTCGAGAGAGGGGAAGACGTTAAAATGGTGCAACGTGAAAACCGGCAATTCGTGGACCGCTCTGGCGGTCGGCCTGTCAGTCTCCGCACTGAGTCTTTCCACCTCGATGCCGCGCGCGATAGCGGCGGCCGCGCCGACTGCCGTCGCCGCGAGCCCGGAGGATTTGCCGCCGCCGCTGCAGACCGAGCGCTTCGTGCTCAAGCCCGACCAGACGGTGATCGGCAGGGCGCAGATGGTGCGCCTGAAGCCGCATCAGGTGCTCTCCGACATTGCGCGCATGTTCGATGTCGGCAATGACGCGATTCAGCGCGCCAATCCCAAAGTCGATCCGTGGCTCGCTCCGGTCGGCACGCGGGTGATCGTGCCGACGGAGTTCGTTCTTCCGGATGCGCCGCACGTCGGCATTGTGGTCAACCTGGCCGCCATGCGGCTCTTCTATTTTCCGCCGCATGCACCGGGCAAGCCTCAGGTCGTCATCACACATCCGGTCGGCATCGGCAGACTCGGCTGGCCCACGCCGACCGGTGTGACGCGGGTCATCTGGCACGAGGCGCATCCGGTGTGGGAGGTGCCGCGCTCGATTCTCGCCGAGCACGCCAAGGAGGGGGAGCCGCTGCCGAAGCTCGTGGGCGCGGGACCGACCAATCCGCTAGGCAACTTCGCGCTGCACCTCGGGTGGCCCGGCTACCTGATCCACGGCACGGACAAGCCGGCAGGTGTGGGCCGTCGCGTGAGCCACGGCTGTGTGCACCTGTACCCGGAGGACATCAGGCAGGTTTTTGCGATGGTGCCGAACGGCACGCCGGTCCGCATCGTCAATCAGCCCTATCTCTTCGGCTGGAGGCGCGGGCGCCTCTACATGCAGGCCTATGGGCCGCTTCAGGACGACAAGCGGCCGTGGACGACCGAAGCGGTCACCCTCCTCGGCAAGGTGTTGACCAACAACCTCATTCACGACCTGGCGCGGGCGCACCAGAGGATCCGCTGGTCGCACGTCAGCGCGCTGCTCGCCGACCCCGGGATCGTTCCGCTGCCGGTCTCCGGAAGCCATCTCGCCGGCGAGGGACTCACGGCCACGCTCGTGCAGAACCGGCTGCCCACGGGCTCCGCCTGGAACGGCAAGACGCACCTCCCCCTCACCTCGACCGAGTTGCGCAAGATCATGGCGCAATATGCGTCGCAGCGTTCCAAGGCCGGGACGCATCCGCACCGCCCGGCCGCCACGCATCCCGCCGGCCCGGCGCGCCCGGCCGTCAAATCCACCTGAAGGAATCGAGCTACCAGTCCTTCGCGAGGACGGTGCAGATGCGGCTCAGCCCGTAGACATCCTTCGTGTCGGACTGCTCGGCCGGCGAATGCGAGTATTTCGTCGGCCAGCCAAGCGCGATGGCGTTGGCGCCGTAGCGCGTGTACACCGCCGAATCGTTGCCGCCGCCGGTCACGCCGTACTGCACCGGAATTTGATGCGCTCTAGCCAGGGCCACGACGCGCGCCACATCGGCGGGCGAATCCACGTGTGACACGTCGACCGCGCGCACCACGAAGCCTTCCCCGAGCGGCTGATCGCCATAGCGCCCGGTCTCGAGCGGAGACTGGCTGCTGACGAACATATCGACGGCAAAGACGACATCCGGCTCCCTTCCGAGCTTGGCCACCCGGGCGGCGTAGGCCGCGGCTCCCTCCAGGCCCAGCTCCTCGCGCGTCGCCCAGAGGAACGTCAACTGCCGGCCGGGATGCTGGCGCGCAAAGTCAGGTCCCAGCGCGCGCACCGCCTCGATCAAGGCCGTATCGCCCGCCCGGTCATCGATGCTGCGGATCTCGAAGTGCGAGCCCAGGAGCGGCCGATAGGTCTTCGGCATGGTGAGGAAGTCGCCCACGTGAATACCGAGCGCCTCGGTTGCCGCCCGCGAGTCGGTGCCGACGTAGGCGTCGGCCGACTCGTTCAGCGTGCTCATCGCCCGCGGCCACTTGAAGCCCGGCCGATCCCAACCCGCTGGCAAGCCGAGCGCCGCGCCGATGCTGCGCCCGTCGGGCAGGTGAACGAGCATGGCGTGGCCGAGATAATAGCGGCCATAGAAGCCGCCCAGCTCGCGCACGACGAGATCGCCGTCGGGCTTGATGTCCGTGACCTGATAGCCGATCTCGTCCATATGTGCGTCGAACAAGATCGTCGGCGTATGTACGCCGGGCACCGCGTGACCGATGTGCAGTACGAGGTTGCCGGCCGGATCGACATGAGCCCGCCGACGGGCCCAGGCCGGCAGGCGCTCGAGAATGGCGGCGCGGGCGCCCTGCTCGTGCTCGCTCGCGCCATACGCGGTGGTCATGGTCTCGAGTGTCTTCAGCACGTCCTTATCGGGTGCTCGTGCCTGGTCGAGAACCGTCTGCGTCATGCCGGGCCCAGGAACTCGCGCCGCATCGAACGGATCGTGCGCGGCGCTCATGCGTGTCACCGGCTCGCGCAGGTAGTCCTCGAGCACCCGTGTCAGCTTGCGCAGGTCCGAGCGGGAGAAAGTCTCTGCCGGTGTGACCGGATAGAGGGTAGGTACCCCGACGACCGCCAGCCTCTGCGGCAGCGGCGTCTTCGGCCCGAAGCCGAAGATGAAGGGCGGCCGGGCCGCTACCGTTTGCGCTGCGATGTGGTGAGTTCGCGCGACGGTCATGAGTTCATCGGGCAGGCCGTCGGCTCCCGGCGGCGTGCTCGTTGTCCCAATCACGACGCCTTCGCCCGGCCGCGGGCTTGCAGTCTTCCCGTCGTTGCCGGGCGCTTGCGGAAAGACCCGGCCGACGAAAACCATTTCGCCGGCCGGCATCTCCGTCAGTACCCGCTGCAGGCCACGGCCCCCCAGCCACTGCTGCGTGACGAATGCGATCGTCGTGGTGCCGTGCGCGTGGGCGTGCGCCAGTCCCTGCGCTGCCTCGAGCAGCGCCTCCCAACCGAAGCGATCGCCCGCCGAGGCGCCCGCCTCGTCGTCGGCGCCCACGGTGATCGGCGGCTGGGCGAGCTCCACCGGCTCGAGGTTATCGGCGCCGGCGGCGCGCGCCTCCGCGGCCGAAGTCGCGCCGATATCCACATAGAGGTTGCCGACCGTCGTCATCGACGGTGGATTCAGGTGATCCGGCGCCAGATGGATGCTGAGGCCGGCGAAGCCGCCGTTCAGGAGCCCATTGGGCGTAACGACGTGCACGGGCTGAGCAAATTGCAGTGTGTCGAATACGGGATTCGGCTCCCGCTGCGGCAGACGCTGCACACGCAAGTAGCCCCGCGCAGCGATGCCGCTCACGACGTACCCGGGCTGATCGATGGCCGCGGCGATGAGCCGGTGCGGTTCCCCATGGCCCACCGTCACCAGCACGTCGTACATGTTGTCAGTGCGCGGGTTGAGCCCCTGCTCGCGCAGCTGCTGCGCGATCGCGGCCGAGAGCGGCTGCTCATAGCCCGACACCGCGGCGATGCGGCTGAGCGCCGCGAAATCCGGCGCCCCGCCCGCGAAGGCCGGTGCGGCGGCGGCGCCGGCGATCGCGGCGGCCGCCGCCCATGGTGCAAGTCCTCTCATCTGCGCTCCCCTTAAGCCTAAGGCCTCAATCGCACTCCACGCCGGCCATCGGGGGAGAGCCTCTCGTCCTACACCCCGCGATCAATGCAGGTTGTACTGGATCGTCGCATACACGTAGCGGCCGCGCGGGTCGCCGTAGGTCAGATCATACCCGCCGATGAAGTTGTTGGCGGACGAGGCGTAGTTCGCATAGGGCGGGTTCTGGTTGAAGGCATTGATCACGCCCAGCGTGAAGTCGAAGTGCCTCAGGCCCAGATACGACGCCTGCGCATCGAACGTGTCGTACGCCGAGACGGTTCGCGGCACATTGGTGATGTCGGACGGGACATCGTAATAGGGCTCCTGGTAGCGCTGCGTCGCCGAGACTTCCCAGGATTCGGTGGTATACCCGATCGTCAGGTTGTGACGCCACCGCACGACGACTCCACCGACCTGCGGCAATCCGACATTGATGTCGTCGGTCCAGGTGCCATTGGCATTCTGGCTGGCGAATTTGTAGTAGTACGTGCCGTTGCCCCGCAGGAAGATGTGCCCGGGCCCGACCCGGAATCTGTACGACAGGTCGACATCCATGCCGCTGACGTATTGCTTGAAGAGGTTGGCGTTCTCCTGATTGATGGAGACGATGTTGCCCTGTGCATCGCGCGTGATGTAGCTCGCGTACTGGGTGGCGTTCTGCGCATTCTGCAGGATGTACGAATAGGACAAGCCACCGACCGTGATCGCATCACGCAGATAGACCCAGAAGGAGTCGAGGCCGAGCCTAAGGTTGCGCACCGGCTCGAGCACGACACCCAGGGTGAACTGGCGGGACTTTTCCGGCTTGAGGTTGCGGTTGCCGCCGGTGATGGTCGTGAACTGGAAGCTGCAGGAGGGATTGCTGGCGCTGAATGTCGGGCACTGGATGGGATCGCGCGTGCCGTTGGACGTGACGCTGGTCGCATTGGATGCGTAGAGGTCGGTCAGCGACGGCGCACGGAAGCCCGTCCCTGCCGAGCCGCGCAGCTGGAACCAGTGCCAGGGCTGCCACCGCAGCGAGAATTGCGGATTCACCGTGCCGCCGACCATCTGATAGTGGTCGTAGCGCACGGCCGCGTCCGCCTCCAGGGACTTGAGGATATAGCCGTTGAACTCGAGGTATGCCGCCTCCGCGGTGCGCGAGGCCGACTCCGGCAGCTGATTGCCGCCCATGCCGCCGATATCCCCGGTCTGGATGGCGAGCGCGGGCGAGTACTCATACGTGTCGCGGCGCACTTCCGCGCCGGCCGCCATGCTCAGGGGGCCGCCCGGCAGGTGGGTCAGCACTCGGCTGACGCTGCCATCGAGGGCCGAGAGCGAGGTCTTGCTCGAGAAGTCCTGGCCGTAGAACTCGGCCGCGCTCGCAGCACTCGCCGCGCTCGGATCCGCCGTGGGGCCGAAGGGATTGATGATGCCGGAGTCGAGCAGCGGCATCATCTTCGAGAGCAGCGGGAATCCGGCCTCCAGGTTCTCCTTGATGTTGACCGAGCTGTAGAGCACCGAGCCGTTATAGGCCCAGCCGGCCGCTTCGCCCTTGACTCCGCCCACCACGCGCGCCGTGTTGGCCGTGTCCACCGTCTGGCGGATGCCATTTGCGAAATCGCGATAGACCAGGTTCAGAGGCTGGCCCGCGAGTCCGTTGGCGGCGGCCCAGGCCGTCGGATAATAGGGGCTGCTCGGCCCCAGCAGAAATGCGCCCTGTCCGGGCTTCGCGTTCGGGTTGCTGTAGCCGGGATACTGCGTGGCCAGCAGGTTGGCCAGATACGCCACGTAGGGGTTCGACGGCAGCACCGGATTGAAGAAGCCCAGGGGGACCGGCTGCACGTAAGTCGTCGTCTTCACCTGGGAGAAGAGCGCGTTGCCGTAGAGCTGGCTCGAGTCCGTCAGGCGGAAGGCGCCGTTGAGATAGACGTTATAGCGCTTCTGATCGGGCTGGAGCGAATCGTACGGTGAGTTGTCGAAGCGGCACTGGGTGGGGTAGTACTTGCTGTTGAGGGAAGTCGGCGTGCAGTTGCCCGCCGCCGGGCTGATGAGAGCGCCGTGCGGATGAACGGGGTTCGGGGGAACTACGACATTCGCCGGAAATGCCAGAGCCGAGGTGACGTCATTGCCGTAGCCGGGACTGTAGCGGGTGGCGAAGGGGCGCGAGGCGCCCATGATCGGCGACATGTGATCGAACTCGAGGCCGATGCCGACGTTGTAGCGGTCCTGCTCCAAGGAGCCGATGCCCGCGTACACGGAGGCGGTTTCCGTGGTCCCGCCGCCCGCCTGGGTCGGTGTGCCCGCGGTCGCGGTCGCACTCAGGCCCTGAAAATCGGACTTCAGGATGAAATTGATGACACCGCCGATGGCGTTGCTGCCGTAGATCGCCGAGTCGCCGTTCTCCAGAACCTCGACCCGCTGGATGGCCTCGATCGGAATGGAGTTGATGTCGACCGAGTCGCCCGCCACGCCCGCCGAGCCGCCGCCGTAAACCGGCATGCGCAGCCCGTTGACGAGCACCAGGGTTCGGGCGCTTCCCAGGCCGTGCAGGGAGACCGTCGAGATGCCCGCGGTCAGGAAGCCTGTCGCCTGCGCCGTGGTCGTACTGCCGAAGCTGCTCGCCGCGCTGACCTCCTGCAGCAGCTGCGGCACGTTGGTCGCACCGGTGCGGGCGATGTCCCGCGAGCTCAGCACCTGCAGCGGCACCGCGAGCTTGACCTGGCCCCCTCTGATGGAGGTACCGGTGACCACCACTTCCTGCAGTGCCGGCATGGCCGCACCCGGCGCCGATGCGCTCGAGCTGGTGCCCTCGGGGGCGCCCGCGGCTTGAGGCCGGTCCTGTGGTGGCGCAGCCGCCGAACTGTCGGTGGACGACGAGGGGTCGGTTGCCTGCTGGGCAGGTCTCTCCGTCACCAGTGCCAAGCGCTCCAGCGCGCCGTTTCGAGGGTCATTGGTGATCGCCGCGGCCTGGGCAATCGGCAGAACGGTGATCGTGTGAAGGTCGACGTACCGGTACGTCAGGCCGGTGCCGGCCAAGGCGTGCTCGAGCGCCTGCTTCAGCGTGAAGCTGCCGGTCACGCCCGGGGTCCGAAGGGCCGCGATGTCCTTCGAGGGATAGACGATCTGCAAGCCGAACTGCTGCGCCAGGCTCCTCAGCGCCGGGCCGAGGGGTTCCGGGGGAATATGAGTGTGGACCCGGTCGCCTACCGATTGCGCCTCGGCGCCGACAGAGACCCCAAGCAATGCCAGACCCACTGCGGCGGCAACTAAAGTGGCTCGCATGACCCTTCCCCTTTGAGTTCTAGTGACCAATGTACCAGCATCCTCGCGAGGTGGTCCGCGAAGATGGACTTGTTGCGTATAGAGAACATCGGGCGCGAGGTTTTATACCCCACCCCCTCGAAGAAGTCTCAGTCGCTACTGGCGGGAGATGACCACTTCCCCGCCGGTATCCGTCACCTTGATTCCGGGAGACTGCCGCAGGAAAGCGATCAGCGACCTGGGATCCGTCGAGGCGAACACGCCATCGATCCTGAAGGTGTCCAGGGAGGGGGATGCAATGATGAGCGGCCGGTCGTTATACCGGTTGAATTCCTGCACGACGTCGCGCAATGCCGTCGAGGAGAAGATGAGCTGGCGGTGAGTCCAGGCGATGGTATCGGTCACATTGGCGCGCACGGGCTGCATGTGCCAGGTGGGAGTGACCGTGAGCTGCTGACCCGCGCTCAGGTAGACCAGGGAGTCATTGGACGCCGCCTGGAGGGACGGCGGCTGCGGACCTCGGGATGCAATTCGGAACGCATGCTGCTGTTGCGCCACAGCAACTTTTCCCTGAATGACCGTGACGATGGTCTCCGCGTGGAGCAGGTTGACGTCGAACTGAGTACCGATCGCCCGCACGACCGTCGCGCGGCTGCGAACGATGAACGGGCGGTTCGGCTCGTAGGTATCGACGAACAGCGCCTGGCCCCGGAGTAGATCGATCTCCCGCCGGGTCTTGGTGTATCGCACCCTGATCCGCGAGCGCGCGTTCAGATGGATCGTCGAGCCATCGGCCAGCGTGATCACGCGCTTCTGCCCGATGCCGGTGGAATAATAAGTGGGACCGGTCCGAAGCCAGGCGGTAACGAGCACCGCCGCGATCAGCGCCGCCGCGCCGCCGGCCAGCGCCCATCTCACCGGCGGGCGCAGCCACGAGCCGCGACTCTGCCGCGGCCTTGGCTTGCCCGAGCCCTGCGCTCCCGGATAAGCCACCAGGTTGTCGGAATCCTTCGCCTGGGCGATGAGCGCTTCCTTGGGAAAGCGCGCGCTCACATCCAGCGCGTCCGCCCACTTCCATCGCGAGGCCACGTCCAGATAAGCCGCCATGTGCGACGGAGCCTGCTGCAGCCAGCCGTAAAATTCGTGACGAGCCTGCTCGTCCGCCGGGGCGGTGCGGAACTCGACGAACCACTCGCAGGCCCGCTCATAGACTTCCGGGGCATACCTTTTGCCGTTCTGAGGTCTCACGGTCCTCTACTCCGCCGCTTCCAGGTGCTGGTGGATCTTCTGCAGCGCCTTCGCCAGGTACTTCTTCGCCATCGGGAAGGAGATGCGCAGCTCGCGGCTGATTTCCTTCAGCGTCATGCCGTATTGGCGATGGAGCACGAACGTGGCGCGGACCTTGGGGGACAGCCGCTCCAGGGCGCGAGTGAACGCCTCGAGGCATTGCTCCCCGTGGGCCTGCAGGAGCGGGTCGGCATCGGGCGAGGCGGGCAGCTGCGCCAGCAGCTCATCGACCTGCTCCGAGGGCGCAATGGCCGAGTCCTGCATCGCGTGCTGTTGAGCGACGTGCAAGGCAACCGTGAAGAGATAGGCCTCGGGGGAACGGATGGCATCCCTGTCGGGGATCCTCAGCATGCGCAGGAACACCTCTTGAGTCAGATCGGCGATGTCCGCCGGGTTGCGCACCCGGACGGAGAAGAAACGCCGCAGCCTCCCGCGCTGGGTTTGGGCGAGAGAAGCGGCCAGGCTGAGCGGCTTGTTCGGCACGGTCAATGAAATGCGCAGATCCGGATGTTCTGGTTACTTAGGATCGTCCCCCGGGCCAATTTATACCCGGTGCCGGCGCCAAAGTGTGGGAATTTGATGGAGTTGTGCGGTAGAACGCATTGAAGATCATAGTATTATAAGTTTATCGCAGAAACCACATGAGGTCGCGTCCATGCCTGCCGCCATTTCTCATTCCCCTGCACGCGCCGCTCGCGTTGCGGTGTGCACCTTCGGCGCCGCGATTCTCGCTCTCACCGCCTGCGGCAGCGCCGCGGCGCTGCCGATACGATTGAAGTTGAGCCGCTACATCCCCAACAGCGGCCTGCGCACGGTGGAGGTGACCGTGAACGGACACGAGAGCCCCTTCATCCTCGACACTGGCGCCGGCGCCACGGTCCTCACGCCGCAGGAGATCCGGCACGCCGGCTGCAAACCCTTCGGAAAGGTGACCCAGTTCCGGGCCCAAGGCGGCAAGGTGACCTCGTCCCGCTGCGGACCGGTGAAGCTCGCAATCGGCGGCTACCAGGTCGACCGCGACGTGCAGGTGTTCGATTTGGGGAGACTGCTCGGCAAGGCGCCCCCGGTCGGCGGCATCCTCGGGCTCGCCTCGTTCTGGGGCCGGGCCGTCACTCTGGATCTTGCGCACGATCGTCTCACCATCGAAAGTCGCCGCAGCCTCGCCCGCCGCATTCGCGCCATGCGCCCCATCCGGGTCCGCATTACACGCGATCAGGCCGGCGCGGTGGTGCCGTTCATCGAGGTGCGGGCGAGAACGGGAACTCTGTGGTTGGAAGTCGATAGCGGCAACGACGGGCCGGTGTTTCTCGCACCTCACGCCCAGCGGCAGCTCGCCATTTCGATCCCCCCTCGGGCACAGCGCCCACTCGGTCTCGATGTGATCGGTCTCGGCCGGGTGCCGGTGAGCGCGGCATCGAGACGCCTGATATTCGATGGCGAGCTCGACCCCGCCTTCCTGCGGCAGATCGTGCTGACCATCGACTTGCGGCACGGCCGGGCGTGGGCCCGCTTCGATCAGCCGCCGTCAAAGACCCTATACTGATCGAAGTACCGTGGGAGGATCCTCGTGAAGCGACATCCGGATAACGTGCGTCTTGCGTCCAGGGGCTGGTGGGCAATCATCCCGGCTGCGCTTCTCATCACCGTCGCCGCCGCCTCAGTGCCTCCCACCCCGCGCGACAATGTCGTCACGGTCATGCACGGTGTCAGGGTTCACGATCCCTACCGCTGGCTCGAGGATGGCGCGAGCCCCAAGGTCCACGCCTGGATCGCTGCCCAGAACGCCTACACCGACAAAGTGATGGGCCGGTTCAAGGACTCCACGGCGATCACGCAACGCGTGCGGCAGCTTGCAATCACGAGCACGCAGCAATATGCGCCGCAGCTCGTCAACGGGACGCTGTTCTTCATGCGTGAGCGGCCGCCGCAGGCTCAGCCGGTGCTCGTGGCGCAAGCCTGGCCCCACGGGCCGCAGCAAGTCCTCGTCGACACCAATCCTTCGGGCGGCCACGTCGCCATCCAGGAGGTCTGGCCGTCACCCTCGGGCCGGTACGCGGCCTACGGCACCTCGGCCAACGGCAGCGAAGCGACCACGATTCATGTCGTGAACGTGAAGACTGGGAAAATCCTGCCGGATGCGCTCACCGATGCGGGCGGCGGCACCACTGGCTCGGTGCTCGCCTGGGATGCCAATGAGCGCGGATTGACGTACGGCCGCCTGCCCCCGGGCTCGCAGTTCGGCATCTCGCTCTACCACCACGTCCTCGGCACGCCGCAGGCGAGCGATCGGCCCGAGTTCGGGCAGGGCCTCTCGCCGGTCGCGGAGTACCAACTGCTCACCTCTCCCGAGGGCGGGGAGGCCGCGGCGCTGGTGCAGTTCGGCGACGGCACGCCCTATCGCGTCTATCTGCGCACTCACCAGGCCTGGCGGCCGGTGTTCGGACCCGGCGAAGGCGTCACCGCCGGCGCGTTCGACGGGCGGCGATTGCTGCTCGTGGCATCCGGCAGCAGCAATCACGGCCGAATCGTCGCGGTCAGCCCGGACGGTAAGGTCTCGACGCTGGTTCCGCAGCAGAAGAACTGGGTCATGTACGGAGTCTCGCCCATCCAGGGCGGATTCCTGGTGACGAAGCTCTGGGGGCCGGACTGGCGTGTCGATCAGTACACGAGCAATGGACGGTTCGTGAGGCGCGTGCCGCTGCCGAAGTCAGGCATCGGCATCGATGCGATCGCCTCCGAAGCCCGCTCGCCGAATGCGATCGTCGCCTATTCCGGCTGGACGGTTCCGAGTCGCTGGGGGCTCTATGACGCGACGTCGGGGTCGCTGCACACCGTGTTCGCGGTGCGGCCGCCCGATCCGGACTATGCCAACATCCGGACCTTCCGGCTCACCGCAATCTCCAAGGACGGCGCGCACATTCCCGTGACGGTGCTCGCGCTGAAGTCAACATTGAAGCGCCCCGACGATCCGGCGATATTGACGGCGTATGGCGGCTTCGACATTCCCGTCGCACCCCAGTTCATCGGTACGAATCTCGCATGGCTGGAGCGAGGCGGCATCTACGCAGTGGCGAACATCCGCGGCGGCGATGAGTTCGGCGAGTCATGGCATCGCGAAGGCCGGCTCACGGCCAAGCAGAATGTCTTCGACGATTTCGCCGCAGCCTCGCACGCATTGATCTCGGCCGGCTGGACCTCGAGGCGGCATCTGGGGATCATCGGCGGCAGCAATGGCGGACTGCTGATGGGGGCGGCGCTCACGCAGCATCCCAAGCTGTATCGGGCGGTGGTGAGCTTCGTCGGAATCTACGACATGCTGCGCCACCAGCTGTTCCCGAACGGCAGGTACAACGAGACCGAGTACGGATCGGTGGCGAATGCCGCGCAGTTTAGCGCGCTGTACGCCTATTCGCCCTATTACAACGTGCGAGCGCACACGCCCTACCCGGCCGTGCTGCTCGAGACGGGCGTGAACGACCCGCGGGTCGCGCCCTGGCAGTCGCGCAAATTCGCGGCCGCGCTGCAATCCGCGACGGACTCCCGCCTTCCGGTGCTGCTGCTCACGCGGCGGGCCGCCGGTCACGGGAATATCGGCGCCTCGTTCAGCCAGCGCGTGGGCAATGCCGCGGTCGCCCTGATCTTTTTCGAGAACGAGCTGCGCTAGCTGCGAGCGCCAGCGTGGCACGCAGCCTCGGGTGCGGACCGCGCCCCCGGCACATTGACGCCTTTCACTCTGCAGGGCAAAGTGCGGCTCGCCAAGTATCGTGGAGAGTGAATGAACACCGTCGCAGCCGCCGAGGATCGGGCCGTACCGGCCACATCGTATGACCCCGTCGCGCGCGGGCTGCACTGGCTGACCGTACTGCTGGTGCTGGCCGAGTACATCGTCGGCTCCTTGATGCCGCACATTCGTATCGGCACCCCCTTCGTCTTCGTCATCCGCTTGCACCTCGCGCTCGGCAGCGGCCTCATTCTCGTGATGCTGGCGCGCATCCTGTGGCGCCTGACTCACCGCCCGCCGCCGCCGCCGCCGCTTCCTGCCTGGCAGAGATGGATCGCCAGTGCGACCCACTTTGCGCTCTACGTGGCGCTGCTGGCCATGCCGCTCGCCGGCTGGGCATCCGCCTCCGCACACGGCTTTCCCGTGCGCGCCTTCGGGATCATACCGTTCCCGGCGCTCGTGCCGTACAAGGCCCGCATCGGCTTCACGCTGGGTGATGTGCACGCCGACGTGATCTACTGGATTCTCCTTGCCTTGATCGTGATGCACGTCGGCGCGGCGCTGTACCACCGGGTGATCAAGCGCGATTCCGTGCTCGGCCGCATGCTGCCGGGGTGGTGAGCTACAGGCCGCGAAGGCCTGTCTCTCGGGTCACTCGTACCGCAGCGCTTCGATGGGATTGAGCGCTGCGGCCTTTCTGGCGGGATAGAAGCCGAAGAAGATCCCGACCGCGGCGGAGAACACGAAGCCTCCCAGAATCGCAAGCGAGGAGATCACGATTGGCCAGCCCGCCACGGCCGAAACGAGCTCGGAGACTGCCACTCCCGTGAGGATCCCGGCCGTGCCGCCGGCGGCGCTCAGGAAGACCGATTCGGCGAGAAACTGCAGCAGCACGTGCAGGCGCCGTGCGCCGAGCGCCATGCGCAATCCGATCTCCCGCGTCCGCTCCGTTACGGACACCAGCAGAATGTTCATGATGCCGATGCCGCCCACCAGCAGCGAGATCGACGCCACGGTGGCCAATAGCAGCGCCATCACGCGGCTGCTGCCCTCGGCGGCACTGGCGATCTGACTGAGGTTGCGCACGCTGAAATCGTCGTCCTGTCCGGCGTGGATGGCATGCCGGCGGCGCAGAGTCGCCGTCACCTGATCGATGGCCCGGCTGACGAGCACCGAGCTCGCGGCCTGCACATAGATGACATTCACATAGCCCGTGAGCCGCGGCTGCATGCCGAACGGGTTCGGCAGCGGCGGATAGACAGTGCCCGTGGCCTGAACCTCGGCCTGGCTCGGCGCGGCGACGCCGAGCACTTTTCGCTCGGCGGTGGTGAAGGGCAGCGTCACGAGATCGTCCTGATCCTGTCCCATCGGGGACTGCCCCTTCGATTGATACAGCCCGATCACCCGCAGAGGAACGCCCTTGACCAGTATCGTGGCGCCGATCGGGTTCTCGTAAGGCGCGAAGAGCTGCCGGTACACGGTCTGGCCGATGACCGCCACCAGCGCCGCGGCGCTCACATCCGCCGGCGTGACTCCCCTGCCTTCCGCGAGCCGCCAGTTGGTGATCTCGTCGTAATTCGCGGTGACTCCGTAGAGCCCCGTGCTCCAATTCTGATTGCGGTACTGCACCTGACCGACCTGCCGGATCATGTAGCCCACCTGTGCCACGGCCGGATCGTCGCGCCGCAGCGCGACGGCGTCGGCGACCGTCAGGCTCGAGGCGCTGCCGTGCCCTCCGTGCACGCCGCCGGCGGTGGTCGTGCCGGGAAGGACGATCAGCATGTTGGTGCCTAAGCTGCGAATGAGCTCGCTGACGGCCTGGTTGGCGCCCTGCCCTACGGCGACCATCGCAATGAGCGCGGCCACGCCAATCAATACGCCGAGCGTGGTCAGGCTGGAGCGCATCTTGTTGCGGCCGATGGCCTGGAGGGCGCTCGAGACGATCATCCGCCAGAACGGCCAGGAGCGCGAGCCGTCCGCGCCGTCCGTGCCCCCCTCGGTCTGCGCCCTCGGACCAGGCGATGCGGGCGCCGGGCCGCCGGCTTTCCTCGCCGCTGCGCGCGCTCGGTTGCGCTCATCGGAGATCACGGCGCCATCCCGCATCGTGACCAGCCGGTCGGTGTAGGCCGCGATGTCGGACTCATGGGTGACGACGATCACCGTCACGCCCCGTTCCCGGTTGAGCCTCACGAGCATCTCCATGAGCTCATGCGAATTGCGTGTATCGAGATTGCCGGTGGGCTCGTCGGCGAGCACCACCGCGGGAGAGTTGATGAGCGCGCGTGCGATCGCGACGCGCTGCTGCTCACCGCCTGAGAGCTGCGCCGGAGTGTTGCGCTCGCGCCCTGCGAGACCGACCAGCGCAAGTGCGGCGCGCGCGCGCGCCGCGCGCTCCGAGGCGCTGACGGCGCCGCGCGGGTCGTAGTAGAGCGGCAATGCCACGTTCTCCAGCGCGCTGGTGCGTGCCAGGAGATTGAAGCTCTGGAAGACGAAGCCGAGCCGCTCGCTGCGGATGCGCGCAAGTTCCGGCTCCCTGAGCGCCGACACGTCCGCACCCTCGAGCAGATACCGCCCGCCGCTCGGCCGATCGAGGCACCCGAGCAGCGCCATCAGGGTCGACTTGCCGGAGCCCGAGGCTCCCATGATGGCGACGAGCTCGCCGCGCCGGATCGTGAGGGTGACACCCGCAAGCGCATGCACCTCGACCGAGCCGGCTTTGTACACTCGCCGCAGGTCTTGCGTCTGGATGACGATGTCACCCATCGTGTCGGCCGCTACAGGAAAGGCGCGCGCGGCCGGCTTGCCGCCCGTGAGGGGCCCGATGAATCCGCGGTCGAGCGCTCGCCGATGATGACGGTCTCCCCGGCAGACAGGGCTCCCTGCGTGATCTGAGCATGAGTGTCGTCCGTCAAGCCGGTGACCACGGGGACGGCAACAGGCCGTCCGTCTCTAAGCGTCCAGACCTGCGCCCGTGCCGAGCGGTTCTGCGCCGGCTTTGGCATCGCTTCCGGCCAGTATCGCAGCGCCTCGACCGGAACGCGGAGCGCATCTTTGGCCTCGGCTGTGATGATCCGCACGTCGGCGGTCATGCCGGGCTTCAGCAGCAGGTCGGGGTTGTCGGCCTGGATCACCGCGTCGTACGTGACGACGTTCTGGATCGTTTGCGGGGACTGTCGCACCTGCACGACCCGGCCCCGGAACACGTGCGCCGGAAACGCCTCCACGGTGAATGACGCCTCGTCCCCGGTCTTGATGCTCCCTATGTCCGACTCGCTGACGCTGGCGTCGACCTGCATGTGTGTGAGATCGGCGGCGATCAGGAAGAGCGTCGGTGTCTGGAAGCTGGCGGCGACCGTCTGTCCCTGGGTGATGTTGCGGGAGACGACGGTGCCGTCGACCGGCGATGTGATGTTGGTATATCCCAGGTTCACCTTCGCCGCATCGAGAGCGGCCTGCCGCTGCGCGATCGTGCCCTGATCCAGGCCGATCTGGGCGCGCGCCTGGTCATGGGCGCTGCGGGCAAGGTCCACCGCGTCCTTCGAGGTCAGATGCTGGGCGAGGAGATCCATCTGCCGCTCGTAATTGAGCTTCGCATACACGAGGCCCGCCTGATCCTTGAGGAGCTGGGCCCTCGCCTGTGTCAGCGCCGCGGTATCCTGATCCACGACCACCTGGTAGGGCCTCGGGTCGATTTTCGCGCAAAGCTGTCCGGCTTTCACCTGGGTGTTGAAATCACAATGGAGCTCCTGAATGATGCCCGACACATACGTGCCGACCTGCACCGTCACCACCGGATTGACGCTCCCGCTCGCCGTGACGTATGGCGCGACCGGGCCCCGGCTCACCTCGGCCGAGACATACGCGAGTCGCGCCGCGGGCTTCAGGTACCACCAGCTCCCGGCGGCTGCGAGAAGGACGAGCAGGCCTGCCGCGAGCGCGAGCCGGCCCGGACGGCGCGGCCGCCAGCGCCTGCGCGCCTCGCGCGTCTGCTGCGGTCCGGTGTCAGGCGCACCATCGGCATCCAGGGTCTTTTCGGCTACGACACTCGTATCCACGGCTGCTCCGGCAAGCTGCGGGAGACGCTATCGCGGCGGCCGACGCCGCGACAGCTGGACTTATGCGTATGGCGATCAGGACCTGCCAAAGGCGGTCTTCCAGCTGAACGCCACGCCTGCGCCCCACGAGGGGCTGCTGTTGCCGAATCCCTTGAAGACCGAGGGATGGATGATCAGCCCGCCTGGCGCGGCAAACGCCACGAACACCGAGGCTTCGCGGGCCGCCTCATAGGAGACGATGGCCGAAGTGCGGTAGGCGAAGCTGACACCGCCTCGAACGCCCCGCTTCAGCAGCAGGTCCGCGCCCACCTCCCCGAAGGGCACGTCGCGCAGGTGGATGATCCCCGGATTGCCGCGCACGACGTAGCCGCCCGTGCCGAAGAGCCCCACGGGCCCGAACTCCTTCAGCGCATCGAGCTGCAGCGCGTAGTCGGTCTCCCCCGTGCCGAGCCCCTCCGAGGCCTTCGCCGTCCCGAGCTTGACGGTTCCCGTGACATCGAGGTGAAAGGCGGCCGCCTCGGAGTGCACGAGATCATAGAGCGTCGCCCCCAGGAGCACGTCACCCAGCCCGCTGTGAGTCCCGCCCGGACCGGGCGCAAATTCCCCGGTGGTGTCATCGATGATGGTGGCTGGACCGGTCACGCTCACATAGGGGACCGTGACACGCAACGCCATGCGCTGGTAGCGGTAGGCCAGGGTCAACGGAACGTACGTCTCCGTGATCGTCTGGCTGCCCCCATAGTCGCCGCTCGTGTATTGATAGCCGGCCGAGAGGCGCAAGCTCCCGGGGACCGCGGCCAACGCCGCGGACCCCGACAGTGCCGCCAGGCAGAACGCTATTCCCAGAATCCCACCCTTGCAGCAGCTCATGACTCGCCTCTGCTACTGTTGCGGCGCTGCCGCTTCGCGCTCACGCTCGCGCGCTTCCATCGTTTGGCGGTGCTCCGAGCGAATCTGCTCGCGCGCCTGTTCCGTGCGTGCGCTGCGCATCCGCTCCTCGTAGCGTCCCACTTCCGCGGGCGACATCATCGAATACCCGTAGATCTGCTCGCGCTCGCGCTGGCGCTGCTGCTCCTGCGCCCGGACCTGAGTCTCGGTCGGAGCCGGGCGCAATGTCATGCCTTTCTGCTCGGCGCGCACCTGCATCTCATGCTCGTGCTCCATGCGAAACTGCACCCGCTCCTGCTCCGTCGCAAGGGAATGCAGCCGCTGCTCATACTGCGCCCGCTCCCCCGCGCTCATGAGGTTCGACCCGTAGATCCGGTCCTGGTCCCTGTCCCGATCCCGCAATCGGTCCTGATCGTGCAGGCGATCCTGCGTGCGGTCCTGGGTCCGATCCTGCAGCCGGTCCATGCTGTGGGTCGAGAGCCGGTCCCGATCCTGCAGCCGCGAGCCGCTGGCCGCGCTGCCGCCGCGCTGCGCGGGGGCGCCCTGCCCTCCCATGCCCTGCGCGAAGCCGACTGCGCACCCCATCAGCAGCGAGCCGACCACGATTACCTTCACTTTCATACCAAGCGTACTCATGACACCTCCAAACGTTGCCCACTCATGCCAGGAGGAGCATCCAGCAACCGCTACGCATGAGCCATGGGGGGATCTACTTAGTGGAAACCGCCGATGGCGGGGGCGCAGACGGCTCAGCAGGTGCCGAGCGATGCGGCCGCGAAGAACGTCAGGTTGATCAGCACGCGCGGGGCGATCGGCGGGGCAAGCGTTGAATACCGCTCCCGCAGCCCGCCGGGGGCGAGCACATCGTTCTCTTACATTGACGTCGCTTGGAGCGGTGCCTCGCACCGGGCCAGCGGAAAGTCCCTATGCGCGCCTGTCGAGCGCCCTGCGGATGCTCAGGCGGGCGGCTTGCGGGCGGTCAGGTACAACATGCGGTCGGTGGAGACGGACTTCGGGTCCTCGAGCACCGGCCGCATGCTGCGCTCGAAGAGGTCCCGCTCCGCGGGCGTGAACTGCTCGGCCATGATGGCGCTGAGCGGCGGCGCGAGCGGGTGCGGGGAGCTGTTGATGAAGGCCTCCCAGCTGTGCAGGATCGAGGGCACGATGTCGATGTGCAGCTCGAGATGGATGTCGAGGAAGCCCGCGTTCTGGGCGAAGCGCACCAGGTCCCGCTCCGAGTAATTGGCGAGCGGGCTCAGGCGGATCTTCTCCTCGGTATCCGGGTACTGCGCCGCCTTCCAGCGGTGCAGCAGCACCATGAGCGCACTCACCCCTTCCGGCGGCTTCGAATCGATGACCGCCTTCATGGCCCGCGCCGCGAGCGCATCGTCCTGCATGACCGGCTCGGCGAGCGAGATGCGCCCGCCCGCCTTCAGGATGCGATGAAATTCGCGCAGGGCGGCGGTCTTGTCCTGAACGTAGGCGAGCACCGAACGGGTGGTGACCACATCGGCGGATGCGTCATTCATGCCCTCGAGGCGATCGGCGGCGCAGCGCACGAACGTGCATTGTCCGCGCACGCCGCGCTCGACCGCACGGGCCTCGGCGTGCCGCAGCATCGGCTCGGACACATCGCTGAGGCAGACCCGAAGCGTGGGACCCACGCGCTCGATCGCGCGGAAGGCGACATGTCCTTCGCCGCTGCCAATGTCCGCGAGCGTCTCGCCGGGAGCGAGGTGCGCTCCCTCCAACAGCCGATCGACGTAACCGTCGACGCGCGTGCGCACCGTCTCGCGCAGCTCAGGATCGCCAGCGTCCCGCCCGTGCAGCAGCCAGTTCGACCAAAGATCGGCCGCAGGGCTCTTGTCGTCGTTTGCCATCTCTCGCCCGCTTTCTTGCGCTTGCGGAATCTTACACGTCGCCGGAGGCCCCGTTGACAATACCTGGGCCGTCGCGCCAGACTCGATCGATCCCTGCCGCGCAGGCCTTGTCCTCGTGCTCAGCCCTGGGATTCGAATATGAGCGACGTCCGCCGGGCACTGGCCCAGATCGAAGCGATTCGCGGTCAAGTGGCCCGCGCCACCCAGTTTCGCGGCTACGGCCCGGCAACGCTGGCGGCGACTGGCGTACTGGCGGTGATGGCCGCCGCGGCACAAGCGGCGTTGGTGAGCGATCCCCGCGAGCAAATCGCTTCGTACCTGAGCCTCTGGGTGGGTACGGCCATCGTGTCGCTGGCGCTCATCAGCCTGGAGACCATCTCCCGGGCGCGGCGTGCCCATCCCACGCTGTCACTGCCGATGCTTCGATCCGCCGGTGAAGAGTTTCTCCCCGCCCTCGTGGCGGGCTCGCTGCTCACCGTCGTGATCGCGCGCGGCTCGGCGGGCGATGTGTGGATGCTGCCGGGACTCTGGCAGATCCTTTTCAGTCTCGGGGTCTTCGCCTCCTGCCGCCTGCTTCCCCGTCCCATGTTGGCGGTGGGACTGTGGTATCTCGCGAGCGGACTGCTTCTGCTGGCCCGCGGAAGCGGCGAGTACGCGCTGTCGCCGTGGGCGATGGGCGTACCCTTCGGGGTCGGTCAGAGCCTGGTCGCAGCGGTGCTGTGGCTCGGCTATCGGGAAGCCCATGAGTCCTCGTAAGAGGGAGCCGGAGTCGCACCGGTTCTCCTACCAAGGGCTCGAGAGAGTCATTCACGAGCGCGCGCGCCTCAGCATTCTCGCCTCGCTCCTCGCTCATTCGAAGGGCCTCGCCTTCGGAGAGCTGCTGGAGCTCTGCGACCTCACCGACGGTAACCTCAGCCGCCATCTGCAGGTGCTGCAAGCCGCAAGACTCATCACGGTGAGCCGCGACAGCGGGCCTGGCCGCCCGCAAACCGTCTGCCGAATCACGCCCTCGGGCCGCAGGCGCTTTCTCGGCTACCTTGCGGTACTCGAGCGCGTGTTACACGATGCGGCCAACGCCCTGGGTACGGATCACGGGGCGCCGACCTCGCTGTGACTTTATCCGGAAAAGTTCATGCTCATCGCTGCGCGGAGTCTCGCCATGCTCGCATTTCGACGACTGGGCCTTGGAGTCGGGTTCTCGGTGCTCTTGGCCGCGGCTCTGGGGGCCGCTTGCCAGCCCGCGGCGGCCGCGCCATCGAGTCCCTTTCTCGGCCCCGTGGCCCCGCCCGTCTGCCAGCCCGGAGATCGAACCGAGAAGGGCGTGGACGGTCAGCTCACCCAAGCGGAGCGTGCGAGCGGCGCCTCGACCCGACCCTACAACTGTAATCTCGCGATCGTCGGGGAATATGCCGGACAGGGCGCGGGCCATCAGCTCATGTGGTATGGCCACTGCGCCTATGTCACGACCGAGGGCTACGAGGCCGGGCAGAAGGGCGTGCCGCCGCTGCTGCATCCGGGCATCCAGGTGATCGACGTCTCGCACCAGCGCGATCCCAGGTATGTCACCAACCTCGATGATCCAGCCGCGCTCTACGACTGGGAGGATGGAGCGGTAAACGCAGCCCGCGCGCTGTTGGGAACCGCCGAGAGCTGGATGGGATCCGGCCCGCAGCCGGCCGTTGCCTTCTATTCCCTGACCGATTGCGCGCACCCGCGGCTGCTCGCCAGCGTTCAGCTTCCGGACCCGGATCTGCTGGCGCACGCCGGCAATTTCGCCTTCGACGGGCGGACCTACTGGCTCACCTCGTTCGCGAATTCCCGTCTCGTCGCCATAGACCTCACCGATCCGAGTCATCCGAAGGAGCTTCTCAACTGGGACTTTCCCCACGGTGAGGCGGGCAGCGCCGCGGCTCACCAGGCCTGCCACCGGATCTCCCTCAACCAGTTCACGGTGGATGGGCATCCGCCCGACACGCTTCTTTTCTGCGGAGTCGTCGGTCGGAAGGTACGGCCTGGTGTCTACAGCTCGGGCAATGGCCTGGTCATCTACGATGTCAGTCAGGTACAGGACCGCCGACCGCACCCCGTCATCAAAGTCGTGAGCTCGCTGTACTGGGTGAACGGATACGTCGGCATCCAGCCGGACCTCGCCTTCATCCACGGCAAGCCGTACCTGGGCGTCGGCGATGAGTGCGGGTCGGGCGGTTGCCGGGATCCCGCGGGCGCCCTCGCCGCCTGCGGCGCGGGACTTCCGCCCTTCGGCTTCGAGCGGCTCATTGACATCAGCCACGTCAGAAGACCGAAGCTCGTCGCGCAGCTGATGCTCGGCGTGGACGATCCGAAGAATTGCTCGCGCACCGAAAGGGACATCACCGCCACGATGGGCGGCTATGGCTACAGCCTCCACGACTGCACCTTCGACAATCCGCTCCACGCAAGGCTCCTCGCCTGCTCGAGCCACCAGGCGGGCATCCGTGTCTTCGACATTCACGATCCGCACCGCCCGCGGGAGATCGCCTACTTCGTGGGGCCGGCCCCGCCCAATCCCGAGGAGATCGATCCCGGCTCGCTCCTCAACGCGTTCCAAGGTGTCAAGCCGCCGATCAACTTCTCATGGTCGAAGGCGCACAGCCGCTTCGTCTGGCGCAACGGTGACCTCTACCTCTGGGTCACCTCGAGCCACGGCGGCTTCTATTCGCTGAGATTCGAGGACTCACAGGCGATCGCGAGGCTGAAGCCGGTTCCGACCCCCGGAAACGAGGACTACCAGGACTGAGTCCGGCGCAAGGTCAAAAGCCGATGTGGTAGAGGTATCCGACGGCCGCCGCGGCCGCCAGGCAGTAGATACCGAAGAAATGCCAGCGGCCCGTCTCCAGCCAGCGGCTGAGCCACTTCAGCGCCAGGAGCCCGGCCAGGAATGCGAACACCACACCGAGGATGCTGGGCATCACCGCGGGAAGCATTCCGGAGATCTGATGGTGCTGCGACTGGTACAGCCGCCAGATCTCGCGCGCATCCGCGGGGGGCGTGAGCACCACGGCGAGCGCGAAGCTGAATTCCTCGGCGGTGCGGCGCGAGACACCGAAAAAAAGACCCGTGGAGATGGTCGCGCCCGAGCGGGAAAAGCCGCGGAAGGGAATGCACAGGCCCTGGATCGCCCCGATCGAGGAATACTGCCGGCCCGAGAGCTCGTGAGGGGCGTCGACCTGGCGCCGGCGGTTCTCGAAGATTCCCGCGGCGATGATGAAGACGCCGGCAATGGCCAGCGCGATCGCGATCAGGTCCAGGCGCTTGAAGAGCTGCTCGATCCAGGCGTGCTCCTGCCCGCGCATCATCACCTTTTCGATGAACTCGACGATGCCGCCGCCCACGACTCCCGTGAGGAACGTGGCGGCGATCAGCGCGATGGCGAAATTCTTGAATTCGGGCACGGAGTGGAAGAAGGCATTCCGCCACCGCTGCCAGAAATAGACGATCACCGCGATCATCGTTCCGGTATGCAGCATGACGAGCAGGAGCGTCATCTCCGGCGCGGCGGGATTCATTCCCATCAACTCCTCCGCGACGATCACGTGCGCGGAGCTCGAGACGGGCAGGAGCTCGGCGAGCCCTTGAACGATGGCGAGAATGATGACGTGCAGAATTGACATTATGAGTGTTGTCCCGTCTTCGTTATGTTCGTCATCTCAGTCCCACCCCGACTCATGAAGCGGCACGACCGTGCGATAGGCACACGGAGGCGCGCTGGACCGGGCAGGAGCCCGGATCCAGCGCTGCATACTAAAGCACCTCCAGGATGCCCGCCGCGCCCATGCCGGTGCCGATGCACATGGTGATCATGCCGTAGCCCTTGAGGCCCTGGGTGCGCATGCCGTGGACGAGGGTCGCGGTGCGGATCGCGCCGGTCGCCCCGAGCGGATGGCCGAGTGCGATCGCCCCGCCGTGCGGGTTGACGAGCCGCGGATCGAGGCCCACGTCGCGAATGACGGCCAGCGCCTGGGCGGCGAAGGCCTCGTTGAGCTCGATCCACTTGAGCTCATCCCGGCCGATGCCCGCGCGCTGCAGAGCCGCCGGGATGGCCTCCTTCGGGCCGATCCCCATGATCGCAGGCGGAACGCCCTTGACCGCGAAGGTGACGTAGCGGGCGAGCGGCTTCAAGTGATGACGCTTCAGAATGGCTTCCGAGACCAGGACCACCGCGGCCGCGCCATCGGAGGTCTGCGAGCTGTTGCCGGCGGTGACGCTGCCCTTGGCATCGAAGACCGTCCGCAACTTCCCGAGCGCTTCGAGCGAGGTGTCGGCCCGCGGGCCCTCGTCCTGGCGCAGGGTCTTCTTCGCGCAGCGCACTTCGTCGGACTTCAGATCCGCGCTGCGGTAGGTGACCTCGAGCGGTGAGATCTCGGCCTGGAACGCCCCGGAGGCGATCGCCGAGAGGGCGCGCTGGTGCGACTGCAGCGCAAAGGCATCCTGATCCTCCCGCGACACCTTCCACTGCCGCGCCACTTTCTCGGCCGTGATGCCCATGCCGTAGGCGATGGCGTAGTTCTCGTCCTTGGCGAAGATCTGCGGGTTCAGGGCCACCTTGTTGCCCATCATCGGCACCATCGACATCGATTCCGCCCCGCCTGCGATCACGACATCGGCCTCGCCCACGCGGATGCGATCGGCGGCGATCTGCAGCGCATTCAACCCCGAGGAGCAGTAGCGGTTCACCGTGATGCCGGGCACCGTATCGGGCAGCCCCGCAAGGAGCGCCGCGATCCGCGCCATGTTGAGCCCCTGCTCCGCCTCCGGGAAGGCACAGCCGACCACCACATCCGCGATCTCTCCGGGCTCGATCGCCGGCACCTGCGCGAGGGCGCCTTTGATGACGTGCACGAGCATGTCATCCGGGCGCACGTGGCGCAGCATGCCCCGCGGGGCCTTGCCGACCGGCGTGCGGGTGGCGGCGACGATATAAGCTTCTTGAATCTGTCTGGACATGAGGTTGCCTCCTTCGCGCCCGTCAATTGCGCAGCGGCTTGCCGGTGGCGAGCGTGTGGG
>JABBNZ010000023.1 GCA_019352035.1 Pseudomonadota bacterium | reverse complement strand
TGCTCACCACCGCCGCCCCACTCAGTAGCATCCCCGCCACCATCGCGGCCATGCGGACCGGCCCTGTACACGAGCACGACCAGAGGCGACCTGGCCGGAACGACGTCGAATGGTTGGCCGAGGCGGCGCGTGGGGTGGAGGGAAGCGGCAGGCGCTGCACTCGGCGCGGGTGGCGCGGGCTGCCGGGTCGCACAGCCGCTGACGGCAACCGAGAGAATCACGGTCACCGCCGCGAGCGTGGATACAGAGACGCCGGCGCAGCGTCGCCGCTGCGCCGGCGGATTGCGCATGTTATTGCAGCAGCCCTTCAGCACTCATCGCAGCCTTCACCGCGGGACGCGCGGCGATGCGCTCCTGGAAAGCCTGAAGCTTGGGGAACGCTGACAGATCGAGCTTCACGATTCCCGCCCAGTTGGTCACCGTGAACAGATACGCATCGGCGACCGTGAAGGCGGCGCCGAGCAGATACGGCTGCCTCGCGAGCCGCTGCTCGACCAGCGTGTAGCGCCTGTTGAGATAGGCCTGCCGCTCCGCGCGGGTCTGCGCCGGCGTGTCCGGCCGGAACAACGGTGAATAGCTCTTGTGCAGCTCCGAGTTGATGTAGCCGAGCCACTCCTGAAGCCGATACCGCTCGAACGTCCCCGCGGGGGGCGCCAGGCCCGTTTCGGGCTTCAAGTCCGCGAGGTACTGGACGATCACGGGACCCTCGGTGAGGATCTCGCCATTGTCGAGCTCCAGCGCCGGGACGGAGCCCTTGGGATTGACGGCCAGGAAGTCCCCTTCCGAAGCCATGGTCTTGGTCTTCAGATCGACCTTCTGCAGACGCAGCTCGATGCCCGCCTCCCGGGCCACGATGTGGGGCGAGAGCGAGCAAGCGCCGCTCGAGTAGAAGAGTCTCATGGGTGTCCTTTGCTCCAGGAAAGGGAATCCGCTCACAACTTACCACATTTCCCAAGGCCCGCTAACGCCGCACAAAGCGGCACCCCCCGCCCTGACACCGGAAGCTGCCGCTCGGGCCCACGCCGGAGGTTTCCCACTGCTTCGCGCGGCGCAGAATCTTCGCCCCCCGGGCCCCAGACAGGCTGCGCACGTAGCGGTCATTGAGCGGATCCCAGGGACTGTGGAATCGGTTCATCTGCGCGATGGCCCGCTTCGCGCTCACGCCATCGACCAGCATACGATAGGCCGCCACGACGATGCCGGTGCGGTCGACCCCGGCGCGGCAATTGACGAGAACGGGCTTGGGCGCCTCACGGATGATCGCCAGCGCGAGCGCGACGTGCTCATCGAGGTGACGGTGTGTCAGCACCTGCATGGCGCTGAAATCATCCAACTCGTAATACGTCACCGAGCGCGCGCGGCCAGGGTAGACGTGCGCCGATTCGAAGGAGCGCCGCACATCGAGTCCCAGACTCACCACGCTTCCCACGCCGTGCGCCACCAGCCACCGCGCATCCGATCGTGTAGGCGCCTCGGCCCGCCACAGCACACCCGGCGTGACCACGCAGAAGTTGCGTATCGGCGAGCCCAGATCATCGGAACAGGCGCCGGGAAGCGTGTGCCGCGAGAGATAGACGCAGCCGGACAGGAGCAGTACGACCGCGCACATGAGCGGCGGGCCGGCCCGGAAGCAGCGTGCGCCGAACGCCGCCGCAAGAAGTCCGTCATTCCGCCCGGTGCCTCTCATCACGCCGCAAGGCTACCAGCGTTGGTGCACGTGAGGTCGGATGTGGCGATCGTATATCGAGCGCACGGACTGCATCTGCTCCTCGCTCAAGGAAGGCAGCGCGCTCGCGCGGCAGTTGTCTTCGACCTGTCCGGGAGTCTTCCCGCCGGGAATGATGGTCGAGACGCCATCGAACATGAGGATCCAGCGCAGCGCCAGCTGGGCGAGCGTGGCGCCGCCCGGGACGAGGGACTTCAACTCCTCGACGGCTTGCAGCCCGACTTCGTAAGGGACGCCGGAGAAGGTCTCACCGACATCGAAGGCCTCGCCGTGGCGGTTGAAGTTGCGGTGATCGTCGGGCGCGAACTTCGAAGCCGCCGTGAGCTTGCCGGTGAGCATTCCGGAAGCCAGCGGAACCCGTATGAGGGTCGCGACGTCGCGGCGCTGCGCCTCCGCGAGGAAGCGCTCGGCGGGACGCTGCCGAAACAGGTTGAAAATGATCTGGATGGACTCCACGTGAGGAAACTCCATCGCCTTCAGCCCCTCCTCGACCCTCTCGACGCTCACGCCGTAATGCCGGACCTTGCCGGCCTTCACCAGATCGTCCATGGCGGCGAAGGTCTCCGGCCGATAATAGGTCTCCGTCGGCGGACAGTGCAGTTGCACGAGCTCGAGGGAGTCGATCCCGAGGTTCCTCAGCGACCGGTCGATGAAGGCCGTGAGATTCTCGCTGTTGTAGCCCGCGGCGACGTGGGGCCGCAGGCGCCTTCCGGCCTTGGTAGCGATATGGAACGGCGTCTTCGTCTCCTTGCGCAGCCTCCCCAGCAGGCGCTCCGAACGGCCGTCGCCGTACACATCCGCCGTGTCGAAGAAGTTGACTCCCAGATCGAGAGCTCTCTTCATGGCCGCGATGGACTGGTCGTCGTCGACCGCGCCCCACTCCCCGCCCACGGCCCACGCGCCGAAGCCGATCTCCGACACCTCCCAGCCGATCCGTCCGAACCTGCGATACTTCAAAATTGAATCTCCCGCGCAGCCTCGTTCACGAGGCGCTTCGCCGCTCCCCGAGCATTGCATGGTAATGCGTCGCGGAGCAGAATCAACATTCCACCTCGAGCTGCCGCGCAGCAGCCGTCCGGCCAAGCCCAGGACACGATATGACCGCCACAGACCCGCGCCAGACCGCCCTGCAGCTTGCCACCGGGTACTGGGCATCCCGCTGCCTGCATGTCATCACGGAGCTCGGCGTCGCCGACCACCTCGGCGAGCGGGCGGAAAGTGCGGAAACGCTGGCCAGAGCGGTCGGCGCCCACCCCCAGGCTCTGGCACGGGTCCTGCGCGCCCTCGCCGCCCTGGGCGTGTTCGAGGAGGTCGCGGAAGGCTTCCGCCACACCGGCGCATCGAGGCTGCTGCGCGCCGACCATCCGCAATCCGTGCGGGCCTTCGTGCGGATGATGGGAATGCCCGTGCACTGGCAGGCTTACGGCCAGCTCGAGCATTCCGTGCGCACCGGGGAGTCGGCCATGACGCGAATCGCGCCGGGCGGCACGTTTGAATACTTCGCCGGCCATCCCGAGGAGGCTCAGCTCTTCGATGAGGCCATGACGTCCAAGTCCTACGAGCACATCGCGAACGTGCTCGCTGCCTACGATTTCTCCGGGTTCAGGCGGATCGCGGACATTGGCGGCGGCCGCGGGCATCTGCTGCGGGCCGTGCTCGAGGCGGCCCCGCGGGCGACCGGCGTGCTGTTCGACCTCCCCCACGTCATCAGGTCGCTCGCCTCCTCACCGCCAACGGACAGGCTGACGCTGCGGGCCGGGAGCTTCTTCAAGGATCCGCTGCCGGAATGCGACGCCTACCTCCTGATGAGCGTGATTCACGACTGGGGCGATGCCGAGGCGACGGCGCTCCTCGATGCCGTGAGACGGGCGGCCCCGCCACATGCCAAGGTTCTGCTGCTCGAGATGCTGCTGCCCGATGCGCCGGGTCCGCACCCGGCGAAATTTCTGGACGTCGAGATGCTCGTGATGACCACCGGGGGCCGCGAGCGCACGCGCGGGGAGTACGAGCGGCTGCTCGCATCCGCGGGGATGCGCCTGGCGAGAGTCATTCCAACCTCGACGCCCACCGTGGTCCTGGAGGGAGTGCTGAGCTGACTCAGGATCGCCAGAGCCTGCCGCTCGCGATCCGCGCGCCTTCGACCAGAGCGCCGAGCTTCATGTAGACGATGTCGGGCTCCACCGGCCCGAATCCGGCGAAGGTTCCGTAGCCGCAGTCGCTGCCCGCGATGACACGCTCCCGGCCCACCACCCCGGCGAGCCGCTCCAGCCGCTCCGCGACGAGAAGCGGATGCTCCACGTAATTGGTCGTCGAGCTGATGACCCCGGGAATCAGGATCTTGTCATCGGGAACCTCGACGTCCTTGAACACGGCCCACTCGTGCGCATGGCGCGGGTTGGCGCCCTCGAAAAGCAGTGCCTGTGGCTTGGCGCGCAGCACCACCGGCAGCAGCCGCGCGAGCGGCACGTCATGATGGTGCGGGCCTTCGTAATTTCCCCAGCATACGTGCATGCGCGCCCGGTCCGCCGGGACATGGCGCAAGGCGTGATTGAGCACCTCGATGTGCCTGGCCGCGAGCCCCGTGAACTCCTCCTCGGTGCGGTCGCGGTACATCGTGTGCCGCCCCATGCCGAGATCGGGCGCATCGATCTGCAGCAGGAACCCGGCGGCGACGATCGCCTCGTACTCGCTGCGCAGGGCCTCGGCGAGCGCCTCGAGGTACTGATCCTGGGTCGGGTAGAAATCGTTGGGCTGAAACAAAGCGACGACGCCCGGCGAAGCGGCGTTCATGAACGCCTCCTGCGCCGAGGCAGCGGTCACCGCCGCCTTCAGGTTCCCGAGGTCCGCGTCGAGCGGCCGCGTGTCCTTCACCGCCACGGGCCCGACGCAGCGGGGCCTGCGGTATTTGGCCGTCGACCCCCGCTCCGCGAGCTTCTTCAGCAGCCCCGGAAACTCCACCAGGTCCTGTCCCGGCTCCCGCGGCGTGTCGCCATCGAAGCCGCAGAGCCGCTCGGACACGTAGGTCGCATAGCTGATCTTGCTCATCTCGCCGTCGCTGACGATGTCGATGCCGACCTCCACCTGGCGGCGCACGACATCCTTCACTGCGCTGGCGATGGTGCCGGCCGCTCCCGGCCCGTCAGGCTCCCCCGCGGCACGCGCGAACAGCACATCCGTCACCGCCTGAGTGCGGGGCAGGCTTCCGACGTGGGTCGTCAGGATCCGATCGGTGCTGCGCCGCATCAGGCGCCTTCGGGCCGATAGGTGTTGTTGGAGGTGTGGTCGCCCCCCATCCAGCGCTGAAGCTCCGCGTGGGCGTTGGCGCGCCGGGTCCGCGCGATCTGCGCCACCTGCGGGTGATCGCGCGTGAACTCCAGGATGAGGCCGTTTGGGTCGGTGACGTACACCGAGCGGCAATACCCGTGCTCGAGCACGAAAGTCTTCGGCGGGGCATATCCGGCCTGCGCGAGCCGCCGCTCGATCTCGGCCTGGGTGTCGGCATCGACGTTCAGGGCGATGTGATGAAACGGCGAGAAGGGCATCTCGGGGCCGAATTGCTGTTGATCCTCCGGACTCGCGAACTTGAAGAACGCCAGCGCGCCGCCGTCGCCGATCTCGAAGAACAGATGACAGTAGACCCGCTCCGCGCCAAAGAGCTGATCGACCTCGCACCAGGTGGCCGCCAGCGGCAGGCCGATCACATCCTCATAGAACTTGCGTGTGGCCTCCAGATCGTTGGTGACGTAGGCCGTGTGGTGCAGCCGGGAAGGCAGCTTTGCGAGGGTAGCCATGATGTCTCCAGCTCAGAAGCGATACTCGAAATCGACCCCGTAACGGCGGGGCAGAGCCCGCCAGAGGAACCCGCCTGGTGAGAACTCGGCATTGTATAGGGTATTGGTGAGGTTCTTCGACCAGGCGATGACCGTCCAGCGGCCGCCCTGGAGGCTGAGGTTGAGGTTGACGAGCGATATCGGATTGCGCGAGGTCACGTTGTACGGGTCCCACCAGGTGCGCCCGATGTTCTGAAAGTCGAGGCGAGCCGTCCCCTTGAGGTTGGCCCAGACGTGATGCTGGTACATCGCGCCCGCATTGATGGTGTCGCGCGAGACGAGCGGCGCCTGGTTCCCGAGCACGCTGGGATCGGTCATCTTGGTGATCCGGCTGTCCGTATAGCCATAGCCGGCATACACCTGCAGATGGTCGGTCGGATAGGCCGTGATCTGGAACTCGGCCCCCTTGTAGGTCGCGTTCAGATTGCCGAGGTTCTGCGTGGAATTCTGGGAGAGATACACGAAGAAATAGCCGTTGTCCGAGTGGGTGTGGAACACGTCCGCATCCACACTCAGCCGGTCATGCAGCATGTCCCCCTTGACGCCGAGCTCGTACGTATCGGCAATCTCCGCGTTGAAGGTGTCGTTCACACCCTTGATGCCGTTAGCACGGGCAACCGCACCCACACCCGTCTGGTTGAATCCGCCGCTGCGGAAGCCGCGGCTCCAGTCGGTGTACAGCGTCCAGTTCTGGTTCGGCTGGTACCTCAGGGTGAACTTCGGCTGCCACGCGCCCCAGGTCTGCGTGCGCACCTCGCCCGTATAGGCGGTGGGGTCCAGGACCATCGCGAGAAAATACGGCGGCGTTTCGGTGGTGTCGCTGACCTTGTCCTGGTCGTAGCGCGCCGCCAGATCGACCTCCCAGCGCTGGGTGAGCTTGTAGGTGGCATCGCCGTAAACCGCCCAGGCATTGCTCTTCTGCCCGTCCGCGAGGAACGTGACGTTCGTATTGGTGGCGAAGGGATTGGCCGGATTGACGATCGGGGTCTCGTATACCGCGGGAACGCCGAGGCCGCGATCCACGATGTTGTCGGTGGAGATGAAGCGCTCCTTGTGCAGGAAATAGACTCCCGCGATCCAGGTGAAGCTCTCCTTCGAGGGCGAGGTGAAGCGCAGATCCTCGCTCCACGAGCGCACCCGGACGAACTGGCTCTGGCTCTCGTCGAACGGGCCGCCGAGCGCCGCCGGGATCCCGGCGAAGAAGACGTTGTAGGCGATCGAGCCCTTGATCGGCCGGAAGTCATAAGCATCGCCGGTATCGATCTCCTTCGTCTGGTCGTAGTCCGTGATCGAGGTGAAGGTCCCGAATCCCGGACGGTAATCGACCTTCAGCGGGATGTCGATGATGTCGCGGTTGTCCGTGCCGAGATTGTTGGTCTGGATCGGACTGGTGATGTCGTTCGCGTTGGGCGGCGTGGTGAACGTGGCGAACGGATTCGCCTCGTTGTTGCGCGGAATGACGTAATAGTAGGCCGTTGTGTGCACCAGATCGTAGAAGGGGCGCAGATCGAGCGTCCAGGAGGCGTTCGGCTGCCAGAGGAGCCTGAAGGTCCCGGAGTAGTCCCGATAGGGATCGGCTTTCCGATGCAGGTAGACGTTCTGGAGGTAGCCGCCAGTGTTGTAGAAATTGACCGACGCGCGGTACTTCAGCGTGCCGCTGGAATTGACCGGACCGGTTACGGTGCCGCGCGCGCGCTCCGCGGGCCCATTGCCCACGCCGACGGTGACGTTGCCCTCGAAGTGATCGGCCGGAGGGGCGGTCGTGATGATGATCGCGCCGCCGATGGCATCGCGTCCGTAGAGGGCGCCCTGCGGTCCCTTCAGGACCTCGATCTGCCGCACGTTGTAGAGCTCGGTGGCGAACTCCTCCGGATCGGTCTCCTCGACGCCATCGACGATCACGGCGACCGACGGCTCGCTGTTGCGGGCCTGGGAGATGCCGCGGATGGTGACGAACGCGTTCCCGACGTTCTGCGTCTGGACCAGCGTCATGTTCGGCACCATCGCGATGAAGTCGCGCGCGCTCGTGATGTTGGCCGATTTGATGGTCTGCGGCGTGAACACGCTCGCGGTCATCGGCAGATTGCGGAAGAGCTCCGGCCGCTTGCGGGCCGTGACGATCACTTCGCTCAAAGTCTGGACCTGCGCGAGCGCAGGAATGGCGATCAGGGGCGAGAGCCCCATGATCAGCGCGGCCAGCCATCGTGCATGAGATGTGCGCACCTTGATATCCCCCTGCTATGCATTCGAGATTCGGTTCCGGCGGTCCCTCACCTGCGGACGGGCCATTGGGCGCCGTCTCGAAGCGCGTCGCGGATCTGGGCTCCGTGCTCATCGAGAAGCGGAGCCGCCCGGACACTGCCGGCACGCTCGCCGGCGAATCTGACCGGCGGGCGCACCGCCTGCGCACCCCCGTGCGCCGACTCCACCGGAACGATGAGCCCCAGATGCGCCACCTGCGGATCGGCGACGACCTCGTCGATCCGGTTGATGGGCGCATGCGGCACGTCGTTGCGGCGCAGCCGCTCTTCCCAGTGCGCCAGATCCTCGGTGCCGAAGCGCGCCATCAGCTCGGCTCGCAGCGCCTCATAGTGCTCGATGCGCGCCAGGCGCGTGTGAAAGCGCGGATCGCGCGCGAGCTGCGGGTCGCCCAGCGCCTCGACGAGGCCGGTCCAGAATTTCTCGAGCGAGGAGAGGTGCAGAACGATCAGCCGGCCGTCGGCGGTTCGCAGGATGTAGGCCTGCGCCAGGCGCGGCCGGTCGCCGGAGGTCGGCACCTTGCCGAGCGCGAAATACGCGGCGAAGGGCTCGACGGCGAAGTGCGTCATCGCCTCGAGCATCGACACCTCGACGAGAGTGCCCTGCCCCGTGCGCCCCCGTTGCACCAGGGCCCCGAGAACCCCGTAAGCGGCGTAGATGCCGGTGATGGCGTCGGCCAGCGCAGGCCCCAGGAACTGCGGATCGCGCGGATCGACCACCACGCTCAGGAAGCCGCTCAGCGCCTGCGCCACCGAGTCGTAGCTCGGCCGGCCGACATAGGGGCCGCTGCTGCCGAACCCGCTGATCGAGCAGTAGACCAGCCGCGGGTTCAGGTCCCGGAGGCGCTCGGGACCGGCGCCCAGCCGCTCGGCGGTGCCAGGCCTGAAGTTCTGGATGAAGACGTCCGCCTCGCAGATCAGACCCTCGAAGAGCGCCCGGTCGGCATCGCGCTTCAAATCGAGGGCGATGCCGCGCTTGTTGCGGTTGTAGGCCTGGAAGTGCGGCGAGTAGGCCTCGCCCTGATAGCTGCGGTAGGGATCCCCTTCCGGACTCTCGACCTTGATGACATCCGCGCCGAGGTCGGCCAGCATCATCCCCGCGCACGGGCCCGTGATGAAGGTGCCCTGCTCGATGACGCGTATGCCCGCGAGCGCTCCGCCGAGGCCCCCGGGGTGTTGGATGGGAGCGCTCATGGTTTCGGGGCCGTTCCCGGCGGTGCCTCGCCGTCGTAGCGGATCGCCTGCGCGGCGGCTTCGGACAGCGCGAACCCGATCGGGCGCGCCTGCTCCTCCACGAGGTGCGCGATGAGGCCGGCCGCACGCGCCAGCAACGGCACCCCCTTCAACCCGAGAAGCGGATAGCCGGCGTCAAGGAGCACCGCGGGGATGGCGCCGGACACGTTGAGTTTCAGCGGCTTGCCGGTGAGCTCGGGCAGGAGCCTCTCGACCGTGCGGGCCGTCTCTGCGTATCTGCCGGCGGTGCCGCCTTCCTGCGCGATGGCGAGGAGCCGCTCGGCCCTGGGATCGGCGCGTTTGTGCAGAGGGTGCCCATATCCCGGAATCGCGCGCCGCTCGGCGCGGTATTCGCGCACCACCGCGGTGGCGGCGACCTCCGCCGCCTCGCCCTCACCGATGCGCCGGTTGATCTGCGCGAGGAAGCGGCCGGCGGCCTCCGCCGAGCCGAGGATCACCGAGCCGCAGCCGAGAAGCCCCGCGGCCACGGCGCCCTGAAGCGCCTCCGGGGCCGCGGCGAGGGTCATCCGGCTCGCCTGCACGCTCGGCACCAATCCGTGCTCGGCGATGGCGACCAGGGTCGCATCGAGGATGCGGCTCTGCGCCGGTGTCGGAGCCGCGCCGGCCACGAGCAGCCAGAAATAGTCGGTGAAGCCCACCTTGCCCATCAGGTCCGCGACGAGGTCGCGGCCGCGGACCCAGATGGCCTCGTCGGTCGAGCCGCAGAGGGAGGTGGCGTGGTCCGATGCCGGGCCGATCTTCATTTTCGGATACCGAAATCTGCTTCGTTATACGAATCGATCGTGACCTGCCGCGCGAGCGCCGTCAAGCCTCTTCCGTCCTTTCGGATACCGAAATAGACTCCCGGTCATGGCTGCACGCAAAATTCCACAGAGCCGTCGCGAAGCGATGGGAGGACTCGCCAAGGGCATCGCGGTCATCCGCGCGTTCAGACGCGCACATCCCGCGCCGACCCTGAGCGACATCGCCCGCAACGCCGCCATTCCCGCCGCGACGGCGCGCCGATGCCTGCTGACTCTGGAGGAGCTCGGGTACGTCACCCGTCACGGCCGCAGCTTCCTCCTGCGGCCCAAGGTCCTCGAGCTCGGCGCCGCCTATCTCGACTCGATGGACATCGAGCACCTGACCAAGACTCACCTCGAGGAGCTCGCGCGCAAGACCGGCGACTCGGCGGCGATGTCAGTCCTCGACGGCGACGATATCGTCTACGTCGCGCGCGCGTCCGTGCGAACCCTGCTTCGGCTAGAGGCGCATGTCGGCAGCCGTTTTCCGGCCCACGCGACCTCGATGGGCCGCGTTCTGCTCGCCGGCCTGAGCCCGGAACGCCTGCAGCGTTATTTCGACACCGCCACGCTGGAGGCGCTGACGGATCGGACGGTCCGCGACCCCGGGGAGCTGCGCTCGCTCATCGAGGACTGCCGCCGCTGCGGCTATGCGGCGGTGGCCGATGAGCTCGCGTACGGGGTGGTTGCCCTCGCCGTCCCGGTTCTCGATCAGTCCGGCAGAGTCGTCGCCGCGCTCAACTCCTCGAGCCACTCGGGCAAGACCACCCGGGCCAAGCTCGTGCGGGGCCGGCTCGGCATGCTGCGGCAGTTGAGCCGTCAGATCTCCGCCGATCTGCGCGCGATTCCCGGACTCTCCCTGAGCGCGCAGGTCTGAGGCGCACGGGCGCGCGCAGACGCTGGCTTGACGGTGCAGGGTCCCCGCCCTAACCTCATAGCGAAACACCTTTCGCTATTCGAATTCCCGGAATGCAACCGTCCCCGGCCAGCCCGGACCGCTACCTGCCCGTCACCGGGGCGCTCCTGCGCTACCGCGACGAGGGCCACGGACCGGCCGTGCTGCTCCTCCACGGCTGGACGCTCGACCTCGACATGTGGGAGCCGCAGGTGGCGGAGTTGGCCGGCTCCTTCCGTCTCATCCGGCTCGACCGGCGCGGGTTCGGCCTGTCATCCGGGCGGGCCTCGCTGGCGGCCGATGTGCGTGACGCGCTCGGTCTGTGCGACCGGCTCAGACTCGAGCGGCTCGCGTGCCTCGGCATGTCACAGGGCGCCCGCGTGGCCTTGCAGCTGTGCCGGATCGCGCCGGAGCGGTTTTCCTGCGTCGTTCTCGACGGACCGCCGTCCGCTCTCGTGGACGCAGCCTCGAATGAGGGCGAGGACGTACCGCTCGCCGAGTATCGCAGCCTCCTTGCCGCCGGGGACATCGAGACCTTCCGCCGCCGCTGGGCGAGCCATCCCCTGACGCAGTTGGAAACACGCTCCCCGCACTCGCGCGCCCTGCTGCAGCGGATGACGGCTCGATACAGCGGCGCTGACCTGATGCAGGAGCAGCCCGTGGCCGAGGATCATTGGGATCGCGCCATCACCGCATCGTTGCGCACGCCCGCCCTGATCGTCACGGGCGAGCACGATCTGCCGGCCCGGATACGCGCGGCGGATGCGCTGGCCGCAGCGCTTGCGCTCGGGGAGCGCGCCCGCATCCCCGCGGCCCGTCACCTGCCGAATCTCGACAATCCGTCTTCGTACAACTCAGTCCTGCGGGCGTTCCTCGAGCGCCATGCCCACTCACTCTCCTAGGAGAACACCATGCCGAAGGTCCTCGTCCTCTACTACAGCAGCTACGGCCATCTCGAGGTCATGGCGCAGGCGCAGGCCGAAGGCGCCCGCAAGATTCCGGACGCCGAAGTCGAGGTCAAGCGCGTGGCGGAAATCGTGCCGCTCGAGGTCTGCAAGGCGTCGGGCTTTCGCCTGGACCAGGCCGCCCCTCTCGCCGACCCAGGAGAGCTCGAGCGGTACGATGCGATCATCTTCGGCACCCCGACCCGTTTCGGCAACATGGCGGCGCAGATGCGCAACTTCCTCGACCAGACCGGCCCCCTCTGGGCGCGCGGAGCGCTGGTCGGCAAGGTGGGCAGTGTCTTCTGCAGCACCGCGAGTCAACACGGAGGCCAGGAGACCACCATCACCTCCTTCCACCTGACTCTGCTGCACCACGGCATGATCATCGTGGGCCTCCCCTACACGTTCAAGGACCTGACGACGCTGCGGGAAGTGACCGGCGGCAGCCCCTACGGCGCAAGCTGTGTCACCGGGGCCGGCGCGGAGCTGCGCATGCCCTCCGCGCTCGAGCTCGAGATGTGCCGCTTTCAGGGTGAGCATGTCACCCGCATCGCGGCGAAAATGGCGCGCCCCTGAGGCGCGCGCTCAGCCGAAGCGGTAGCTCGAAAGCGCGATGGAGCCCAGGAAGTCATCCTCGCGATAGTTGACCGCTCCGGGCTCCTCCTCCGCCGCTCCCACGGCGACGTGAAGCGGCAGGAGGTGCTCTTCCCGCGGATGCGCCTCGCGCGCGGCGGGAGCCTGCTCCCACTGCAGCAGGCGCTGCGAGCGTTGGGCCGGGGCTGAATCGACCAGCGTCTCGCGCAGCCACGCATCGAACTGCACCGAATCCTCCCGGCGGCCGCGCGGGCCGAAGAAGCGGCGCAGGTTGTGATAGCTGCTGCCGCTGCCGATGATGAGAACCCCTTCGTCCCGCAGCGGGGCGAGCGCCCTGCCGAGGCGCAAGTGAGCCTCGGGGTCGAAATCGGCGCGCAGCGACACCTGAAACACCGGCACGTCGGCCTGCGGGTGAGTGACCGCCAGGATCGCATATGTCCCGTGATCGAAGCCGCGGCCGGCACTCGAGCGCGCGGACAGGCCCGCCTGTTGGATCAGCGAAAGCGCCCGAGCGGCGAGGCGCGGTGAGCCGGGCGCGGGGTAGCGGATGTGGTAAAGCTCCTCGGGAAACCCGCCGTAGTCATAGATCATGGCCGGCGCCGCATCCGACATGACGGCAAACTCCTCCGCCTCCCAGTGCCCCGAGACGACGAGGATCGCCTCCGGCATGCGCGGCAGCTGCCGCGGCAGCTCCCTCAAGGACTTCTCCAGCCGCGCGTACGGCCGGCGCGCCTCTTCGTCCATGTAGGGCCAAGGGCCGCCCCCGTGGCTGAGATAGAACGTCGGAAACCTGTCGCTCGACACCGTCACCTCAGTGCTCTGCGCGAGTCACCAGGCGCCGGTACTCACCAAGGTGACGGATGGCATGTTGGGTCTTCCCCGCCGACTCATAGAGACGCGCGAGGTTGTAATGGCAGTCGGCAAGGTTGGGGTCTTCCGAGATGGCGCCGTGATAGGCCTCGAGGGCCGCATCCGGCTCGCCGAGATCCTCGAGCGCCACGCCGAGATTGAACAGCAGCAGGGAGTCCGCGCCGCAATGCGCGAGCGCGCGCCGGTACACCGTCTCCGCGGCGCGCGCTTCACCGCTCTCGTGCAGGAGCCGCCCCCAGTTGATCCACGCGGAGGCGCTCGCAGGATCGGCCGACGCCGCGTGGGAGTATGCGGTGAGTGCCGCTGAAGGATCGATGCTCTCGAGCCGCGCTCCTTCGCTGAACCAGTCTTCGGCATCGCGCGCAGCGTCGGTTGGCGCAGCCGCCGCGACACCCGCCGCAGCGGGAGACTTTGCGTCGCGTTTCGGCGCGGGAGCTCGCGCCTGCCTGTGCTCGCTCATCCGCAGAATCCCATTCCGCACGGTCACCTCGAATCCGAGCAGGTACTGGCCGTCGTCCGCCTGCCAGTGATCCGCGCCTTCGCGTACCACGACCCGGTCGCCGACGGCGCAGATCGCAAGTCCTGACAGCGGCACCGACTGCGGCAGCCGCTCGCGCAACTGGCCAAGCGAGCGGCGCACCCGCCTGCGCGGGATGTTGGCCTGGATCAGCGTACGGGCCGCGCGCAGGATGATGAGGTCCTGGAACGAGAACAGATACTGGCGCCGCGGGCCGCGCGCCGGCTGCACGAACCCGAGCCTCACCAGGCTCTGCAGCGTGCTGCGCGGCAGCTGCAGGAGCCGTTCGACGTCCCGCATGCTGTATTGATGCATGGAGCGTTCCCTCGGGGACCCCGATCCCGCGGCGGCGAGCCCCGGGAATCCCTACCGCTTGCCCGCTTTGCGGGAGGGCTTGGCGGGCTGCCGCTCGGCGCGCTTCGGCGCCATCCGGGGACCCAACTGAGCGGTCGAAGCGCGCGCCGTGTCCGCCTTCTCCAGGCTTGCGCGCAGCGCCTCCATGAGGTCGATCACCTTGCCGCCGCCTTGGGCCGGGAAATCCGACACCGAGATCTGCTCCCCCTCCACCTTCTTCTCGATCGCCGCCTGGATGCGCCCCCGGAGCTCATCGGTATACGCGGCCGGATCGAACTTCTGCGCGGCCTGTTGATTGATGAGCTGCTGCGCGAGGGTGAGCTCGGCCGGCTTCACCTCCGGCTTGGGAATCTCGATCTCGCTCGCCGGCCGGACATCGGCGGCGAAGTGCAGCTGTTGCAGGGTGAGCATGTCCCCGACCGGCCGAAGCATGACGATGTACGCCTTGCCCCGCGATGCCCAGCGGCCGACCGCGCACCGTCCGGCCTGCTTCAGCGCCTCGGTGAGCAGCGCATAGGGCTTGGCGCCGCCCTTGTCGGGGGCGAGATAGTAGCTCTTGTCGAAGTAGACCGGATCGATCGACTCCACGGGCACGAACTCCGAGATCTCGATCGCGTGAGTGCCCGCCTCCTCCATGGCCTTGATCTCCTGCGGCTCGAAGGTGACGTACTGGCCCTTGGCGAACTCGTAGCCCTTCACCATCTCGTCCCGGTCCACGACGGTGCCTTCCTTCAGGCAGAGATACTGCTGCCTCAGCCGCGAGCCGCAGCCCTTGTGGAGCAGGTTGAAGGAGATGGCGCTCGCCGGCTGCGTCGCGCTGTAGAGCTTGACGGGTATCGCGACGAGCCCGAACGAGATGGTGAGCGATCCGATCGACCGTGCGGCCATGGCTGCCTCCGGGGCGCGGTTTCCCCTACCGGACGGGAGACCGCAGGATTCGTGCCAGATTCTGCGGGATCGAGCGACCATCATGCCACCGCTCTGCGGTCCTTTCCAAGTGGGCGCAAGGCGCCGAGCCGGAGGCTCCCGCGCGAGCAAGAGTCGCGCACCGCGCCGGCCGCCGACGATCCGGGGCGAGGCGGCCCAGGATCAGACCGTCTTGATGCGCTTCCTGCCGATGAGATCGAGCGGCGGCGTATCGGCCTGCCGCCGCACCAGCGTGCTCTTGCCGAAGAGCGACTCGAGCAGGCTCACCGCGAGCAGCGCGGTCTCGTTGCGCACGTCGAGCGCCGGGTTCAGCTCCACGACATCGAGCGAGCCCACCAGGCGAGTGTCGGCGATCATCTCCATGCACAGCTGCGCCTCGCGGTAGGTCGGGCCGCCCGGCACCACGGTCCCCACTCCCGGTGCGATGTCAGGATCGAGGAAGTCGACATCGAAGCTCACGTGCAGGTGGGTGTCGCGGTCGAGGCCGGCGAGCGCCTGCTCCATGGCCTCACGCATGCCCATCTCGTCCACGTAGCGCATGTCGAACACTTCGACGGCGAGCTCGTGCACGAACCGCTTCTCGCCTTCATCGACGCTGCGCACCCCGATCTGCCGGATCCACTGCGGATGGAGGCTCGGGGCGGCGCCGCCGAGCTCCACCAGTGCCTTCGGCCCGAAGCCGCACAGGCATGCGAGGGGCATGCCGTGCAGATTGCCGCTCGGGGAGAACTCTCCGGTGTTGAAATCCGCGTGCGCATCCAGCCACAGCACGCGCAGCCTCCGGCCCGCCTCGCGGCAGTGGCGCGCCACGGCGCTGATCGAGCCGATGCCGAGGGAGTGATCGCCGCCCAGGAGGATGGGCAGCCGGCCCGCGCGCAACTCCTCGTACACGGCCTCGTGCGTCAGGCGGCTCCACTCGAGCACCGCCTGAAGATTGCGGTGGCCGTTGACGGGCGGCTGGCGCGGATTCGGCGGACCGTTGAGGTTGCCGCGGTCCGCCACGCGCAACCCGCGCTCCTCCAGCGCCCGCTGAATTCCCGCGACCCGCATGGCCTCCGGCCCCATGGAGGCGCCACGCTCCGCGGCGCCCACATCCGTGGGTGCGCCGATCAGGCTCACCGTGCGTCCCGTTGCGTTGCGAGGCTGCGCTCGAGGCGATTCCCTCACGCGGTCAGCTCGGCGACCGGGAGGGGACGCGCGCGCGCCGGCGCCGGCGCTGCGACCACCGAGAAGAGATCCTTCGGATCCTCGAGATCGGGAATGAGATCGATCTCGGCGTGCCCGCCCCGCCGCTCCTGATGCAGGCGGTACAGATGGCGCAGCGCCGAGAAATCCTGCAGCGCGAATCCAACCGAATCGAAGATGGTGACCTCGGCGCCGCTCATGCGGCCCGGCTGGCGGCCGGTGACGATCTCGGTGAGCTCGATGACCGGGAAGTCGGCCGGCAGCTGCTGGATCTCCCCTTCGATGCGCGACTGGGGCTCGAACTCCACCACGACCCGCGCATCCGGACGCAGCAGGATATCGGCGTGCAGCTCCGTCTTGCCCGGACAATCGCCGCCGACCGCGTTCAAGTGCATCCCGGGGCAGATCATCCCGGGTGTCAGAATGGTGGCATTGCGCTTGTCCGCGGTGACCGTCGTCACGATGTCCGCCCCGCGAAGCGCCTCGGCCGTCGAGCCGCAACGCACGACCCGCAATCCCTCGAGATCGAGCCGCGCCAGATTCGCCTGCAGCTTGTGAGTCGCCGCCGGGTCGGTGTCGTAGAGGCGCAGCTCGCGGATGCCCAGCATCGCGTGGAAGCCGATGGCCTGGAATTCCGCCTGCGAGCCGTTGCCGATCAGCGCCATGACACGGCTGTTGCGGCGCGCCATCCAACGCGCGGCGAGCGCCGAAGTGGCGGCGGTGCGCAATGCGGTGGTCAGGGTCATCTCCGAGAGCACCAGCGGGTAGCCCGTCTCCACATCCGCCAGCATCCCGAAGGCCATCACCGTCAACAGCCCCTTCGAGGTGTTCTTCGGATGGCCGTTGACGTACTTGAAGGTGTACTGGCGCCCATCACACGCCGGCATCAGCTCGATGACGCCGACCGCGGAATGCGTTGCGTGACGCGGCGATTTCTCGAACTCGCGCCAACGCCGATAATCCGCCTCGATCTCGCCTGCCATTCCCGCGATGATGGCCGCGGGGCCCAAGTCACCGACGAGTTCCTGGACGCGCCGGATGCCGATGAAGTCGACCATGTTTATTCTCCGAGGAAGCGCGGGACGCCGTCGGCGCCCGTCACTCGGATCATGATCCCCGCCGGCCGGGCCAAAAAACAGCCAGAAAGTTGCTCAAAACTCTCATGCCATTGAGCAAATCGACAACTTGGCCGTGCAATTTGCTAGAGTCTTACCCCAAATCCGCTGCAAACGGGTACCGCGACGATGGATGACCTCGACCACCGGCTCCTCGCCCTGCTGCGCGGCGATGCGCGCGCTTCCGTCGCTTCTCTGGCCAAGAAGCTCGGCGTGGCCCGCGGCACGGTCCAAAACCGCATGTCGCGGCTGGAGGCCGACGGCACCATCGTGGGATACACCGTGCGCCTGAAGCCCGACGTAGAGGAGCAGCAGATCCGCGCGCTCATGACCATCGCCGTCGAGGGCAATCAGGTCGATGCCGTGGTCCAGGCGCTGCGCGGCGAGCCGGACGTGGCCAGCCTCCACAGCACCAACGGCCGCTGGGACCTCATCGCGGAGCTGCACACCGACAGCCTCGCCTCCTTCGACCGCATGCTGGCGAGGATCAGCCGCATGCCCGGCGTATCGAGCAGCGAGACCAGCCTCCTGCTCACGACCTTCAAGTTATGAGGACCGCGCCCCCTCCCCCAGGCGCAGGGATGTGCCCCGCCGCCGCAGGCGGCGGCGGAGGCGGGCAAAAACCGCGCTTTTGCCCGCCTCCGCGCTGGGCCGGGCAGAAGCCCGGATCCAGCGCCATAAACTAGAAGTCCTGGCCGAACTCCACCCCGAACGTGCGTGGCTGCGTCGGCAGGATGTACACCTGGTTGTTGTTGCTAGGGTTGCTCTCGGTGTAACGCGAGAGCTGCGCGCGCCGGTTCAGCAGGTTGCTGATGAAGAAGTCCATGTGCATGCCGTTCGCGCCGTCGGCCCCGATCTTGAAGTTGACGAGCGCGTAGGCCGGGAGGTTGCCGATGACGGCGGCCTGGTCGCGGCGCAGCACCTGCGCGGTCTGGTTCTGGTACATCGCGCTCACCTGGCCGTACGGCTTCCAGTTACCCATCGTGTCGAAGGAGTAGCGCACGATGATGTTGCCCTTGAACTTCGGCGCCACCGGCAGGTTCGTGCCGGCAGGAGCGATCGGACCCACGATCTGCCCCCCGGGCAGGTAATCCCCCGTAGTGATGAGGTTCGGACAGGAGGTGACGCCGATAGTGCCGCAGTAATTGGTGGTCAGGACCGGATCCATCAACGTGAAATCCGTGCTGAGCAGCAGATGGCTCGTCGCCAGCCATTCGAGGTTGCTCTCGATGCCCTTGATGCGTGCGGCGCCGCCGTTGGCGATCTCCGTGACGCTGTTGGCCCCGAGGAAGGCGAACTGGAAGTTCTTCCAGTCCTCCCAGAAGAGCGCGCCGTTCCAGCGCAGCGTATTGCCGAACCACTGCGTCTTCCAGCCCACCTCGTAGTTGGTCAGGAAGTCGGCCGCGTACGGCACGTTGCCGCCGATCCGGTTGACACCGCCCGGGCGGAAGCCCTTGGAATAGGTCGCGTAGACCATCTTGTTCGGCGTGATCTTGTAGGTCACGTTCACCTTGGGAACGTGACCGGTAGCGGCCGTGCGCGCATTGAGATCGGTGCACGGCGAGCCCTTGACGATGGCGGGACCGGAACACGTGGCGGTCCCCTCCCCCGTAAAAAAGTTCCCGTTGAAGCCGTAGAAGCCGAGCAGCGAGTTGTCGTACTTGTAGAAACGAATCCCGCCCGTCAATGACAGCTGGTGCGTGATGTCCCAGGTCGCCTGCCCGAAGATGGCCTTGTCGCGATCGACCCGCTGCTCGTCGGTGAGCCAGATGGTGTTCGGATACCCGGGGACCGAGAAGTCGTTGGGAGCGATGTAGCCGAAGCCGTTCGGATTGCCGCCGTACACGTTGGTGAAGCCGTATCCGGGCATGGTGTAGTTCTGCCAGATGTTGTGCATCTGGCGCTGCAGGAAGACTCCGACGGTCGCATGGACCGGCTTGTCGAGCGGAGTGGTGACCCGAAACTCCTGGCTCCACATCTCGAAGTCGCCGGCGCCGATCACGAACTGCTGCGGCATGATCGGCGCGCCGGAGTTGCCCACGTAATAGGCGCCGGAGCCGTTCATCTTGTCGTAGAACTCCGAGTAGTCGCTGTAGTCGGCGATCGAGTGCTGATTGCGCTTGACGTAGCCGCCCGCGTAGACGATGTCGAAGTTGCTGACCTTGCCCTCGACGGTGAGGGCGGTCTGCGTCCAGGTATCGTGGGAGCTCTCCGGCCCGAAGTGCACGACCTTCAGGTCGCCCACCGCCGGGTCGTAGCCGAAGAAGCCGTGGCTCGTGTCCGATTCCCCCTGGAAACTCGGCGTGACCGTCCAGTGATCCCCCAGGTCGAACCTGAGCTCGATCCGGCCGCCCTCGGTATCCACGGTGTTGTAGTTCTTCTTGCGCCACTGCGCGTTGCTGATGGCGCCCGCGCCGATCGGCGCCGTCGCGGGGGCGCACTGGCCGGTGCCGCCTCCGGGGCCCACGCCGCTCGCGGACTGCGCCCAGGTGGGAAATGTCCGCACGCCGTTGACGATGCAGGCATTCGCATCGGTGCCGGCGACGTTGCTGATGTAGCCGCCGTCGTGCTCCTGCCAGCCGACCAGGCGGATGGCCGCCGTGTTCGATATCGGCAGGTTGACGTAGCCCTCGATGATGTCGCCCGGCCCGCCGGCCTCGATCTTGTTGGCCTGGATGTTGTAACCGGCCGAGAACCGCTTCGGATCGGGCTTGTTGGTGATGAGGCGGATGGTGCCCGCCTCGGAGCTCGCGCCGAAGAGCGTTCCCTGGGGACCCTCCAGCACCTCGATGCGGTTCATGTCGTAGATGTGAAGGGGCAGCGCGCCCGTGATCGTGGTGACCGGCTGCTCGTCGAGATAGATGCCGACGCTCGGCTCGGACCCGGAGTGATTGCCGTCGCCGCCGCTCACGACGCCGCGGATGTAGACGATGGCGGAGCCGGGGCCGCCGTTGTCGCCTTCGCCCTGGCTGCGCACGTACGATACGGACGGGGCGAGCTGGACGTAGTCGTCGATGCTGACGATGTTCAGCTGCCTCAGCGCCTTGTTGTCGAAGACCTGGACGCTGATCGGCACGTTCTGCAGGTTCTGCTGAATCTTCTGCGCCGTGACCACGACGGTCTGCAGCATGTCCTCGCCCGTGGCCTTCTGCGCCTGGGCCGCGGGCATGGATGCGATCAGCGCGGAGGCGAGCGGCACGCCTGCCCGCATGATGGTGTGGAGCGGCTTCGCCCGCTCGCGGGATAGCTTTCTACGTCGGCTGCGCGTCATTCGTTCTCTCCCCGTACCCCGTGACTGTTGTGTAGCTATGACAGGCGGGCTCCAGCCCTCAATTGAAGAGCGGAACCTCCGGATACTCGCTCAGTACATTTCCCAGAGCCTGCGCGAGCGGCCCGAGCCAGGGCTCATAATGACGCCACTGGTCGACGCCGTCGCGGAAAATCGGCTTGCGGACCTGCTCCGAGCTGGCGGTCCGCACCGCCCGCTCGTTCTCGTGGAACTTCAGGCACGCCGGCTCGAAGGCGAGTCCGCAGTGATCGAGCAGCCGGCGCACTTCGGTCTCGGTGTCCTCGATGAGGCGCTCGTAGTGGATGCGCGCCACCCGGCCGGGCAGCACCTCCTCGAAATGCGCCAGGAGCTCGACGTAGTCGCGATAGTAGCGGCCCAGGTCGTCAAGTCCATAGCTGAACCACTGCCCGCGCGCGAAGTGCTGCTTGAAGCAGGAGAAGCAGCAGCCGAGCGGGTGCCGCCGGGCGTCGATGACGGCCGCATTGGGCAGAATGAGGTGGATGAGGCCGACGTACATGCAATTGTTCGGCATCTTGTCGATGAAGAACGGCGCGTCGGTCTTGCGCATGACTCGAGTCTCGGCGAGGTAGCGCTCCCCGAGCGAGCGCAGCTCATCGCGGCCGAGCGCCGCAACCCTCTTGAGAAAGGTCCCCTCCTCCTCCTCCTCCTGCCGGGGACCGGCCAGCTCGCGGGCGAGCTTCGGCAGGTGCGGCAGCTCCATCGTTCCCTCGACGAGGGGATGGCTCGCCAGGATCTGCTCGATGAGGGTCGAGCCGGCTCGCGGCAGGCCCACGATGAAGATCGGATCGCGGGCTTGCGCGCCCGCACCGGCGCGCTCGGCGAAGAACTCCCGCGTGAAGAGCCGCTTCGAGCGGCGCACGAACCGCGAATTCTCCTCAGGATCGTAGCCGTGCTGGCTGCGGCGCAGCGCATTGCCGGCGGCGTAGTGGCTGAAGGATTCCTCGTACGCGGCCGCGTCCTCGAGCGCTTTGCCGAGCGCGAACTCGAAGTGCAGGCGGTCCTCGTCGGTAAGATCGCTGCGCGCCGCCGCCTCGCGCATGGCGAGCACGTCGGCCTCGGTGAAACGGAAAGTCTTGAGGTTTGCCAGGCTCCACCAGGCCTCCCCGAGCGTCGGCTCCATCGAGAGCGCCCGCCGGTACGCTGCGATGCTCTCCGGGACTCTGCCGGTGGTGCGCAGGGCATGGCCATAGCTCGTCCAGAGCTTCGGCTGCCGCGGGTACTCCCGCAGCACCGACTCGTATGCCGCGATGCAGTCGGCGTACTCGCCGAGATTGGCCGAGATGGCCGCCTGCAGGCTCCGGTAGCCTGCGTGGTGCGGCTCCTTTGCCAAAAGCTGTGCGCATTGCTTGAGCGCCTCGGCGCTCCTGCTCTGGCGGTTGAGCACCGTCGCGTAGTTGTGGCGCGCCGCATCGAAGGACGGCGCGAGCTCGAGACAGCGCTCGAGGAGCCGCAGCGCATCCGCATAGCGCATCAAGCGCGCTGCGACTTCGGCGAGCATGCGCAGCGCCGCCACATCGTTGGGGTATCGGGCGAGATGCGCGCGCAGCAGGGCTTCCGCCTCTGGAATGCGGTTCTCGCACAGAGCCGCCGCGGCCCCCATCAGCCGCGGATCGCGCGTCGCCGCCTTGATGTAGTGAGCGTAGGCCCTGTCGGCAGCTTGTGCGTCACCGCGCGCGCGCAGTTGATCGGCCAGCGCGAGCCACGCGTCGGGCAAGTCGGGGTTCAGCGACACCGCGCGGGTCAAAGCGTCTATCGACCCCTCGACATCGCTCGCCGCGGCGCGCGCCAATCCCAGGATGAGGAAGGCCCGCGGTTGCCGGGGAATGACTTTCAGGATCTCGCACGCCTGCTCGGCGGCCGCGGCCGGCTTCACCGCGAGCAGCCGCGTCGCGTGCGCCAGCGCGACTTCGAGGGTCCCGACAGGCTCGGCGAGGGTGCTCAAGATTCCCCTAATGTGCCCGAATCAGCCGCTTTTGCAAGATGCGCCGGATGAATTCCGCTCACGCCTGCCGCGAGGCCTCCTCATCCGGCTCGATGCAGTCGCCGGCGGCGAAAGTCCCTGATGATCTCCCGCGCCGCATTGTGGCCGGGCGCCCCCGTGACGCCCCCGCCGGGGTGCGTCCCGGCGCCGCACATATACAGACCCCGAAGCGGCCCGCGGTAGTCGCCGTAGCCCAGCATCGGCCTTGCGGACAACATCTGATCGAGCTGCAGCCTGCCGTGGAAGATGTCACCGCCCAGCAGGCCGAAGGTCCGCTCGAGATCGAGCGGGCTCATGATCTGCCGGCCCAGCACGGACGCCTTGAAGTTGGGCGCGAAGCGATTGACGGTCTCGATCATGAGATCGGCGACGCCCTCGCGGTGCGTGTCCCAGGATTGTCCATCGGGCAGCTGCGGCGCCACGTGCTGGCAGAAGAGGCTCGCCACGTGCTTTCCCGGGGGCGCCAGGCTGTCATCGAGTGTGGAAGGAATGACCATCTCGACGATCGGCTGGCGCGACCAGCCGCCGGTGCGGGCATCGAAATAAGCCTGCTCCATGTAGCCCAGCGTCGGTGCGAGAATGATGCCGGCCGTGTGGTGATCGGCGAGCGAGCGGCCCGGCAGACAGGTGAAATCCGGCAGCTCCGCGAGCGCCACGTTCATGCGGAAAGTGCCCGAGCCGCAGCGCCACTGCGCAATCCGCTCCGCGAAGTCCCGGGGCAGCGCCGCGGCGTCGATGAGCTGCGTGTAGAGCAGCTTCGGATTGAGATTCGAGACGACCGCCGAGGCGCGCAGGGACTCTCCGGCCTCCGTGACGACACCGACGGCGCGATCGCCTTCGACGATGATCTCGCGCACCGCGGACCCGACCCGGATGTCGACGCCGCGTTCCGCTGCCGATCTCGCCATCGCCTGCGTGATGGCACCCATGCCGCCAACGGCGTGACCCCACGTTCCCTTCTTGCCGTTCACCTCCCCGAAGCAGTGGTGAAGCAGCACGTACGCCGTGCCGGTTGCGTAGGGACTCGCATAGTGCCCGACGATGCCGTCGAAGCCGTATACCGCTTTGATCGGATCACTCTCGAACCACTCATCGAGATAGTCCCCGGCGGAAGCGGCGAAGAGCTTCAGCAGCTCCCGGCGCAGGCTCATGTCGAGCCGGCCGAGCCGGGCGCCGAGGCGCGTGGTGCGCAGCAGCTCCGGCAGGGCGGCCGCCCAGGTGCCCTGCACCACGTTGGGCGGCGTCTCCAGCACGAGACCGCGCAACACGTCCGCGATCGCCTCCAGGCGCGCGCCGTACGCATCGAGACGCTCGGCGTCCTTCGTGGAGAACTTCGCCACCTCCGCGTGCGTCTGTCCGCCGCCGGTGCGCAGATACCCGCCGTCGGCCGTGGGCAGGAAATTCGCGAGCCGCCGCTCGAGGATCCGCAAGCCGTGGCGCGGCAGATCGAGATCGCGGATCACCTTCGGGTTGAGGAGCGAGACGGTGTAGGCGGCGACCGAATTGCGAAAGCCCGGATGAAACTCCTCGGTCACCGCGGCGCCGCCCACGACGCCGCGCCGCTCGAGCACCGTGACTTTCAGTCCCGCGGCCGCCAGATAGGCCGCGCATACCAGCCCGTTGTGGCCGCCCCCGACGATGAGGACGTCGCGAGTCTCAGCGCTCATGGGCTCTCATGCTCCAGCCTCGTGCGGGTGCTCGCGGCAGCCGGCTCTCGGGGATCAGCTGCCGCATCCGCCGCGCGAAGCTGCGCAGGCACACTTCGCCCTCGCCCAGGGGCCCCGGGGTGTAGCCGTCCGCTCCCATGCCCTCCTGTACGCGCGCGATCAGCTTCGTATCCTCCGCATTGACCTGCCGGTTGATCCGCCAGTTCAGATAACGCGCCGCGCGCATCTCGCGCCGGTCGTCGGGATGCACGTAGGCGATCTCCCTGATCAGGGTCTCCGTCGGGGAGATCGGCAGGAACTGCATGAAATCGATCTGGTCCGGATAGATGTCGAGCGCCACGTTGGGCCAGAGCTTGAAGTAGGTCCACAGCCGCTGCCGCTCCTCGGGCAGATGCGCCACCCGCGGCAGCAGCGACTGGTAGCGCGCCTCCGACCAGTTGGAGGATGCAGTCTCGCGCAGGCGACCCCACATCTTGTCGATCCAGGGCCGCGCCTCGATGCCGTAGCTGCTGCCGAAGAGGCGGGTGAGTCCCGGATGCGCGACGGGAATGTGCAGGCCGTCGGAATAGTTGTCGGCGATGTTCTTCCAGTTGACGGCGCGCGGCCGCAGCGTCACGCGGCCCTGGGGCACGAGCTCCTCCAGGCGGTACGCCTCGAGCTCCTGGAGATAGGGAGCCGCCATCTCCCGCACGCTCGGCATCCGCGCCTCGCTGCCCGGCAGTCCGGGCGCGAAGCGAACGAACACGAAGCCCATGAAGATTTCCTGCTCGAGCGCCGCGAGGCCATGGCGCTCGAGGTCGAGTCCCTCGTAGGCCTCGCGATGCGGCACGGTGAGGAGGCGGCCATCGAGCCCGTACGACCACGCGTGGTAGGGGCAGGTGATGCGCCGTCCACAGCGTCCCTTCGGGCCGTCCAGGAGCCGCGAGGCCCGATGGCGACAGGCGTTGTAGAAGCTGCGCACCTGCCCGTCCTCGCCTCGAAGCACGACGACGCCCTGGCCGAGGAAATCGAGCGTATGAAAGTCGCCGCTGCGCGGCACGTCGTTGACGTGGCAGACGACCTGCCAGCTCGGGCGGAAGAGGAGCTCCTTCTCGAGCTCGAAGAATTCCGGGTCGCGGTAGATCCAGCCCGGAAGGCCCAAGGCCTCCCCGCCCGCCGCCGGAACGATGTCGATCGCACGAGCACTCATGACCGGAGCCTGCCTCGCTGTTGTTGTACGACCGTATAGCAGCGCGCTCGGGGGAAGGTCAAGTGGTATGATCGGCGCGGATGGCCAGAGAGCGTCAGGCGCCGAAATTCCGGCGCGCCCCCCCCAGCATCCGCCGCGAGGCGCTGATCGAGGCGACGCTCGCCAGTCTGCGCAAGCACGGTCACGAGGGGCTCTCCGTACGGCGGATCGGCGCCGAGGCGGGAGTCTCCCCGGGCCTCATCAACCATCACTTTCCCAGCGTCTGGACTCTGGTCGCCGCGGCCTACGAGACACTGTCGATGTCGCTCCTCGAGTCGATTCAGCGGCGAGCGCGCGAGAGCGATGCCAGCCCACGCGAGCGCCTGCGGCGCTTCTACCAGGCCTCGTTCGCGCCCGCACTGCTCGACCCCGGCCTCTTCAACACCTGGCTCGTCTTCTGGAGCATGACCTCGCACCACGCGCAGGTGCGGGCGGTGCACGATCGCACCTACGCGGCCTATCGCGAGGCACTCGAATCCCTCTTGGGCGAGCTGCGCCGCGGCGATGGCGTGCCTCGGTTCAAGCCGCGCCCGGCCGCGATCGCGCTCTCTGCGCTCCTCGATGGCCTGTGGATCGAGGCGAGCATCAATCCCCGTACCTTCAGGCCGGCCGAGGCCGTGGCGCTGTGCGAGGACTGGACGAGCGCCCTGTGCGCCGGGGCGTTCCCGAGCCTGCTCGCCGCCAGGCGCTCGCCTCGCCCTCGATCCCCGCCGCGCTGTTGATCCGGCGCCTGCGAGCGGCCCACCTTCGGCCCGAGGCGGATGGCGCCTGCCCGGAACTCACCCGAAAGCGCGGCGTTGCCGACCCCGCAGCCGGAGGCACATCGTGCCGCTTGATGATTCGGGGTGGACGGGCATCCATGGGCGACTCCTGAGCGGCCGTCACCGCCGCGCCGCAGCCCGAGGATACCAACACACCCGGGCGCAGGAACTTTGTAGAAGGGATCGCGTTGATGCCCGGCCTAGCCGCAGGAGACGCCGCCATCGACCGGAAAAGAAGCTCGGCAACAGCAGGCAAGGTCGGCCTCCTGCTGCTGGCCCTGCTCGTGCTCAGCGAGCTCGGCGGCTGCGGCCGCGCGCAGCTGCAGCCCGCCGGTCCCGTGAGCGCCGCCGAGCGCGAGATCCTCTACGATTCCCTCGCGATCATGCTCGCGATCGTGGTGCCCACGATCCTCGCGATTCTCGGTGTCGTCTGGTGGTATCGCCCCTCCAACCGGCGCGCGCGGCGGATGCCGGATTTCGTGTATTCGGGCCGCGTCGAGCTCGTCGTCTGGTCCATACCGGCGCTGGTCGTGATCTTCCTCGGCGGGATCGCCTGGATCGGATCCCACGATCTCGACCCGGCGAAGCCGCTACGCTCGCACCATGCGCCGCTCGACATCCAGGTCGTCTCCCTCGATTGGAAGTGGCTCTTCATCTACCCGAAGCTCGGCATTGCCAGCGTCAACAGACTCGTGGTTCCCGCCGGCGTGCCGCTGCACCTCACGCTGACCTCGGCAACCGTATGGAACGTGTTCTGGGTTCCGCAGCTCGGCACCATGATCTACTGCATGAGCGGCATGGCCGACAACCTCTATCTGGAGGCGAGCCACCGCGGCGTCTACTACGGGGAGTCCGCGATGATCGACGGCGACGGCTTCCCGGACATGCATTTCAACACGCACGCGGTGTCCCGGGATCGCTTCGACGCCTGGGTTCAGGCCACCCGCGGCTCCGGCCCCGTGCTCAATGAGCAGACCTACCGGGCGCTCCTGCGCCAGAGCGTGCCGCCGCATCCGTATACCTACCGGTCCGTGCAGCCGGGCCTGTTCGCGGACGTCGTGTTGCTGCGCCTGCCGCCGGGTCACGGCCCGCAAGGCGCGGTGCCCGGCGTGCATCCGATCGGTGGCTCGAATGTTCACCCGGCGGAGCTGAAATGACACTTCTCGGGAAGCTCACCTGGCAGGCCTTTCCGCTCGAAGAGCCGCTGCCGCTCTTCTCGGGCCTCGCCGTATTTCTGGTCCTGATCGCCATCCTCGTGTGGGTCTGGCGCAAGGGCCACGTCCCCTATCTGTGGCGCGAGTGGATCACGAGCGTCGACCACAAGCGCATCGGCATTATGTACTTCATGCTCGGCAGCGTGATGCTGCTGCGCGGGTTCATCGACGCCATCATGATGCGCACCCAGCAGGCGATCGCCTTCAGGGCGCCCGGATTCCTGCCGCCGTCGCACTTCGACCAGGTCTTCTCCGCGCACGGCACGATCATGATCTTCTTCGTCGCCATGCCCTTCATGATCGGCCTGATGAATCTCATCGTGCCGCTGCAGCTCGGCGTGCGCGACGTGGCGTTTCCGACGCTCAACTCGGTGAGCTTCTGGCTCACCGCCGCGGGCGCGCTCCTCGTCAACCTCTCGCTCCTCATCGGCCAGTTCGACCGCACCGGCTGGCTTCCCTACCCCCCGCTCTCGGAGCTGCGCTACTCCCCCGGCGTCGGGGTGGACTACTACTGCTGGGCCATCCAGATCTCAGGGATAGGCACCCTGATGACCGGGGTCAACTTCGTGACCACGATCCTCAAGCTGCGCGCGCCCGGTATGCATTACACCCGGATGCCGATGTTCTGCTGGACCGCGCTCGCCGCGAACCTGCTCATCGTCGCCGCCTTCCCGGTCCTCACGGCGACGCTCGGGATGCTGCTCCTCGACCGCTACGTCGGCTTCCATTTCTTCACCGATACGGCCGGCGGCAACTCGATGCTCTTCATGAACCTCATCTGGGCGTGGGGCCACCCGGAGGTCTACATCCTCGCCTTGCCCGCCTTCGGCATCTTCTCCGAGGTCGTCTCGACGTTCTCCTCGAAGCCGCTGTTCGGCTACCGCTCGATGATCTACGCCACCATGGCGATCTGCATCATCTCCTTCATGGTGTGGCTCCACCACTTCTTCACCATGGGGGCGGGCGCGACGGTCAACAGCATCTTCGGCATCGCCTCGATGATCATCGCCATTCCGACCGGCGTGAAGATCTTCAACTGGCTCTTCACCATGTACGGGGGCACCGTGCGCCTGCGCACGCCGATGCTCTGGGCCATCGGCTTCATGGTGAGCTTCACGATCGGCGGCATGACGGGAGTGCTCATGGCGGTGCCGCCCGCGGACTTCCAGCTCCACAACAGCCTCTTTCTGGTCGCCCACTTCCACAACGTCATCATCTCCGCCGTGGTGTTCGGGGCGTTCGCCGGGTACACCTACTGGTTCCCGAAGGCGTTCGGCTTCGTGCTCGATGAGCGGCTCGGCAAATGGGCGTTCTGGCTGTGGAACATCGGCCTCTGGGTGGCCTGGGGGCCGGGATACATCGTCGGCCTCGAGGGCATGACGCGGCGGCTGCAGAGCTACGACGTCGCCGAGTGGCGCCCCTGGCTGCTCGTCATGGCCGGGGGCGTGGTCATCATCCTCCTCGGCATCCTCGCGCAGATCGCGCAGATCGTCGTCTCCGTCCGCACCCGCGACCGGCGGCGCGACCTCACGGGTGACCCGTGGGATGGGCGCAATCTCGAATGGGCGACCTCCTCGCCGCCGCCGGCTTTCAACTTCGCGGCGCTGCCCAACGTCGCCGATCAGGAGCCCTACTGGGACATGAAGACCCGCGCCCGTGAGATCGGACAGCTGGTCAGGCCGGAGCCGCGGTACGAGGCGATCCTGATGCCGCGCAACAGCCCCACGGGATTCGTCACCGCCTTCTTCGCGGTGGTCACGGGGTTCGCGCTCATCTGGCACATCTGGTGGCTGGTGATCCTCGGGCTCGTGGGCTCGTATGCCACCTTCGTCGTTTTCGCCTGGCGGGACCACGACGAGGAGCTGATTCCCGCCGAGGAAGTCGCCCGTCTGGACCGCGCCAATCGCGCCGCGCGCACCACGCGCCTGCAGGAACGCATGGCCGAGCGCGAGTCACAGCAAGAGAGCCACGAATGAGCGCCCCCAGCAGCGCGCTGCGCACCGGCCGCGATCCTTACCACCTGGGCCACGGTCCCTCCACCGGCGCACCGGAGTACACCGGACACGGCGGCGGCGGACCCGCGCCCAAGCGCATCGTGGTGGGTTATGGCTTCTGGATCTTCATCCTGTCCGACGTCGTCCTCTTCTCCTGCTTCTTCGCCGCGTACACGGTGCTGATCCACGCCCGCAACGGCGGTCCGGGACCTGCAATCTTCGACCTGCGCAACACCGCGCAGGAGACCGCATGTCTGCTCCTCTCGAGCTTCTCCTGCGGGCTCGCGAGCCTCGCGGTGGGACGGCGGAGCCTGCTCTGGACCGAAGTCGCGCTGGCCGTCACCGGAGCCTTCGGCCTGACCTTCATCATGCTCGAGGCGCACGAGTTCGCCGGCCTCGTGACCCGCGGCTACGGACCCACCCACAGCGCCTTCCTCACCGCCTTCTTCTCCCTGGTCGGATGTCACGGCGCGCACGTGACCGCGGGGCTCCTCTGGCTCGGGACCATGATGGCGCAGTTCGCGGCCAAGGGCTTCAAGGAGAACATCCGTCACCGGTATCTGTGCTTCTCGCTCTTCTGGCACGCGCTCGACATCATCTGGATCGGCATTTTCACCGTCGTATACCTCATCGGGAGGATCACCCCTTGAGCACGAACCGCGAAGAATTCAATTTGGGCTCTCACATCGGCGAGGAGCAGGTCGCCGGCGGCCCGCCGCACGAGCACCCGAGCCTCGGCACGGAGCTGCGCGGCTACATCATCGGGCTCGTGCTCGCCGCCGTCCTGACGGCCGCCTCGTTCTGGGCACTCGATGAGCACGTGATCTACGGCCCGGGCATCGTCATGGCGCTCATCGTGCTGGGGCTCGCCCAGGTCGGCGTGCACCTCGTCTTCTTCCTGCACCTGACGACCTCTCCCGACAACACCAACAACGCGCTCGCGCTCGCCTTCGGCGTGCTCATCGTGTCGCTGATCTTCTTCGGCTCGATCTGGGTCATGTATCACATGAACGCCAACATGGTCCCGGTGAAGGCGCTGATGCAGCAGCGCGGCGGCTGATCCCCCCGACCAGGAGCGCCGCGCGATCGGTCGCCCACGTCGCAGTCACCGCCCTATCTTCCCCATGGCGCCGCCGGATCAGCGATGTGTCCGCCGGGCACTCTCTTCCCGCGGACCGCGCTGGGGCTTCCTATGGCTGTGTATGTGCGCATCGCTGAGCAGTTGCGCGGAAATGCCCGCCGAGATGGGCGCGCCACCCTCCTCGTTCGTGCCCTCCGGCGCCGACTCCCTGCCCTTGGAGATCGGGGTGCTGATTGCCGGGTGGCACACCGGCATCGTGCTCCCGGCGTCCGAGCTGGGCCCGCTGGTCCCGCTGCTGCGCAACGACCCTGGCGCGAGGTACGTCAGCTTCGGCTGGGGCAACCGCCGCTTCTACATGTCATCTCATCCAGGGCCGGAGGATGCGATCGCGGCGCTCTTTCGCTCACCGAGCACGGTGCTCGTGCAGCCGGCGGCCGCGCCTTCCGGCCCGACGGCGAGCGACATCCATATTCATTGGCTGTGCGCCGATCGCGGGCAGGTGTGGCGCATGGATCACTACATCGAGCAATCATTGGTCCGGCCTGGCCATCCGGTCGATATCGGACCCGGACCCTTTCCGGACAGCCGCTTCTACGCCTCGACGGAGCATTACAGCGTCGTGCACACGTGCAACACGTGGACCGCCGCGGCGCTCGAGTACGCTCATCTGCCTATCAGCGCGACCGGCGTGCTCTTCTCGGGTCAGGTGGACGGCAGGGTGTCAGACCTGCGCGCCTGTCGCGCGGCGCAGTAGGTCCGCGTAGGTCGTCGGATCGACGTTGCCGCCGCTGATCAGGATCCCGACGCGCTCGCCGGGGCGGTGATGCTGCTTCGAGAAGGCCGCGGCGGCGCCCAGGCACCCGGTCGGCTCCACGACGATCTTCATCCGCTCGGCAAAAAATCTCATCGTCTCGACCAGCATCCCATCGGTCACGGTGACGACCTCGTGCACCAGCGCCTGGATGATGGAGAAGTTATTTTCGCCGAGGTGAGTCGTGAGTGCTCCGTCGGCGATGGAGCGCGGCACCGGGATGCGGATGACATGGCCCGCACGGAAGGACTGCTGGCCGTCATTGCCCGCCTCGGGCTCGACCCCGATCACCCGGCATCGCGGACTCAACGCCTGGGCGGCCAGCGCGCTGCCCGCGAGCAGCCCCCCTCCGCCGAGGCTCACCAGCAGGACATCGAGCTCGCCCGCGGCACCGAAGAGCTCGCGGGCGGCCGTACCCTGGCCGGCGATCACCTGCGGATGATCATACGGCGGAATGACGGTCGCGCCGCGTTCGGCCGCCAATGCGGCACAGATCTCCTCGCGGTTCTCGGTGTAGCGGTCGTAGAAGATGATCTCGCCGCCATACTCCCGTGTCGCACTCACCTTGGCGCCCGGAGCGTCCTTGGGCATCACGATCGTCGTTGCCACCCCTTGCAGCCGTCCCGCGAGCGCCACCGCCTGGGCATGATTGCCGGAGGAGTAAGCGATCACGCCCTGCCGGCGCTGGCCCTCGCTCAAAGCGGCGACGGCGTTGTAGGCGCCGCGAAACTTGAACGCGCCGCCCCGCTGCAGGTTCTCGCATTTGAAAAAAAGCCGCCCTTCCGCCCTCGCGTCCGCCGTTCGCGAGGTCATCACCGGCGTGCGATGGGCCACGCCCTCGAGCCGCGCCGCCGCCGCTTCCACATCGGCGAATGTCACCGGGAAGCTCTCCGGGGTCGAAGCCGCGCTGGGATTGCTCGAATCGGCCATGGTCCCTGCAATATAGCAGGCACGTGCCCGGCTCAGGGTCTCTCCACGCCCGGTGCGGGCTCCTGCTAGTATTCGCGCCGGCGGCCCCATCGATTCCGATGGGCAGGCTGGCGGAGAACCACGGTGCCGATGTACGAATATCGCTGTGAGGCCAATGGCCGGCTGGTCGAGGTGCGTCACAACATGGCCGAGCGGCTCTCGAGCTGGGGTGAGCTGTGCGAGCGCGCCGGGATCGCCCCCGGCAAGACCGATCCGCGCTCTTGCGTCGAGAAGCTGATCTCGGCCGGCTTCATCCATGCGGGCACGAGCACGAGCGAGCCCGCGTGCGCCGCCCCCGGCTGCGGCAGCGGCTTTTGCGGCTCGGGAGCGTGCGGCATCGGTGAATAGCGGGCCGTCGCCGCAGAGCGGGTCGCCGACCCCCGCCTCGATCTCCCGCAAAGTGCGCCTGCCGACGGCCTTCCCGCTGTCGGTGCAGATGGCCCGCAACCGTATCGCGCGGTTCCTGCACGCGAATGCGTGGTTCCCGCACGTCCCGCTCGCGATCCTCGTGGGCGCCACGGGCCTGCTGCAGATCATCCTGACCTCCGGGTCCTTGCCGCGGCTGCTCAGCGCGGGAAATTCCATCGTCACGCTGGCCGGCGGCCTTGGCGTGCCGGAGATCCGCGGCGCGCCGCAGGAAGCCATCGGCGGGCTTCTCGTTCTCGTCGCGATCGGGCTTCTCTGGCGCTCCCGGCTGGCATGGGTGATCGCGCTGCTGCTGGCGGCCTCGACCGTGGCGCTGGAGGTCTTCTCCCCGCTCTCCACCGCCTCCCGGTCGCTCGAGATCTTCAGCGTGCTGCTGCTGCTCCTGCTGCTCGTCTCCGGGCGCAGCTTCAACCGCGTGAGCCTCACCACCGCGACGCTCTTTGCCCTGATGGGCGTCCTCGTGACCTTGGGCTACGGGGTGATCGGCTCCTACGTGCTCGGCAGCGGCTTCACGCCGAAGATCACCACCTTCACCGATGCCGTCTACTTCACGGTCATCACCATGTCGACCGTGGGCTACGGCGACATCACCCCGCACAGCGCCCCGGCGCGCCTCTTCACGGTCTCGCTCATCGTGTTCGGGCTCGCGGTATTCGCCACGGCGCTTCCGGCCATCGTCGCCCCGCTCATCGACAAGCGGTTGATGAACCTGCTGCAGCCGAGGAAGAGAAAGATGAAACGCGCCTCTCATGTCATCGTGGTGGGGGACGGCCCGCTCGCCCAGGATGCCGCCCGCGCCCTCACCGCGCGCGGCCTGCAAACGACGGCGGTGCTGTCGGAGAAGCCCGATGCGGAGGCGGACCCGCCCGAGGACTTCATCGTCGGCGACGGCAGCGATACGGAGATACTGCGCCGCATCAACGTGGATGAAGCGCGCGCGGTCCTGGCGCTGAGCGATGATGATTCCTACAATGCCTTCGTGGTGCTCGCCGCCAAGGAATTGAACCCCAACGTGCGCACCGTCGCCGCGGTCGGCGACACGCGCAACACCGGCCGCGTCGCGCGCACCCGGCCGGATGTCCTCCTGACGCTGCCGCAGCTCGGCGGCGAGCTGCTCGCCATGGCGCTCAGCGGCGAGGAGATCAAGGCCGACGCACTGATCAGCCAGCTGCTGAAGCTCGGGTAGCGCATCCGGGAAGCAGCCGTCGTCCCCCTTCGGGAATAGACAGCCGCCGCTCACCCGGGGAATGCCGCAATCCCGCGATTCCGTAGTGCAATCAATCGAACCGTAAAGACACGAGAGTCCCGATGCCCTCGCTTTTCGATCCGCTCAAGGTCGGCGATCTGCTGCTGCCCAATCGCATCCTGATGGCTCCCCTCACCCGCAGCCGCGCGGGCGTGAGCCGCACACCGAACGCACTGATGGCGCGGTACTACGCGCAGCGCGCATCCGCAGGGCTCATCCTGTCGGAAGCCACCGTCGTGACGCCGATGGGCGTCGGATACGCGGACACGCCGGGCATCTGGTCGCCGGAGCAGGTGGCGGGCTGGAAGCAAATCACTCGGGCGGTCCACGCCGCCGGCGGACGGATGTTCCTGCAGCTCTGGCACGTCGGCAGGATCTCGCATCCCGTCTTCCTCGATGGGAAACTGCCTGTCGCACCAAGCGCCATCGCACCGGCTGGAAACGTCAGTCTGGTGCGCCCCCCGACGCCCTTCGTGACCCCGCGAGCCCTCGAGCGCGAGGAGATTCCGCAGATCGTGGCCGCTTTCGCGCGCGGCGCGCAAAATGCCGAGCTCGCAGGCTTCGACGGCGTCGAGCTGCACGGAGCCAACGGCTATCTGCTCGATCAGTTTCTGCAGGACAGCACCAACCGCCGCGATGACGACTACGGCGGTCCCATCGAGAATCGCGCGCGGCTGCTGCTGGAGGTGACTGACGCGGCGATATCCGTGTGGGGAGCCGGCCGCGTCGGTGTGCACCTCGCACCGCGCGGCGACTCGCACTCCATGGGAGATTCCGATCGCGCGGCCACCTTTGGCCATGTCGCCCGGGAGCTCGGCCGCCGCCGGATCGCCTTCATCTGCGCGCGCGAGCATGTGGGTGCCGACAGCCTCGGTCCGCAGCTCAGGACCGCCTTCGGCGGCGTCTACATTGCCAACGAGCAATTCACGCGCGAGAGCGCGCAGCAGGCGCTCGACTCCGGCCGAGCCGACGCGGTCGCCTTCGGCAAGCTTTTCCTCGCCAACCCCGATCTGCCGGCGCGCTTGCTCGCCGAAGCAGAGCTCAATGCGCCGCGACCCGAGACCTTCTACAGCGGGGGCGCCTCCGGCTACACGGACTATCCGGCGCTCGGCAACACGCAAGCGCCGGATCGGACCGAAGGCGCGCGTGCTCAGGCCTGAGGCCGAGCGCTCACTGACCTTCGCTCTTCCCGCCGCTCTCGCTCTTCCCGCCACTCTCGCGGGTGTTGCGCGCGCCCTGAAACTCGATCATCCAGCCGGGATACTCGGGCGGCAGCGCGCTCACCTGGTCGAGCCTCGACATCTCCTGCGCCGTGAGGGTCACCTCGCTCGCGGCAAGATTGTCCTCGAGCTGCTTCATGCTCTTGGCGCCGATGATCACCGCCGTGACGAAGGGCTTGGCGAGCACGTAGGCGAGCGCCACGCGCGCGATCGAGATGCCGCGCTCATCGGCGATCGCACGCATGGCATCCACGCAATCGTAGACACGCTCCCGATTCACGGGCGGAAAATCGAACGAGGCGCGCCGCGCATCCCCCGGGCCCTCGCCGTCGCGGGTGAACTTGCCGGTGAGCAGGCCGCCCGCGAGCGGACTCCAGACCATGAGGCCCACTGTCTGCGCCTGCAACAGCGGCACCAGCTCCCGCTCGAGATCGCGACCGGCGATCGTGTAGTACGCCTGCAGCGAGACCGGCCGGCTCCAGCCGCAGCGGTCCGCGAGTCCCAGCGCCTTCATGAGGTGCCACGCCGGCCAGTTGGAGACGCCGACGTAACGGATACAGCCCTGCCGCACGAGGTCATCCAGCGCACGCAGCGTCTCCTCCACCGGCGTGACTTGATCGAACCCGTGGATCTGGTAGAGATCGATGTAGTCGGTGCCCAGACGCTTCAGGCTCGCCTTGATGCCGTCCATGATGTGGCCCCGCGAGGCGCCGCGGTCATTGACACCCTGCCCGGTGGGCCCGAAGACCTTCGTGGCGAGCACCACCGCCGTGCGCGGCCGTCCCGAACTCCTGATCGCCTTGCCCGTGATCTCCTCGGCCTGCCCTTCGGAATACACATCCGCGGTATCTATGAAGTTGACGCCGGCATCGAGCGCGCGGCGCACGATCTCATCCGCCGCGGCCTGCTCGACCCCGGCAATCGCGGCCCAATGCCCGGCGTTGCCGCCGAAAGTCATGGTCCCGAGGCAGATCTCCGAGACGAGCAAGCCCGTATTGCCGAGTGTCCGATAGCGCATGGAATGATCCTCCTACTGGGTGGCGCCTCAAAGGCAGACGTGCGCGGCATTTTCCGTGCATCATGACCCGAGCGCCACCGTCTCCTCGACCTGCGCATGAAATCGCTCCTGATCGTCCACCACTCCATCACGGGCGGCACACTGCAGATGGCGCAGGCGGCCGCAGCCGGCGCCCGGCACCAGCCCGCGGTCGCGGTACGGCTGGAAAGGGCGGCGGGAACCCAGGCGCAGGCGCTGCTCGAGAGCGACGGCTATCTCTTCGCCACGCCCGAGAGCCTCGCGGCCATGTCGGGCCTGATGAAGGATTTCTTCGATCGCACCTACTATGCCGTGCTCGACCGTATCCAGGGCCGTCCATACGCGATCCTCATCTGCGCGGGGAGCGATGGCAGCAACGCGGTGCGCCAGATCGAGCGCATCGCCGCCGGGTGGCGCCTGCGGTCCATCGCCCCGCCCCTGATCATCCGCACCCAGGCCCAGACGCCCGAAGCGATTCTCGCGCCGAAGCGGATCGGCGCCGCCGACCTCGCCCGTTGCGAGGAGCTGGGCGCGACGCTGGCCGCGGGACTCGCCCTCGGGATTTTCTGACCCGCGGCCGTGCTAGCATTTTGCGCATGAGCGAGACACGGGGCAACGACACCGCCCCCGCCGCACCCGCCGCGATCCGGCATGACGCCGCCGTGCGGCTCAGCGAGAGGGTCTGGCGGGTCACCGCATCGAATGCAGGGGCGATGACCGGTCCCGGCACCAACAGCTATCTCGTGGGCGCGGGGACCGACTGGGCCGTGATCGATCCCGGCCCCGCCGACGGCCGCCATATCGACGCTCTGATCGAGGCGGCACCAGGACCCATCCGTTACATCCTCGTCACGCACACGCACGAGGATCATTCCCCGGGGGCCGCGGCGCTGAAGTCCCTCACCGGCGCATCAGTGCTCGGCCTGAGGACCCCCCACCGTCACTGGCAGGATCCCACGTTCTCTCCCGACCGCGAGCTACGCCACGGCGAGCGCATCGCGCTGTCGGCCGGCGCAACCCTGCGCGTCGTGCACACCCCCGGCCACGCCAGCAACCACCTCTGCTACCTCCTCGAGGAGGAGCGCCTCCTCTTCACGGGCGATCACATCATCCAGGGCTCGACCGTAGTCATCGACCCGCCCGACGGCGACATGGCCGCCTACCTGCGCTCCCTGGACTCCCTCCTCCACGAGGATCTCGACGCCCTCGCCCCCGGCCACGGCACCCTCATTTCCACCCCTCACGCGGCCATCCAATCCCTCATCCGCCACCGCCAGCGCCGCGAGACGAAGGTGTTGGCCTCCCTCCCCCACGATCATCCCGCCGATCTGTCCAATCTCGTCCGACGCGTCTACGACGACGTTCCTTCCCAACTCCACGCGCTGGCCGAGCGCTCCCTCCTCGCCCATCTGCTCAAGCTGGAGTCCGAGTCCCGCGCCCTGCGCGTCGCCGACAGTTGGATCGCGCCGAGCTGATGGCGCTATCGCACCGCACTCACGGTTGATATGTAACCGCAGGCCGTGCCGGGTATCGCTACCCTTCCCACCTCCAGTCCAGTATCTCCCGCATATCCTCCCCCACCTCCCGGATGTAATTGCGGTGCTCGATCAGCTTGTCCCGCATGGCCTGCTTGATATACCCCGCCTCCGAGGCCAGCTGCGGCAGCCGGTCGATCGTGTCGGCCACCAGGTGAAACCGATCCAGGTCATTGAGCACCGCCATGTCGAACGGCGTGGTGATCGTCCCCTCCTCCTTGTACCCGCGCACATGGAAATTGTGATGGTTCGCCCGCCGGTAGGCCAGCCGGTGAATGAGCCAGGGATAGCCATGAAACGCGAAGATGACGGGCTTGTCGCGGGTGAAGAGCGCATCGAAATCCCGATCGCTGAGCCCATGCGGATGCTCGCTCTCCGGCACCAGCTTCATCAGGTCCACCACATTGATCGTGCGGATCCGCAGTCCCGGCGCCAGCGCCCGCAGCATCTTCACCGCGGCCAGCGTCTCGAGCGTCGGCACATCGCCCGCACAGGCCATGATCACCTCCGGCTCGCCCCCGCGATCCGTACTCGCCCACTCCCAGATGCCGATTCCCGCCGTGCAATGCTTCACCGCCTGGTCCATGGTGAGCCACTGCGGCGCCGGGTGCTTGCCGGCGACGACGACATTGACGTAGTGGCGGCTGCGCAGGCAGTGGTCCATGACCGACAGCAGGCAGTTGGCATCCGGAGGCAGATACACCCGGATGATGTCCGCCTTCTTGTTCACGACGATGTCGAGAAATCCCGGATCCTGGTGCGTGAAGCCGTTGTGATCCTGCCGCCACACGTGGGAGGAGAGGAGGTAGTTGAGTGAGGCGATCGGCCGGCGCCACGGAATCTCCCGCGTCACCTTCAGCCACTTCGCGTGCTGGTTGAACATCGAGTCCACGATGTGAATGAACGCCTCGTAGGAGTTGAACAATCCGTGACGGCCGGTGAGCAGGTAGCCCTCGAGCCAGCCCTGGCACTGATGCTCGCTCAGCACCTCCATGACGCTTCCCTCCGGCGCGAGGTGATCGTCGCCGGGGATGCGCTCGGCCATCCACTGCCGCTCCGTCGCCTCGAACACGGCGCCCAGGCGGTTGGAGTTGGTCTCATCCGGACCAAAGAGCCGGAAGATGCGCGGGCGCTGATTGAGCTTCACCACGTCCCGCAGGAAATTCCCCAGGACGCGCGTGTCCTCCGCATCCACCGCGCCGGGACGCTGCACATCGACGCCGTAGCGGCGAAAATCGGGCAGCGCGAGATCCTTCAGGAGCAAGCCCCCATTGGCATTCGGGTTGGCGCCCATCCGCCGCTCGCCCTCCGGCGCGAGCGCCGCGAGCTCCGGACGCAGCGTGCCGGCCGCATCGAACAGCTCCTCCGGCCGATAGCTGCGCATCCACTGCTCGAGCATCTTCAAATGCGCCGGGTTGGTGCGCACCTCCCCGAGCGGCACCTGGTGCGCGCGGAAAGTGCCCTCCACCTGCTCGCCGTCGACCACCTTCGGTCCCGTCCAGCCCTTGGGAGTCCTGAGCACGATCATCGGCCAGCGCGGCCGCTCCCGCACGCCTTCAGAGCGGGCCACCGACTGGATGCGGCGGATCTCCCCGATCACCCGGTCGAGCGTTGTGGCCATCAGCTGGTGCATCCGCGGCGGATCCTCGCCCTCGACGAAGAACGGCTGGTAGCCGCAGCCGCGCAGGAACTCGGCGAGCTCCTCGTTGCCGATCCGGCCGAGCACGGTGGGACTGGCGATCTTGTAGCCGTTCAGATGCAGGATCGGCAGCACCGCCCCGTCGGTGGCGGGATTTAAGAACTTGTTGCCGTGCCAGCCGGTGGCGAGCGGACCGGTTTCCGCCTCCCCGTCGCCGATGACACAGGCCACGGTGAGCCCGGGGTTGTCGAACACCGCGCCGAAGGCATGGCTCAGCGAATAGCCGAGCTCGCCGCCCTCGTGGATGGAGCCCGGCGTCTCCGGTGCGACGTGGCTCGGAATGCCCCCGGGAAAGGAGAACTGCTTGAAGAGCTTCTGCATGCCCTGCGCGTCGCGGGTGATGTTGGGATAGTGCTCGGTGTAGCTGCCCTCGAGGTAGGTGTTGCCGACGAGCGCGGGACCGCCGTGGCCGGGACCTGCGATGTAGATCATCCGCAGGTCATGCTCGCGGATGACCCGGTTCAGGTGCACGTAGATGAAGTTCTGGCCGGGGGTCGTGCCCCAGTGCCCGAGCAGGCGCGGCTTGATGTGCCCGGGCTCGAGCGGCCGGCGCAGCAGCGGATTGTCGTAAAGATAGATCTGGCCGACGGACAGATAGTTGGCGGCGCGCCAGTAGGCGTCGATCCGCTGCAGCAGTTCCGGGGACAAGACCTCCGCCATCGCACACCTCCAGGAGAGCTCCGCTGCCGCTGAAGCCCGTACGCCTCAACCGCACGAAGCTACAGGCGCGGGGTGCCCCCGCACCAGCCACGGACTGTACGTATTGACCGGTCTGGCGATCAGCCGGGGCTCGATCGCGCCGCGGGCTTCGGCTTGTCGGGTCGCTGCGGCGCCTGGGCGTTGCCTGACCGCGCGTCGTATCGCTACAGGTTCCTCTGCTTGAGCGTGTCGGCGATCTCCTGCGGGAAGACGCCGGTGACGAGGAGCCGGTACTCCGCCTCGTCCATGATCTCGACCCGGTTGCGCCCCATCGACTTCGCCCGGTAGAGCGCCTCGTCGGCGAGCTGCAGCGCGCCGCCCGGCGTGCGGCTCATGTCCGGCGCCACCACCGCGACGCCGATGCTGACTGTCAGCACGGTTCCGGCGCGCGATGCCCGATGCTCGAGGGCCATCGCCTCGATGGATTTGCGCATGTGCTCCGCGGCGGCCGCGGCGCGGGTCCCGTCCGTGTCATAGAGGACGGCCGTGAACTCCTCGCCCCCATAACGGGCGAACAGATCCAGCGGCCGGCGCACGCAGGCCTGCAGTCTCTGCGCCACCTTGCGCAGGGCGGCATCGCCCGCCTGGTGTCCGTAGCGGTCGTTGTACGGCTTGAAATGATCGACGTCGATGAGCAGGATCGCCAGCGCCCGGCCGTCCTCGGCCGCCTGCCGCCACAGCCGCGGCAGATACTCATCGAACACCCTGCGGTTCTTGGTCCAGGTGAGCACATCGTGCTGCGCGAGCTCGGCGACCAGGTGACTTTCGAGGAAGGCGCGCCGGGAGCGCTTCTCGATGTGCTTGGCCGCGATCGCGAAGATGACCGTCGTCAAGAGGCAGAATGCCGCGCTGCGCAGCGTGATGGCGAGCGGCGGGTGGAACTCGATGCCCGCCGCCAGCATCGAGGCGCCTGTCAGAGACACGATGACCAGCGCCGTCCGGTATCGCAGCCCCATGAAGTAGAACGGCCCGATGAGCAGCAGCGGCAACACGATCAGGACATCGAGCTCCCCCTCGGCCACCACCCGCATGAGCTGGAAGGCGACCAGACAGTCCCTCGCCAGGATGAGGATCTGGGCCCACCGCAGGTAATGACGCTCGTAGGCTCGGCTCCAGGCGAGCCAGAGGAGCGCCAGAGAGCTGGACAGCACGCCGAAGACCACGGGGGCCGAGTGCTCGGGAATCGTGCTGCCGGCCGCAGCCTCGGCGGCCCGCAGGGCGATGAAGAGCACCGCGAGGATGGAGGTGAGCCGCACCAGGGAACGGTTCTCGGCTAGAAACGCCCGCAGGTACTCGGCCTCCATGTCCGGGGCAAAGCGGGTCGACGGGCGCACCTTGCGCAGCTCCGCCGCGTACGGTGAGTCCTCCAGGCCCTCGAGGCTCGGCTGTGAACTCGTCATGCCGAAAATACGATATGCCGGTTCGGGCGGCCCCGATGTGACGGGCTCCTGATTATGACCGCCGCAAAGCGGGCGTAGCCGAGGCCTGTACCGGAGATAAGAACTCCGGCACATCAATAAGTTACGGCGGATTCAAGTTCTAGGGCTTGAGCTGCCCCCGGATCTCCCCGCCCGGGTGGGCGCGGCTGTGCACATTGACGTAAAGATCCCCTGCCAGGAACGCTTTGTACTCCCGCGGGGAGAGCTTCGAGCCGGCGGGCACCACCCAGGTCCCTTTGGGGCCTCGCTTCAGCATGATGATCGGCGGCCCGTTCTTGCCCGGCGCGGCCTCGTGGATGTGCGCCATGGTGGCCTTGATGCCATGCGTGGCGACCTTGCCGCTGACCGCGCCATCGTGCGAGATCTCGATCAGGCCCGTGCCGCGGGCCACCGTGTGCACCGGCGGCACCTCCTGAGCGCCCGTCAGCCTGACGTGTACGGTCGCGGCGCTGGCGAGCCCGACTCCGGCCGCGAGCAGCACGGCCGCAGCCGCTACCGTGGTGTGTCTCAAGGTGGAAAGCATGATGGCGCCCTTGGTTGGTGGTTCTTGCCGCAGAACATAGCACCCGGGCGCCCGGCCCGCCATGCGCCCCGCTTCCTAGGCCGCGGGCGACCGCCGCTGCGTGAGCCCGATGATCACGGGCATCGCGAGCAGCACGATGGGCAATTGCACCAGCGCGCCCGCGATGATCGCGATGGCGAGCGGCTGCAGCATCTGATCTCCCGAGCCGCTGATCGCCGCCCCGAGCGGCAGCAGCGCGAGGATCATGGCGAGCGTGCTCATCGTGATCGGGCGCAGCCGGTTGCGGGCGGCCTCGTAGAGCGCCTCTCGCGGCGGCATCGTCTTCTCGAGCTCCTGGTACTCCGAAACCAGGAAAATCGCCATCTCCGTGGAGATGCCGATGATCATCACCATGCCCATCATCGCCGTGATGTTGAGCTCCACCCCGGTCAGCCACAGGCCGATGTACACCGCGAGCGTGGAGAAGAGCGCGCTCACGATGATGATGATCGGCAGCGAGAAGCGCTCGTACAGGAACAGCAGCAGGATGAACTCGGCGATCAGCGCCGCGCCGAACACCTTGATCATGCCGCTCGCGGCCTTCTGCTCCTGCTTGTACTGGCCGCCCAGGGTGTACTCAACCCCTTGCGGCAGCACGCCGGGACGCGAGAGCGCCCGCTTCACCGCGCTGATGGTCCCGCCGAGGCTCACCGCGCCATTGGTCTGCGCGGTGACCGGCACGATCTGCGCCAGGTTCGAGCGGGTGAGCTCCGGCTGGCCGGCCACGAATCTCGTCTTCGCCACCGTGGCGAGCCTCAAGACCGCCCCGTTGGGAGAGCGGATGGGAAGATTCCCGAGCTCGTCGCTGTAGATCCTGCTTCCCGGCGGATCGAGCCACAGCCGCACCCCGATGTCCTGCACCGTGCCGAGGTACTTGGTGACTACGGAGCCGTAGAGGTAGTGATTGACCTGGCTCGAGATTTCCGCCGGCGTCAGCCCGTACATGGCCGCGGCCGCCGGATCCACGTGGATCTCGAGCGCATCACCCGCCGGCACGAGACCATTGTTGACCGAGGACGGCTCTATCCCCGGAATCTTGCCGATCGCATCCGCGACGCGGTTGGCGACATCCGGCAGCACCGACGGATTCTTCGCGCTCAGGGAGATGACCACCGGCTCGCGCCGGCCCACCATGTCGCCGATCATATCGCTCATCAGCTGGTGGCTGTCGAAGTTGATGCCCGGGACCTGGGCGTTGATCCTCCTGTCGATCTCGTCCATGACCTTCCAGATGTCCGGCCGCTGCGAATAAGGGACCAGCCGTACGAAGAAATCGCCCTGATAGGCCTCGTTCAAGTCCCCGCCGAGGCCGGCGCCGGTGCGGCGCGAGAAGGTGTAGACGTACGGGTCCTTCTTGAGGATCGCCTCCACCTCCAGCAGCTCGCGGTTGGTCTCGGTGAGGGACGTGCCGGGCGCGGTGAAATAGTCGAGCACGAACCCGCCCTCGTCCATCCTCGGCAGAAAGCCGGTGCCGACGCGCGTGTAGGTCAGGAAGCCGGCGATCAGCACCACCGCAAGCGCCGGCACCAGCAGCATCGGGCGATCGAAGAGACGGGTGAGGAGCCGCCCGTGTGTGCGCTTGAGCCAGGTGTCCTTGCCGTGCGAGGGATCCTCGAAGCTGCCGAAGTCGACCAGGCCGCGGGCGAGCAGCGGCACCGTGAAGGCCGTCAGGATGAAGGAGATGATGAGCGCGGAGGCCATCGTGAAGGACAGGAACTTGAAGAACGCCCCGGTGATCCCCGAGAGGAAGGCGAGCGGGACGAAGATGATCGTCGTCGCCATGCTCGAGCCGAACAGCGGGCTCAGGAACTCGCGGGCCGCTTGCAGCACCGTCTCGTTCGGATTCTGGACTTCAGGCACCCCGGTGCGCCGGGCGATGTGCTCGATCATCACGATGACATCGTCGATCAGCAGGCCGATCGCCGCGGCGATGCCGCCGAGGGTCATGATGTTGAAGGTCATCCCGAAGAGCGACAGCAGCAGCACGGTGATCAGCACCGACAGCGGCACCACGATCATCGCCACCGCCGTCACGCGCCAGTTGCGCAGGAACCCGAAGAGCACGATGCCCGCGAATACGAGGCCGATCAGGATCGCCTCCTCGAGGGCGGAGATCGAGGAGCGCACGAGCTGGGTCTGGTCGTACCACTTGTAGAGGTGGATCGAGGACGGCTGGGTCTTCATGAAGGCGGCCAGCCGCTGCTTGACCTCCTTGGCGAGCGTGAGCGAATCGGCCGTATCCTGCTGATAGACGTCGAACGTGACGGCCGGACGGCCATCGTCATCGACCAGCAGCCATTGCGGCACCGACCCCATCGTCACCTGGGCGATCTCGCCGAGGCGGACGATGCCGTCGGGACCGGTGTGCAGCGCGACATTGCGCACCGAATTGATCGAGGTGAAGGCGTTGTTGCCGATCGCGAGGTAGAGCAGGTCGTTATCCTCGAGCCGGCCGACCGAGCGGATGATGTTGGTCTGGGAGAGAGCCTGCGAGACATCCCGAGCGTCAGACCGTAGGCACGAAGCTTCTGCGGATTGACCGAGACCTGCACCTCCGGGGTCTGGCCGCCGAGAACGCCCACTCGCCTGACGCCGGGGATTCCCGTGAGGAGTGGGGTGATCTGGTATTGGGCCAGCTGCTTGAGCGCAGCCGGCGGCACCTTCTTGGAAATGAGCGCGTATGAGACGAACGGCATGATGACGTTCGGGCTCATCTGGATGATGTCGTAGCTCGTCCCCTGCGGAAGTGACGGCAGCTCCTGCGCGAACGCGGCATCCACCGCGAGCAGCGCCTGATTCATGTGGTAGCCCCACGGGAAGTCGACGAAGATTTCCGCCGCTCCGCGGGACGTGGTGGATGTCACATCCTGCGCGTTGGGAACCGCACGCGCCACGCGCTCGAGCGGCTCGGTCACATCGACCAGCATCTGCTTCGCCGGCATGGCGCCGGCACTCACCTCGATACGGATGCGCGGAAAGCTCGTGACCGGAAAGAGCCCGACCGGCAGCGTGATCGCCGCGAACACTCCCGCCAGCGCCAGCGCAAAGGCGATGGTGAGGAGCGAGCGGCGATGCCGCTCGATCCAGGCTGTGAAGCTCATGGGCGGTCCCTCATTGGCGGCCGCCGCCCTGCTTCGGGTCGGCCAGCCGGATCCTCATGCCGTCGTCGAGCTGATAGTTTCCAGTCAGCACCAGCCACGCGTGCGGGTCGAGCGCGCCGCTGACGACATCCCTGGCGCCGTTGGCGTCAAGGACCCGCACCGGCACCTTGTGGGCGATGCCGTTGGAAGCCTGCACGACGTAGGGCGCCCCTTTCTCGTCGACCAGAAGGGCCTTGTGCGGCACCACGTAGCCTTCCATCTCATGGGTCGTGATGGCCGCCTCGGCCATCTCTTCCGGAAGGAGCGACCCCGGCGGCAGCGAGATCTCCACGGGAACAAGTCCGGTGTCGGCTTCCGCCACCGCCCCGCGCAGCAGCACGCGCCCTGCGACCGGCTGCGTGCCGCCGACCAGGGTCACCTTGGCCGGATCATCCGCGTTGACTTCTCCCGCCTGGGCCGGCACCACCCCGACGGTGAGCACGAGGTGTCCCGGCGAGGCAAGATCCAACAGGGCGGTTCCCGCCGACACGATCTCCCCGGGCCTGGCCGTGAGCGTGGTCACGATCGCCGAGAACGGCGCCCGCACGGTCCGCACTCCGCCCGCGCCCACCGCATTCAGCGCCACGAGGGCGGCGCGTGCGTCGGACTCGCTCTTTTGCGCATCGGCGAGCTGCTGCCGGGTCGCGAGGTGCAGGACCATCAGCTTGCGCGTGCTCTGCACCAGGTGCTTCGCGACCGACAGTGCCGAGCTCGCCTGCGCATAAGAGGCGGCGGTGGTCGCACTGGGATCCAGACGAATGAGCGGCGCGCCCTTCGGCACCTGCTGGCCGAGCCTGACATACAACATGCCTACGACCGCCGACACCGGCGCCATGACCATCTTGCGGCCGGAGCTCGCCGGGCCCACGGTGCCGTAGCCGATCACCTCATGCGGCAGGCGGCCGCGCTTCAGCGGCGCCAGCGTGACGAGCACAGTCGGTTTCGCGGCGGCCGAGCCGTCGGCATGCGCCGGCCGCAACGCCAACATCACGGCCAGCGCCAGGGTGAGAACGATCGCAGCGGCGGCTGCCGGCAACAGGAATCGGCGGTTCATGGCTTCCTCGGATTCGCGGCCGGGAGGATGCGCGTCTGCGGCAGCCCCAGTCCCAGCTCGATGGTCATGGCGATGTGCGCCTCGCCGAGCGAGCGCTCGAGCGCCATCGCCTCGATCTGGCGCTGCAGGGCGGTGGTCTCGTAATCGGCCAGGGAGCGCTGATCGAGGTTGCCCTGCGCATACGCCTGCCGTGCCGCCCTCGACAACCGGGCCGCCGCCGCCGCGGAGCCGCGCGCCTCGCGGACATAACCTTTCAGGCGTGCCATCGTGATGGCGAGCCCCCCGGCGGTACCGACCGCCTGATCGAGGCGCGCCTGATACTGCTCATGCAGCAGCCGGCGGCTCGCGCGGGTCTGGGCGATCTGTCCCTGGTTGCGGTCGAACACCGGCACGTCGAAGGTGGCGGTGGGGCCCACGGTGCGGTTGTTGGCCGTATCATCGCCCCAGGCCGGCCCGAGCGAGAAAGCGGGGAACTGGCCGATGATGGCCGTGCGCACGTCCTCATCCGCGGAGTGATAGCCGAGGCGCAGCGCCACCAGATCCGGCCGGCGCTCGGGGAGCCTCGCGAGGAGCGCCCCGATGTCGCTCGGCAGGGCCGGCAACCTCGGCCGCGCGATCGCGAAGCGCGCCTGCGGCTGAAGACCGAGCAGGGCATCGAGC
>JABBNZ010000022.1:11295-46990 GCA_019352035.1 Pseudomonadota bacterium | reverse complement strand
CTCAGCTGCTGCAGCGTCGCGAGGCTTTCCAGTGCGTCGTTGTTGTCGTCCGCGAGCAGGATCCTGCGGACCATGCCCTGGGCGCCTGCGGCCACGAGCGGCGCGACGGCGCAAGCCACGTCCGCGCCGCTCGGGGGCGCCTCGGCGGGTCGCCCCGCCTGCGCAACCGCCGCTTTCGCCTTGACTGGCTCTGCTGCCGCGGGCTGCGCTTCCTCCTGCAGCATCGGCAGCCTGATCACGAATTCCGCCCCGTTGCCCGGTCCCTCGCTCGCCGCCGTCACTTCACCGCCATGCATCTGCACCAGCCGCTGCACGAGCGCCAACCCGATGCCCAGGCCGCCCTGCGTGCGGCCGTCGCCGCGATCTAGCTGCGTAAAGAGCTCGAAGACATGCGGCAACAGCTCGGGCCGGATGCCGATGCCGTTGTCGCGGACGCGGATCTCGATGTCCGCGCCGCGACCCTTCGCCGTGAGGGAGATCTGCCCGCCCTTGTCCGTGTATTTCGCCGCGTTGCCGAGCACGTTGGCAACCGCCTGCGTGAGGCGGGTGGGATCGCCAAAGATCTTCAATCCGGGCTGCGGCAACTCCAGAGTGAGCTCGTGCCCGTACTCATCCAGGAGCGGGTGCACCGTCTCCACCGCGCGTGATATGAGCCCGTCCAGCTCGACCACCTGACGGGTGAGGTTGATCTTCCCGCGCGTGATGCGCGAGACATCGAGCAGATCGTCGACCAGACGCGTGAGGCTCGTGAGCTGGCGCGCGATCACATCGCGCGCCCAGGTCAGCTGCGGGTCGCCGAGCGGCTTCAGGCGCATGAGCTCCACCGCGTTGTGGATCGGGGCGAGCGGATTGCGCAGCTCGTGGGCGAGCATGGCGAGGAACTCGTCCTTGTGGCGGTCGGCCTCCTTCAGGGCCTGCGCGATCCGGGCGCGCTCGCCGATCTCGCTCTGCAGCGAGCGGTTCACCGCCCCGAGCTCCGCATTGGCCCGCTGCAGGCTGAGGTTCATCGTCTCGAGCTCGCGCGTCTTCTCCTCCTGCAGGGCGATGTTGGCCTCGGAGAGCCGTGCGTTCGCGTGGGCCAGCTCCTCGTTCGCTTCCTGCAGCTCCTTCCTCTTGCAATAGAGCTCGACCAGCACCGACACCTTGCTGCGCAGGATCTGCGGCACGATCGGCACCGAGACGTAATCGACGGCGCCGAGGGAGTAGCCCTTCAACTTGTCGAGATCATCGAGATGCACTCCCGTCACGAAGATGATCGGGGTCTTCTCGAAGCGCGGATGCTCGTGGATCAGCTTCGCCGCCTCGAAACCGTCCATGTCGGGCATGCTGACATCGAGCAGCACCACGGCGAAGTCGTGGTCCATCAGCAGCTCGAGCGCCTCGCGGCCGGAGCGCGCGCAGACCAGACCCAGATCGAGATCGGCGAGGATCGCGCGATAGGCGATCAGCCGCTGCGGCTGGTCGTCGACCAGCAGGATGCTCACGTTGTCTTTGATTTCGCTCATGGACATGTCGCTGGGGCCCCCCGATCCGGCGCCATCACCGGCGCAGCCACATCCGGACCAGGGACAGGAGCTGCTCGCTGTTCACGGGCTTCGCGACGTAGTCGGAAGCGCCGGCCTCGAGGCATTTCTCGCGGTCGCCCTTCATGGCCTTCGCCGTGAGCGCGATGATAGGCAGCAGCTTGAACTGCGGTTTGGTGCGGATGCGGCGCATCGTCTCATAGCCGTCCATCTCAGGCATCATCACGTCCATCAGGACCAGGGAAAGCTCCTCGGTCCGCTCCAGGAGGTCGATCGCCTCGTAGCCGTTGCTGGCATTGACCACCTGCATGTCGTGCCGCTCGAGCAGGCTGTTGAGCGCGAAGACGTTGCGGATGTCATCGTCCACCACCAGCACCTTGCGGCCGCGCAGCGCATCGTCGCTCTCGTGCAGCGAGCGGATCATCTGCTGCTTCTCGGCCGGCAGATCGGTGATCACCCGATGCAGGAAGAGCGCGGTCTCATCGAGCAGCCGCTCCGGCGAGCGCACGCCCTTCAGCACGATGCTCTTCGCCTGGCGCCTGAGCTCCGCCTCCTCTTCCATCGTCAGCTCCCGTCCGGTGAAGACGACGATGGGCGTATTCCGCAGGCTCGAATCCTTCTGCACCTCGGCGAGGAGCTCGAAGCCGGAGATATCGGGGAGGGAGAGGTCGAGCACGACGCAGTCGAAGGGGCGCTCGCGCATGAGCGCCAGCGCGGCGGCGCCGCTGGCGGCGGTCTCGATCTCGATGTCCCCGGATCCGAGCAGCTCGGTGATGCTCAGCCGCTCCGCCGCATTGTCCTCGATCACGAGGAGCCGCCGCGGCTGCGCGGTGGTGAACTCCTTCAGCCGCTCGAGCGCTCCTTCCACGCTTTCCGTGGTCACCGACTTGGTGACGAAGGAGAAGGCCCCGCGCTCGAGGCCATACTGGCGCTCATCCTCGACCGTGAGCAGCTGCACCGGAATGTGCCGGGTGTCGGGATTGCGCTTCAGCTGGTTGAGCACGGTCCACCCGAGCATATCGGGCAGGAAGACATCGAGCGAGATCGCGGTCGGCCTGTGCTTCGCCGCGAGCGACAGCGCCCGCTCGCCGCTGCCGGCCACCAGCACCTTGAACCCCTTCTGCCGGGCGAGGTCGAGCAGCACGCGCGCGTAATGCGGATCGTCCTCCACGACGAGCAGCACCGCCTCGGAGGGGGAGATGTCCTCGCGATCGTCGGCGATCTCCTCGACGCGAGACCCGGCTGCACGGGCCGAGGGTAACAGGGCCTGTGCCGCCGGGGCGGCAACCGCGGCGGCGCCCTTCGCATGCGCCACGCCGCTCTGCGACTGCGGCAGATACAGGGTGAAGGTGCTGCCCGCGCCCGGGGAGCTGCTCAGGCGGATCTCACCGCCCAGCAGCTGCGCGAGCTCGCGGCTGATGGCGAGGCCGAGACCCGTGCCGCCGTACTTGCGGGCCGTGCCCGCATCCGCCTGCTGGAAGGCCTCGAAGATGATGCGCTGCTTATCGATCGGGATGCCGATGCCGGTGTCGCTCACCGAGAACTCGATGACCGTGCCGCTCTGGCTCAGCGTCGGATGCTCCATGCTCCAGCCGCCCGTGGCGGGCGCGACATGCAGGCGCACTCCGCCGCGCTCGGTGAACTTGAAGGCGTTCGACAGCAGGTTCTTCAGGATCTGCAGCAGGCGCTTGGAGTCGGTGCTGAGCGAGCGCGCCATCCGCAGATCGAAATCGAGCGTGAAGACGAGCTTGCGCGTCTCGGCCTCGTGGCGGAAGGTGCGCTCGATGGTCTCTCTCAGCGTGGCGAAGCTGAGCTCCTCGAACTCGACGGTGACCGTTCCGGACTCGATCTTCGAAAGATCCAGGATGTCGGTGATGAGGTTCAACAGATCCGTGCCCGCCGAGTGGATGGTGCGGGCGTACTCGACCTGGCGGTTCGAGAGGTTGCCCTCGCTGTTCTGCGTCAGCTGCTGGCCGAGGATGAGGATGCTGTTAAGCGGCGTGCGCAGCTCGTGCGACATGTTCGCGAGAAACTCGGACTTGTAGCGCGAGGTCAGCGCCAGCTCCGCCGCCTTCTCCTCGAGCGCCTTGCGCGCGAGCTCGATCTCGGTGTTCTTGCGCTCCACCTCGACGTTCTGCTCGGCGAGCAGGCGCGCCTTGGTGGCGAGCTCCTCGTTCGTCTGCTGCAGCTCGCTCTGCTGGGTCTGAAGCTCCCCGGCGAGCTGCTGCGACTGCTTCAGCAACTCCTCGGTGCGCATCGTCGCCTCGATGGTGTTGAGCACGACGCCGATGCTGTCGGTGAGCTGCTCGAGGAAGGCGAGCTGCGAGGGGGTGAACTCGTAGAGCGAGGCGAGCTCGAGCACCGCCTTCACCTCGCCCTCGAACAGCACCGGCAGCACGATGACGCTGCGCGGGCAGGCCGAGATGAGGCCGCCGCGCACCTGGATCGCGCGCGGTTCGAGCTCGGTGATGAGCAGGCGCTTGCGGTCGGCGGCCGCCTGGCCGATGAGGCCCTCGCCGATCGCGAAGAAGCGCGGAGCGCTCATCTCGCGCGCGCCGTCGGCATAGCTCGCGAGCTCCTTCAGGCAGGAGGAGTCGTTCATCCCCTCCATGACGTACATGATGCCCTGCTGCACGTTGACGAGCGGGGCCAGCTCGGAGAGCAGCAGCCGCCCGACCGTGACCAGATCGCGCTGGCCCTGCAGCATGCGGCTGAACTTCGCGATGTTGGTCTTGAGCCAGTCCTGCTCCGTGTTGCGCTCCGTGGTGGCGCGCAGGTTCCCGATCATCGCGTTGATGTTGTCCTTGAGCTCCGACACCTCCCCGCGCGCATCCACCTGGATCGAGCGCGTGAGGTCGCCCTGGGTCACCGCGGTCGCCACCTCGGCGATCGCGCGCACCTGGGTGGTGAGGTTGGCGGCGAGCAGGTTCACGTTCGCGGTGAGGTCCTTCCAGGTGCCGGCGGCGCCCGGGACGTGCGCCTGGCCGCCGAGCCGGCCCTCCACCCCCACCTCGCGCGCCACGCTCGTCACCTGGTCGGCGAAGGTCGCGAGCGTATCGGTCATGCTGTTGATCGTGTCGGCGAGGGCCGCGACCTCGCCCTTCGATTCGACCGTCAGCCTCTGTCTCAGGTCGCCGTTCGCCACGGCGGTCACCACCTTGACGATGCCGCGCACCTGGTTCGTGAGGTTGTTGGCCATCACGTTGACGTTGTCGGTGAGGTCCTTCCAGGTGCCCGCGACCTCCGGCACCTCGGCCTGGCCGCCGAGCTTGCCCTCGGTGCCCACCTCGCGCGCGAGACGGGTCACCTCGGCCGCGAAGCTGTTCAGCTGGTCGACCATCGTGTTGATGGTCTCCTTCAGCTGCAGGATCTCGCCCTGGACGTCCACCGTGATCTTGCGCGAGAGGTCGCCTCGAGCCACGGCGGTGGTCACCTCGGCGATGTTGCGCACCTGGGCGGTGAGATTGCCACCCATGGAATTGACGTTGTCGGTGAGGTCCTTCCAGGTCCCCGCGACGCCCGGCACGACGGCCTGGCCGCCGAGCTTGCCCTCGGAGCCGACCTCGCGCGCCACGCGCGTCACTTCGGAGGCGAACGAGCGCAGCTGATCGACCATCGTGTTGATGGTCTCCTTCAGCTGCAGGATCTCGCCGCGCACGTCCACCGTGATCTTGCGCGAGAGGTCGCCGCGGGCGATGGCGGTCGCCACCTCCGCGATGTTGCGCACCTGGCCGGTGAGGTTGCCGGCCATGGAGTTCACGCTGTCGGTGAGGTCCTTCCACGTGCCCGCGACGCCAGGGACCGCCGCCTGGCCGCCGAGCTTGCCCTCGGTGCCCACCTCGCGCGCCACGCGCGTCACCTCGGACGCGAAGGAGCGCAGCTGGTCCACCATGGTGTTGATGGCTTCCTTCAGCTGCAGGATCTCGCCGCGCACGTCCACGGTGATCTTGCGCGAGAGGTCGCCGTTCGCGACCGCCACCGTCACCTCCGCGATGTTGCGCACCTGGCCGGTGAGGTTGCCGGCCATGGAGTTCACGCTGTCGGTGAGGTCCTTCCACGTGCCCGCGACGCCAGGGACCGCCGCCTGGCCGCCGAGCTTGCCCTCGGTGCCCACCTCGCGCGCCACGCGCGTCACCTCGGACGCGAAGGAGCGCAGCTGGTCCACCATGGTGTTGATGGCTTCCTTCAGCTGCAGGATCTCGCCGCGCACGTCCACGGTGATCTTGCGCGAGAGGTCGCCGTTCGCGACCGCCACCGTCACCTCCGCGATGTTGCGCACCTGGCCGGTGAGGTTGCCGGCCATGGAGTTCACGCTGTCGGTGAGGTCCTTCCAGGTGCCCGCCACCCCGGGCACCGCCGCCTGGCCGCCGAGCTTGCCGTCGGTGCCGACCTCGCGCGCCACGCGGGTCACTTCCGCCGCGAAGCTGTTCAGCTGGTCCACCATGATGTTGACGGTGTCCTTGAGCTCCAGGATCTCGCCCTTCACATCCGCGGTGATCTTGCGCGAGAGATCGCCGCGCGCGATGGCGGTCGTCACCTCCGCGATGTTGCGCACCTGGCCGGTGAGGTTGGTGGCCATCGCGTTGACGCTGTCGGTGAGGTCCTTCCAGGTGCCCGCGACGCCCGGCACGATGGCCTGGCCACCGAGCTTGCCCTCGGTGCCCACCTCTCGCGCGACGCGCGTCACCTCGGACGCGAAGGAGCGCAGCTGATCCACCATGGTGTTGATGGCCTCCTTCAGCTGCAGGATCTCGCCACGCACGTCCACCGTGATCTTGCGCGAGAGGTCGCCGCTCGCGACGGCGATGGTCACCTCGGAGATGTTGCGCACCTGGCCGGTCAGGTTGCTCGCCATGGAGTTGACGCTGTCGGTCAGGTCCTTCCAGGTGCCCGAGACACCGGCCACCGCCGCCTGGCCGCCGAGCTTGCCCTCGGTGCCCACCTCTCGCGCGACACGCGTCACCTCCGAGGTGAAGGCGCTCATCTGCTCAATCATGGCGTTCACGATGCTGGCCGAGCGCAGGAACTCGCCCTGCAGCGGCCTGCCGTCGACCTCGAGGCTCATGGTCTGGGACAGGTCGCCCTTGGCGACCGCCGCGATGGCCCGGGTCACCTCCGTGGTCGGCCAGAGCAGATCGTCGATCAGGGTGTTGACCGAGGCCTCCATCGCGCCCCAGGCGCCGCAGCGGCGGTCGAGCCCCACGCGGTGGCGGGTGCGGCCTTCCTTGCCGACGATGCGCCCCGCCCGCTCGAGCTCGCTCGCCAGGCGCTCGTTCGAGCTCACGATTTCATTGAAGGTGTCGGAGATCTTGCCGGCGAGCCCCGCCTTGTCCCCGGGGAGGCGTACGGAGAAGTCGCCGTCGCGCACCGACTGCAGCGCGCGCAGCACCTCGCGCAGGTCCAGAGCGTCGGGCTCGGGCCTGCGGGCGCCGCCGTTCGTCTTGCGGCGCTTGGGCTCGGGTCCGTGCTCTTGCGATTGCATTCTCACTCTCCGAAAGGATGGCTCCGCGCGCGCTCGGCGGCGGACGGCACTGGGTGATGAGGTGGCAGCGGTCGATGCCGGCCACGGGCGAGCACCGGCGCACCAGGCGCCGGGAGGCGAATTTCGCCAGGCGGTCGCGGGGATTCCAGAGCCCGCTTCGCTGGCAGTCCGCTTTGCACCACGGAATCTCCCGCTAGCAGCGTCCGGATTTCCGTGCGACTGAGAGCCCCGAAGAAAGATTCTAGTAATGAGTGCCAGGTAGGCTTTCGAGGAGCCAACCGGTCATCGAACCATAGCGGAAAGCCGCCATCGAGGCAAAGAGTATCCGACCCGCGACGGGAGCCGCCCATGCCATCCGAGCCAGCGTTCATCGGCATTTCAGAAGCGATGTGGTATGCTTTACATTACGGAATATCTTGGTCTGCGTTGCAAGCACGACCTCCGACGGTCGAGCAGGACAATTCAATGATTGGGTCGCGACCGGCAGGGCTCGAAGGGCCCGCGCCGGAACACCGATCGGGCCGGTTGTCTGTCGCCGCCTTGCGCAGCGTCATCCCCGGGCGCATGTGGGGCGGCAAGGGATGCGGCGTACCCTGCGATTACTGTCGCGTCCTCGTGAGCGCCGAGGAGATCGAATACGAGGTCGAGGCCCAGCTCGACGGTGCGCCGATCACCCTGCATTTCCACGCCCGCTGCTACGACACCTGGCGGCTCAGCCGGGAGCCGCGCGTTCCCGATCCCACGGCTGCCGCGAAGTAGCGTGGGCGCCCGCCCCCGGCCTCAAATCGACCAGCCCCCGTCGATGACGTGGGTCTGCCCGGTGGTGTAGCCCGCCGAGGCGAGGTACACCACCAGATCCGCGATCTCCTCCGGCCGCCCGATGCGCCCGATCGGCTGGCGCGCGATGAAAGCGGCGCGCGTCTTCGCATAATCGCCCTGCGACTGCAGCCGTCCCTCGAGCGAGGGCGTCTCCACCGTTCCCGGACAGATGGCGTTGCAGCGGATGCCGCGCCCCACGAAATCCGCGGCGACGGACTTGGTCAGCCCGATGACCGCGGCCTTCGTAGTGCCGTAGACGCAGCGCACCGGTACTCCTTTGACGCTGCTCGCCACGGACGCCATGTTGATGATGCAGCCGGCGCCCTTCCCCAGCATGCCCGGCAACACGGCCCGGATGGTCCGCACCATGCCCTTCACGTTGAGGTCGTAGCCGAAATCCAGCTCCTCCTCGGTGCAGTCGAGCACCGTGCCGTGATGCACGAACCCCGCGCAGTTGAAGAGCACGTCGACGGTACCCGCAAGTGCAACGGCGGACGTGACGCTGGACGCATCCCGCACATCCATGCGGCAGACCTCGATGCCAGCCTGACCGCGAAGCGTCGCCAGCTTCCCCTCATCGATATCGGTGGCGACGACGCGAGCACCCGCCGCGGCCAGCGCCAGTGCGCTAGAGCGTCCAATCCCCTGCGCTGCCGCGGTGACGAGCGCAGTCTTACCTTGCAAAGTCGGCTTATTCACTTGTAGCAGCTTTCCACGAGAGCCATTGTGTGCCATGCGTCCTCGACGGACGTCTTCAGTACCTTGTCCTCACCGGCGGCGAAACGCTGCACGTTGGACATCGTCCCGATGAACGCATCGGGAAACCATTTTCCCTCGAGCGCCACCGGGGTCCAAGGGCCGCCCCTCGGGGCGACCCAGAGCTCATCCGGCTCCCCGCGCGGATAGTCGAGCAGCAGCCCCAGCTTCACCAACGCCGCGCCCCGCTCACCCTCGACGCGGAAGGTCGCGTCCTGGAACCGGCGGCCAAAATCGCTGTGATGATTGATCGAGAGCGTCACGCGCAGCTCATCGCCATAGTCGAGGATGGCCGAGGTGCGCGTGTCCGCGAGCTCGCTGCCGGGGAAATGATAGGTCCGCGCGAGCACCTGCCGCGGCTCGCCGGCGAGGGCGCGGATGGTGTCGAGGTAGTGGATGGAGTGCGAGACGATCTCCACCCGGGGATTCCCCTTCAGATGCGGAAAGAGCTCCCACGGGGTGCGCAGGCTCAGGTGCACCTCGATGTCGAGCAGCCGTCCGAGCAGTCCCTGCTCGAGCGCATCGGCCACCGCGAGCATCATCGGCGAGAACCGCAGTTGGAAGTTGACCGCGGCCCGCAGGCGCCGCGCCCGGCACACCGCCCGGATGGCCGTCGCCTGAGTGAGATCGAGCCCGAGCGGCTTCTGGATGAGGACCGCGGCGCCCTCGGGCAGCGCCGCGAGGATGGCCTCGTGCGCGACAGGGGGCGCGGCCACATCGAACACACAGCCCGGCACGGCCGTCGCGGCCTCCTGCAGGGACTGGAACACGCGCGCGATCCCCCACCGCTGCGCCGTCGCGCGCGCCTTGGCGGGATCCGCATCGAGCACTCCCGCCACCGGGAATCGCGCCTTCCCGTAGGCGGGCAGGTGCGCGTCGTTGGCGATGCCGCCGGCGCCGATGAGGACGATGGGCCTTGGGACGGAGGGCAGCGGATGGCGCTGGCGCAGCGACGGCGATGCGAGCGAGGTCACGCCACGATCCTCTCGATCCGGCTCTGCGCTTCCCGCAGCAGACCCTCGACCGGCACGCCGGTGCCGGTGGCCTTCGCCAGCATGTCGTCGATCACGTGTGAGATGTCGGCGAGCCGCGGATGCGCCGGCAGCTCGCGCGCGTGGCGGTGCAGCAGGTCGAGCTTGTGGAAGAACGGGATGAGCCGGTTGATCTGCGCATCCGCCCAGGTGGAGCGGCGCACGCCGATGGCCCCCTCGAGCGTCGTCAGCTTGTCCATCGCGGCAGTCGCGATGTGACGCATGAAGGACCACGCCAGATCCTTCTGGCGCGAGCCCGCGGCCAGCGCGAGCACCCAGAAGACATTCAGCGACACACTGCGTCCTTCGCCACCCGCCCCCGGTCCCCGCGGGATCGGCGCCACCTCGATGCGTCCGCGGACGCGGCTCGCATCCCAACGCTCGCCGAGAGCGGCGAAGCCGAACCAGTTGGTCATGAGAGCCACCTTGCCCTCGCAGAAGAGGAGCCCCGCCTTGACGCTGTCGAGGCCGCGCGCCCCGGGGGCGATCGCCGCGCCGTCACCGGCCAGGCGGCGCAGGAATTCGAGCGCCTCCGCCGCCGCGCGCGTGCCCAGCTGCGGGCGGGCGCCCTCGCCGAAGGGCTCCCCGCCCCGGCTCCAGACCTGGATGCAGAAGTCGTAGAAGCCGTTGTGCCCGTCGGGAAACAGTGCGAGGGCCGTGCCGTAGCAGCCGCGCTCGGGCGCGTGCAGGCGCCGCGCGGCCGCATGGAATTCCTCCCACGTGCGCGGCACCTCGAGCCCGGCCTGCTCGAGCAGATCCTTGCGATAGATGAGACACGCCGGGCCGTCGTGATACGGCATGCCCCAGAAGCCGCCGGCGAAGGCCTGCAGGCCGAGGAGCGAGGGACTCCACGCCTGCGGGAAATCCGCGATCGGGGCGCCCTTCAGGTGCGGCGTCAGGTCATCGATCAGCGCCGCCGCCTGCGCCTCGGCCAGCCAGTCGGTGGAGAGGAAGGCGATGTCGAGCGAGCCGTCGGCGAGGCCGCGCTCCTCGAGAAGCCGCCGGTGAAGATCGTTGAGCTCGAGAGGCTCGAGCTCGACCCGCGCATCCAACCCCGACGCGCGCGCGAAGTCCTCGAGCTGCCGCCTGACGGCGCTCTCGAAGGGATCAAACTTGCGGACAGCGATTCGCAGCGTCGGCACTCGGCGCTTCCTCCTCCCGCTTCAGGCCCGCATGCACCGCGATCACTTCGGCGCAGGCCCGCAGCGCCGGCAGCATGGTCTCGAGACTCGGGCCGTTCTTCTCCTTGAGCGTCGCGATCGTCAACGCCGCCTTGATGGAGCATTCCGGCGGACCCACCGGCACCCCGATGTCGAGTCCGCCGACGAAGCGCTCGCCCTCCGAGCGCTCGTACCCGCGCGCGCGAATGACCGCCAGGCGCTTGACGAACGCGGCGCGCAGCGCCGGCTTCTCCCGCCGCCACTCGAGATCGCGCACCAGGATCTCCTCGCACTGCCCTTCCTCCATGCTGGCGAGCAGCACGCGCCCCGAGGTCGTATGGAGCGGTGAGTGCAGCGATCCCACCTCGACCGACAGCCGGAAGGGCCTCGGGCTCTCCTCCTGCGCGAGGACCAGTACCCGGTCGCGGTGCAACACGCAAAGATGGCAGGACTCGCGCAGGTCCTCGGCGAGGCTGCGCATGAGCGGCTGCGCCGCCTTGAGCAGCACCTCGTACGGGGAGTGGGCGCGCGAGAGCTCGAAGAGCTTCAGGGTGAGCGAATAAGCGCCGGTGACCGGCTCACGGCGCAGGTAGCCGCGGCTCTCGAGGCAGGCCAGCATGCGGAAGATCTCCCCCGCCTGCCGGTTGAGCGCCCGGGCGAGCTGCGCCTGAGTGAGCGGCACCGCCTGCTCGGAGAGGTATTCCAGCACATCGAGAGCCTTCTCCAGCGCCGGCACCGAGTACTTCGTGCGCCGCTCCTCGAGGCTCAGCAGCGTGTCTTGTGGCATAAGGTTAGCCTCCATCATTCGCCCCGAATTATAGGCAAGTCCTCTTCCCGGCGCGTCTTCGCGCCGGGAAGAGGACCGGGTTCGCCGGTGGCGGACCCCGTGGGTCCTGCGCGCAGCGCATGAGAAGTCCGGCGCCCGCCGATCGTGTAGATGGCGGCGGCGGCGATCAGCACCGTGCCCTCGATCAATCCCTGATAGTTCGCCCCGAGGTCAAGGACATTGAATCCGTTGGTGAGCGTGTAGAGCACGAGCGCCCCGGCCACGGTCTTCAGAACACTCCCCGCGCCTCCGAAGAGCGATGTGCCGCCGAGAATCGCCGCCGCGATGACGGTGAGCTCCTCGCCCTGCAGGGCGGTGGGATTCATGGCGCCGAAACGCGAGGCGTAGAGCACGCCGGCGAACCCCGCGGCGAGCGCCGAGAGCACGAAGGCGCCGATGCGGTAGACGGGCACGCTGATGCCGCAGAGCCGCGCCGCCTCCGCATTGCCGCCAACCGCGTAGATGCGCCGGCCGACCGTGGTGAACTGCAGCACCAGCCAGACGATGAGCGTGAAGCCCGCCATGTAGAGGATCGGATACGGGAGCGGCCCGGCGCGGCCGCTCTCGAAGTTCGTCATCACGTTGAGCGCCGCCGGAGTCTGCACCATGAGCGACTGCCCGCCGGTGACGATGAGGACGAGGCCGCGGATGGCCGTCATCGTACCCAGGGTGACGATGAAGGCATTGATGCCGACGAGCTGCACCATGAGGCCATTCAGCAGGCCCACGGCGCCCGCCGCCGCGAGGGAGAGCAGCAGCGCCGGCCAGAAGCCGACCGCATCCACCGTCAGGATCTGCACGGCGGCGGCGAGCGCCGCCACCGAGGCCACCGACAGATCGAAGTTGCCCGTGATGAGCACCACCGTCATCGCGACTCCCATCAGGGCGACGGGCGAGGCCTGATAGACGATGTTGATGAGGTTGACCGCGCTCAGATAGCTCGGCCTCCCGAGCGCGGCGCAGACCGCGGCGAGCGCCAGCAGGAGCAGCAGGAGCGCGTAGTAGACGCCCGCCTCGCGCAGCCCGAGCGCCCGCGGCATCGGTCCCCGCAGCCTCATCGGGCCGCCTCGCCGGTCCTGATGCGGCCTTGGGCCGCCCCGGAAGCAAGCAACACCAGCTCCTCCTCGTTCGTTTGCGCCGCCGCGCGCTGCGCCACGATGGCGCCCTCGCGCATGACGAGGATGCGGTCGGCGGCCGCCGTGAGCTCCGTCAGCTCGGATGTGACCAACACCACCGCGAGACCGGCGGCCGCGAGCTCGCGCACGATCCCGAGGATCTCGGCCTTGGCCCCGACGTCGACCCCGGCGGTCGGCTCATCGAGGAGCAGGAGGCGGACCGGGCCGCAGAGCCAGCGGCCGAGGCTGACCTTCTGCGCGTTGCCGCCTGAGAGCTCGGTGACCGGCGTGTCCGGGCCGTTCGCCTTGATGCCGAGCCGCCCGATCGCCTCCTCGGCCGCGGCGCGCTCGGCGCCGGCGCGCGCGAAGAGCCTCCCGCGCGCGAAGTGGTCGAGGTGCGCGAGCGTCAGGTTCTGCCACAGCGGAAACTGCGGCACGAGTCCCTGCGCCTGGCGGTCCTCCGGCACGAGGCCGACTCCCGCGGCCACCGCGGCCCGGGGCGAGCGCGCCAATGGCGTGCCGCAGAGCCGCACCTCGCCGCGGGCGGCGCGATCCGCGCCGAAGATCGCATGCAGCAGCTCGCTGCGTCCGGAGCCGAGGAAGCCCGCGATGCCGAGCACTTCGCCGGCACGGACTTCGAACGTGCAGGGCGCGAGCCGTCCCGGGCTCTCGAGTCCGACGATCTGCGCCACGATCCCGCCGCTCGCCGCGTCCGCCGCCGGCCGTGAGCGCGGTGGGCGCATGGGGCGCCCCACGATCGCCGCGGCCAGGCCGGCCTCATCCACCTCCGCGGTGACCGAAGTCAACACGGCGGCGCCGTCGCGCAGCACGGTGACCTCCCGGGTCAACGCCAGCACCTCATCGAGAAAATGGCTCACGAGCAGCACCGCCCTGCCCTCCGCGGCGAGGCGCCGGATGGCCCCGTGCACGATCCGCCGCTCCGCGGCCGCGAGCGAGGCGGTCGGCTCATCCATGATGATGAGGGCGGCATCGGCGGCGAGCGCCTGCAGGATGCCGACCATCTGCCGCGCCCCGATCGGCAGCGTGCCGACGGGCGCATCGATGTCGAGCTCGTACCCGATCGATGCCATGAGCCGGCGCAGCCGCGCCGCGAGCGGCCGGCCGCGCCGCCGCCCGCCGCGCTCGGCGAGAAAGACGTTCTCCAACACCGACAGCGTCCCCACCAGCGGAATCTGCTGATGGAGGGTCGCGATGCCGGCCGCGCGCGCCTGCGCCGGCCGGCTCCAGCTCACGGCCTCACCGCGCCAGAGGATGCGGCCGCCGCTCGCCCGCGCCGCGCCCGAGAGGATGCGGATGAGTGTCGATTTGCCGGCGCCGTTGGCGCCGAGCAGGCCGTGCACGGCGGCGGCCCGGACCGTGAGGTCCACGCCCGCGAGCGCGGCGGTCCCGTTCGGGTAGACCTTGGCCACGCCCTGGAGCTCGAGCAGAGGGGTGTCCGCGCTCACGAGGACCTCACCACTGCGGCGCACAGGCGCTGACATTCGCGCGCGTGATGCCCGGCGTCCGGTAGGTGATGAAGGCCGCATGCAGGGGCTTGCGGCCCGTCACCTCGCCGTAGAGCGCATCGAAGGCGAGCTCGCCGAGCTCGCGGGGCTTGTAGCAGACCGTGCCGTCGATCCTCCCGGCCCGAAGCGACACCATGGCGAGCCGCGAGCCGCCGATGCCCACGAGGCGCGCGTGCGCTCCGGCCGCGCGCACGGCATGGGCGCATCCGACCGCCATGTCATCGGCCTCGTTGAAGAAAAGATCGATGTCAGGATGCGCCGCGAGGATGTTCTGGCAGGCGGCATCCGCACCGTCCGCCGACCAGTTGCCCGGCTGCGAGGCCACAATGCGGTAGCGCACGTGCGCCGCATCGAGCGCCTGCTTGAATCCCGCCTCCCGCTGCAGGACCTCGGGGAAGCCGGGCGCGCCCTGGATGATCGCGATGCGCGCGACCCGGTTGCGCGGCAGCAGCTTCAGCGCGAGCCGCCCGGCCTCCCGGCCGGCGGCCACTTCGTCCTGGGTCACGAGCGCGGTGAGCCTGGGGTATACCTCGCGCAGCGGCCGCGTGGCCGGATCGCCCACCTGCGAGCCGACCGCCACCACGGGGATGCCGGCCGCGGTCGCGCGATTGACCCAGCTCTGGGCGATGACGGAGTCGAGCGGCATCAGCACGATGCCATTGACGCGCTCCGACACCAGGTCCTCGAGGTCGTTGGCCTGCTTCTGCACCCGCTCCTGCGCATCGAGCACGATCGCATCGACGCCGTCGCGGGCCGCCTGATGCTCGAAGCCCTGGGCGATCGCCGCGGCGAAAGGGTAGCTCAGGCCGGCGCTCGAGAGGCCGAACCGCAGCGGTGCGGCCCGAGTGGTGCGCGGCGAGGTCCCCTCGCGCGCCGGCGTCGCGGCCGCGGCGGCAGGGAGCGGCCCCAGCATCGCGCCGAGCGCCAGGAATGCCGCCGCCGCAGGAGCCCGCGCGTTCATGACGTGCAGGCGGCGAGCCTCACGGAGCGGCTCCGCGGCGCTCCACGAGATACAGGTGCTCGCAGGCTAGCACCACCTCTCCATGCTGATTGGCGATCTGCACCGCCTCCACCACCACGCCATGGCTCTTGCGCTTGGGATGGTCCCGGCGCTCCGTGATGCGCGCGGTGACGGTGATCGTATCGCCGATGAATACGGGACGGATGAAGCGCACGCGGTCATAGCCGTAGGACATCGACCGCGGGTTGATGGTGCCCGCCGTCATCCCGATTCCCATGCTGAGAATCAGGGTGCCGTGAGCGATCCGCCGCTTGAAATCCTGCTGGGCGCACCACTCGGCGTCCATGTGATGGGGGAAGAAGTCGCCCGTCTGACCGGCGTGGGTCACGATGTCGGCCTCGGTCACCGTGCGCCCGAACGTGCGGCGGGTGAAGCCGATCTCGTAGTCCTCGAAGAATTGCTCGACGATCATGACCGTCCCTCGCGGGAGCCGGTTTCCAGGCGCCGCAGCACCTCCTCGTTGTCGGCGCCAAGGGAAGGCGCGCCCCGCGGCGAGGTCAGCACCTCCCCGTCGACCCGCAGCGGACAGCGGGTGGTGCGCATGCGGCCATGCCGCGGGTTCTCGATCTGCTGCGTGAGCTCGAGCGCCGCGAAGCCCTCGTGACGCACGAGCTGCGTCCAGTCGAGCACCGGTGCGCACCAGATGTCGGCCGGCTCGAGGATCGAGAGCCAATGCGCCGTCGGGCGCTGCGCCAGGTGGGCGGCGAGGAGCGACTTGATGCGCGCGCGCTCCCCGAACCACGTCGCCGGATCGGCGTAGGCCGCGAGCGGCTTGCAGCCGATGAGCTCGGCGAGGGCCCCGACCGGTGTCATGGCGACTGCGAGATAACCGTCGGCGGTCTTGTAGATGCCGTAGGGCGCGCCCAGGTAGATGCTCGCATTGTTGACCGCATCGCGCGGCGGCTGGCGGCCATCGCCGTTGAGGAATGCGGTGAGCTGCTCGAACTGCATGTCGATGGCGGACTCGAGGAGGCTGACATCGACGCGGCCGCCCCGTCCGGTGCGGCCCCGCCGCACCAGAAGCGCCAGCACGCCCTGGCACAATTGCGCCCCGGCCATGAGGTCCGCCACCGAGAGGCCGACGGGCACCGGACCCTGGCCGGCATCGCCCGAGAGCCAGGCGAGCCCGGACATGGCCTGCACCAGCAGGTCCTGTCCCGGCTTCTCCCGCCACGGCCCGCGGTCGCCGTAGCCGGTGATGGCCGCGTAGATCAGACCGGGATTCAACGCGGCGACGGTGTCGAAATCGAGACCGAGCCGATCCATCACGCCCGGGCGGAAGTTGTGCACCATCACATCGGCGCGCGCGATGAGCGCCTTCACCCGCTCGAGATCGCGCGGATCCTTCAGGTCCGCCGCGAAGCTCTTCTTGTTGCGGTTGATGGTGTGAAAGAGGGTGCTGTCATCGCCGAAGGTCTGGTCGGCGAGCTGCAGCCGGCGCGCGAGATCCCCGCCCCGCGGCCGCTCCACCTTGATGACCTCAGCGCCGAGATCGGCGAGCCGCAGGCAACAGGAAGGACCTGCCAGGAATTGGCTGAAATCGAGGACCAGCACTCCCTGGAGCGGACGCTCCCCTTCCCCGGATCGCTGCTGGCCTGCGTGCGCTACCGTCAACCCCGCTCCTCGCGTATAGTTTATACGTAAATGCTATGTTCGTTAACAAACGATGTCAACCCGACCTGAGACGGCGATGCTGCGCGGCATGACCTGGGACCATCCCCGGGGCTACGATCCGCTCGCGGCCTGCGCCGCCCTCTGGCAGGCGCGCACCGGCGTGCGCATCGAGTGGGAGCGCCGCTCGCTGCAGGACTTCGAGTCGTTTCCGGTGGCGCAGCTCGCCGAGCGTTACGATCTCATCGTGATCGATCATCCGCACGTGGGTCAGATCACCCGCGAGCGCTGCCTCGCGCCGCTCCAGAGCGCTGCGGATGTGGCCCTGCTGGGGAAGGAGTACGTCGGAGCCTCGCTCGCGAGCTACCTCTGGGAAGGGAGCCTCTGGGCATTGCCGATCGATGCGGCCGCGCAGGTGCAGGCGTGGCGCCCGGACCTGTTAGGCACCCCTCCCGCCGACTGGAAGGCGATGCTGGAGCTCGCATCCGCGGGCAAAGTGCTCTGCCCGCTGCGGCCGCCGCACAACCTCATGTCCCTCTTCACGCTGAGCGGACTGGCGGGAAGCCCCGGGCACATCGAGGGACCCGATCTGCTCGACCGCTCGGGCGCCGGCCTCGCTTACGAGTTGCTGCGCGAGCTCGCCGCGCTCATCGACCCGGCCTGTCTCACCATGGACCCCATCGCGGTGCTACAGAGGATGTCCGAGCCGCGGTCCGCCTGCGCCTGCTCGCCGCTCGTCTATGGCTATGTCAGCTACTCGCGGCCGCGCAGCCAGTCGCCGGCGCTGCCGGCGCCGATCGCCTTCGGCAATCTCATTCCGCTCGCCCCGGGCGGCGCGCCGCGCGGCTCGGCGCTCGGCGGGACCGGCATCGCCGTCTCGGCGCGCTCGCCGCACCGCGAGGCGGCGATCCAGTTCGCGCGTTGGGTCGCCGGCCCCGAAGCGCAGTGCGGGCCCTACGTGACGGGCGGCGGCCAGCCTGCGAGCTCGGCTGCCTGGGACGACGCCGCCGCCAACGCGACCTCGCTCAATTTCTATCGCAACACGCGCGCGACACTCGAGGGCGCGTGGGTTCGCCCGCGGCACGCGGGGTACATGCCCTTCCAACAGGCCGCTTCCGAGCGGCTGCGCGCGGCGCTCGCGTCCGGCGAGCCGGCCGGGAGCACCATCGCGGCCATCAATCGTCTATATCAGGAGGCACTACTCAAATGATTCGACGGACCTCCCGGCGGACGTTCCTGCGCACGGTCGCATCGGCGGCAGCCGCCGGCGCCATGGCGCCCGTTTTGGCGCCTGCGTGGGCAGAAGGCGCGGGGGTGCGGGCTGCGCCCGGGCGGCTGCACGATTTCCCCTATGGCGCCGTCGAGCTCACCGGCGGCCCGCTCAAGGCGCAGTACGACTTCATCCACGCGCACTACCTCGGGCTCGACAACGACCGGCTCCTGAAGCCCTACCGCCAGCACGCCGGGCTCGCGGCGCCCGGCCTCGACATGGGCGGCTGGTATGGGGAGGACGGCTTCATTCCGGGCCACTCCCTCGGCCAATACATCTCCGGCATCGCGCGCCTCGGACGCACCACGGGCGATCCCGCCTGCCACGTGAAGGTGAGTCAGCTCATCGACGGCTTCGCCGCCGCCCTCGCGGCCAATCCGGTGCCGTACGCCGGGCCTGGCGCGCAGAAGGTGTGGCCCGCGTACGTCCTCGACAAGCACATCATCGGACTTCTCGACGCCTACGCCCTGAGCGGCGTCGAGCGCGCCCGCTCCCTGATCCCGAGCGTGGTTCACGGCGCCCTCCCCTACATCTCCCCGGTGAGCCGCGACCGGATCGGCGTCAGGAATCCGCCTTACGACGAGACCTACATCCTGCCGGAGAACTTCTTCGCGGCGGCGCATCTGACGGGCGATGCCCGCTTGCGGAAGTTGGCCGTCCACTACCTCCTCGACGCCCCCTACTTCGATCCGCTCGCGCGCGGCGAGGACGTGTTGGCCGGGCGGCACGCCTACAGTCACGTGATGGCGTTGAGCTCGGCGGCCCGCGCCTATGTCGAGCTCGGCGATCCGCGCTATCGGGCGGCCGCCGCGAACGGCTGGAAGTTCCTCGGGATGCAAAGCTATGCCTCCGGCGGCTGGGGCCCGAACGAGCTGCTGGTGAAGCCGGACACCTCGCAGCTCGTGGACAGCCTGACCACCACCGCCAGCCACTTCGAGACGCCGTGCGGCACCTACGCCTCGATGAGGCTCGCGCGCTACCTCATGCGCTTCACCGCGGACGCGCGCTATGGGGATGGGCTGGAGAGAGTCATGTACAACGGGCTGCTGGCGGTCAAGCGGCCGGACTCTGACGGCAACTCGCCGTACTACTCGAGCTACAACCCCGGCGCGACCAAGGTCTTCTACCCTGCGAAGTGGCCTTGTTGCTCGGGCACGCTCGTGCAGGGCGTTGCCGACTACGTCCGCAACATTTATTTCCATGCGCCAGGGACGATCTACGTCAACATCTTCACGCCCTCCCGAGCGAGATGGCTCGTCGGAGGACGCCGGGTGAGCCTTGCGCAGGAGACCGAGTACCCCGCGGATGAGCTGGTGACGTTGCACGTCGAAGCGGACGCGCCGGCGGCGTTCACGCTGATGATCCGGATTCCGGGATGGTTGCAGGAGGAGCCGGAGATTCGAGTGAACGGGGGGCGCGCCTCGGTGAGCGCCGCACCCGGCACGTTCGCGGCGCTGCGGCGCACGTGGAAGCGCGACGATCGCATCGAGCTGCGATTGCCGCAGCCCTTCCGCCAGGAGCCCGTCGACCCCGCGCATCGGGACACGGTCGCGCTGATGCGCGGCCCGCTGCTGTACTGCGCGCTCGACTTCAGCGAGGCGCAGCCCGCCGCGCCGGGCGTGCCGCTCGCTGCGCTCGGGAGCGGCCGCCTCGAGCCGGTGGCCGGCTCGAGGCAGAGCTACGTGCAGACCGGCCGCACGCAGCGGCAGGAGAGGGTTTTCGTCCCGTTCCATACCGTGGAGAACGAGTCGTACGATGTCTACTTCAAACGCGCCTGAGACACCCGCGCGCGTCACGGCACGATACTGGATCGAGAGCGCCCGCCCGCTCGAGGCGGCGGCGGCGATCATGGCCGGCGAGCAGTCGACCGGCACCTTCGTGCGGGTGGCGGGCGAGACCGACGAGCTGCGCGAGCACTGCGGCGCGCGCATCGAGTCGCTCGTGGAGCTCGGCGAAGCCGCGGCGCCCTCCCTCCCCGGCGCCTCGGCACCGCAGTCGGGCCCAGCGCGATGGCGGACGGCGGAGGTGACGCTTTCCTGGCCGCTGCACAATTTCGGGCCCTCGCTGCCCAACCTCCTCGCCACGGTCGCCGGCAACCTGTGGGAGCTCAAGCCCTTCTCCGGCATGCGGCTGCTCGATCTGACGCTGCCGCCGCAATTCCTCGGGCGCTACCGCGGTCCGCGGTTCGGCATCGCCGGTACGCGAGCCCTGACCGGCGTGCACGGCAGACCCGTCATCGGGACGATCATCAAGCCGAGCGTCGGGCTCTCGCCCGCTGCCACCGCTGAGCGGGTCGCCGCGATCGCCGCCGCGGGCATCGACTTCGTCAAGGACGATGAGCTGCAGGCGGACGGGCCGCATTGTCCGTTCGAGGAGCGGCTGAGCGCGGTGATGCGGGTGCTCGACGCGCACGCCGACAGGACCGGCAAACGGGTGATGTACGCCGTCAACATCACAGGTGACATCGACGAGATGCTGCGCCGGCATGACCTCGTCGTGGCCGCGGGCAACACCTGCGTCATGGTCAGCCTGAACAGCATCGGCCTGCCGGCGCTCGCGGCGCTGCGGGCGCAGTGCCAGGTGGCGATCCACGGCCACCGCAACGGCTGGGGACTGCTCGGGCGCTCGCCGGCGATCGGCATGAGCTTCGTCGCCTGGCAGAAGCTCTGGCGGCTGGCGGGCATCGACCACGTCCATGTCAATGGACTCGACAACAAGTTCTGCGAGAGCAACGAGTCGGTGATCGCCTCGGCCCGCGAATGCCTGACGCCCATGTTCCCGCAGCCCCACCCTGGGTGTGAGGTCATGCCGGTCTTCTCCTCGGGACAGTCGGCGCTGCAGGCACCGGACACCTACCGGGCGCTGGGCTCCGTCGATCTCATTCACGCCTGCGGCGGCAGCATCATGGGCCATCCCGGCGGCGTCGCCGCGGGCGTGAGGAGTCTGCACCAGGGCTGGGAGGCCGCCGTATCCGGCATCCCGCTCGCCGATTACGCCCGCACCCACCGCGAGCTCGCCGCAACCCTGGCGGCGTTCGGCCGCTGAAAGCCGAGACAGTGCGTCCGCTCTACGGCTACTACGGGGATGATTTCACGGGCTCGACCGACGTGCTCGAGGCGCTGGCCCTCGCTGGCATACGGACCGTGCTTTTCATCGGCCTGCCCGCTGAAGAGCGCTGGGGGGAGTTCGGCGACTGTCAGGCCTTCGGCATCGCCGGCGAGAGCCGCAGCCGCGCGTCCGACTGGATGAGCCAGCATCTGCCGGCCGTGTTCCGCCGTCTCGGCGCGCTGCGATGCCCCGTCATCCACTACAAGACCTGCTCGACCTTCGACAGCTCGCCGCAGATCGGCTCGATCGGGCGCGCGCTCGAGATCGGCCGCGAGACGCTCTCGCCGCCCTTCATTCCCATCGTGGTCGCGGCGCCGCATCTGCGCCGTTACCTCGCCTTCGGCCACCTCTTCGCCGCCGCCGGCGAGACGATTCACCGCATCGACCGGCATCCGACCATGCGCGCGCATCCGGTGACCCCCATGTACGAGGCGGATCTGCGCCGTCATCTGGCCGCACAGACCGCGCTGGGCATCGGCCTCGTGGACCTGACCGACTTCGCCCGCGGCCGGGCGCGTGAGGCGCTGTCGGACTGCCTCTCGCGAGGGGATGCGGCAGTGCTGTTCGACGGCGTGAGCGAAGCGGAGCTGCGGGAGACGGGGCGGATCCTCTGGGAGTGCGCGGAGCGAGGCACGGACGCCGAGCCTCCTCTTTTCTGCGCCGGCAGCTCCGGGCTGACTTACGCACTGCTGTCGGCATGGCGCCGAGCCGGCCTCATTGCGGGCGAGCCCGCCGCCTCGCAGGCTGACTCCGTCGAGACACTTCTCGTATTGAGCGGCAGCTGCTCACCCGTGACCGAGCGTCAGATCCGCAAAGCGCTCGCCAACGGTTATCAAGGTGTTGCGCTCAATGTGACTCAGCTGCTCGATGAGAACGGCGGCGCTGCGGCGGCCGAGAATGCCGTCGCGGAGGCAGTGGGTCATCTGCGCGCGGGACGGAGCACCATTCTTTACAGCGCGCTCGGACCTCTCGCTCCCGCCGCACACCCCTGCGGCGAGGCGCTCGGGCGCCGCGCAGGCGCGTTGCTCCGGCGCATCCTGAGGCAGGCGCCGGTGCCGCGGGTCGTGCTCGCGGGAGGGGACACCTCGACGCATGCCGTGATGCAGCTCGGAGCGCACGCCCTCACGTGGGAGGCGAGCCTCGAGCCGGGCGCACCGCTCTGCCGCGCGCATGCGCAGGCGGCGAAGATCGACGGTTTACAGCTCGTCCTGAAGGGCGGGCAGGTGGGGGGCGATGACTTCTTCGAGCGTGTCAGGCTCTGGCGCTAGGCCCGCCGTACAGTCCACCCGCAAGAACACCACCGCGGCGACGAGCACCATCGCCGCCACCACTTGCACCGGCAGCTCGTAGTTGCCGGTCGCGCTCACGACGTAACCGAAGACGAGCGTACACACTACTCCGCCCACCTGGCCCGCGGTGTTCATGACACCCGTGGCGAGGCCGCCGTGCGGACCGCCGATGCTCATGCACATGGCCCACGCCGCCGGCAACATGAGGTCCATCACCGCGAAGCCGATACTCGAAAGCGCGATCACCTCGGTGTGGCCCTGCACGAGGCTCATCGAGAGCAGCAGCGCCGCGCCGACGGCGAGGCACCCGAAGGTCATCGCGCGCGAGGCTGCCTTGATCCCAAAGCGCATGCCGAGCCGGTCGCAGAGCGTCCCGCCGATGAGATTGGCGCCGATGCCGAGGAGGAACGGGAAGGAGGCATAGAGTCCCATCTGACGCAGCGAGAAGTGGCCCGCATGCAGCAGCCAGCTCGGATACCAGTTGAAATAGAACCAGCTGCCGCAGCCATAGAAGCCGTAGGCGAGCACGATCAGCCACAGCTGACGAAGCTTGAGGAGCTGCCCCCAGGGCGCACCGCCGTGCGCACCGCGTCCGCCGCGCACGCCTATCTCCTCCAGCTCCGCCGCGGTGATGCCCGGATGCGCGGCGGGGTCATCGTGATACCAGGCCCACCAGGCGGCCGCCCAGAGAACACCCACGACCGCCAGCACCCAGAACGCCGCGCGCCAGCCGAAGGCGATGGCGAGGGGCACGAGGAGCAGCGGCGCAAGCGCCCCGCCGAGCCGGCTCGCGGCCCAGACGACCCCCTGGCCGCGCGCCCGCTCCCGCGCCGGCAGCCAGCGCCAGAGAACGCCCGAGGCGTTCGGATACGCGCCCGCGGAGCCCAGGCCGAAGCAGAAGCGCACGATGATGAGCTCGATGAAGCGCGAGCTCGCGCCGGTGAGCGCGGTGAAGGCCGACCACCAGGCCGCGATGCGCGTGAGCTCGCGCCGCTGGCCGTTGCGATCGCCCATGGCGCCTGAGGGAATCTCGAAGATGCCGTAGGCGATGACGTACGCGCTCAACACCCAGCCCCACTCGGCCGCCCCCATGCCCAGATCGCGCCGGATCCAGGGCGCCAGCACCGCGATGGCCATCCGGTCGAGGAAGGTGATGACCGAGACGACCCCGAGCAGCCCGACGACGGCGTAGCGCTTTCTCATCCCAATTGCCCCCTCGCTCGGTGCGCGATCTCGAAGCATGAATCACAGGCACAGGACGGTGCCCGCCGCCGCAGGCGGCGAGCGGCGGGCAAAAGTCGCGCCTTTCGCACGCCGCCACGCTGGGCCGGGCAGGCGCCCGGATCCAGCGCTTCAATTGGGACGCAGGCGCGCCAGCCGCTCCTTGAGGTAATCCATCGCCAGCGCGGGGCTCGAGAGCACCGGCGCCGTGATCGCACCGGGCGGCAGCCGCTCGGTCACGCGCGCCATCGAGGCCTGCGCCAGCACGATGACATCCACGTCGGCCAGCTTGTTCACCATGGCTTGCGAGACGAGCGCATCGTGCGTCTCGGTATCACCCGCGATGACCGCATCGAAGGCGCCCTCGCAGAGGCACTCGATGAGCTGCACCTGTTTGCCCGCCTCCTGCGCCTTGCGCAGCAGCAGCGCCGAGGTGGGCTCGAGCGTGGTGCGCAGCGTGGCCGCGACCCCGATGCGAGTGCCGCGCGCCACGGCCGCCTCGGCCATCGGCTCATCGACCCGCAGCACCGGCTTCTTGAACCGGCTCTGAATGAGGTCCACCGCCGGTCCTATCGAGGAGCAGGTCACCATGACGAGCTCCGTTCCGAGCTTGAAGGACGCCTCGGCGAACGTGTGCAGGGCATCGATCGTCGGCTGGCGGACATGTCCGGCCTCGATGGTGTCCTTGATCATCGACTCGTTGATGATCTGCGTGACCTTCACGTCCGGCAGCCTGTCGCGACAGAGCGGCGTGAAGACCTGCACCATGAGAGGTGCGGTATGGATGAGACAGATTCTGCGGGGGTTCAAGTCCGTTGCCTCCTCAAGTCGTAATGCCCCGAGCCGAGCTCGACCACGAAGTGCGAGCCCTGGCTCCCGATGAGCCGTTGCGCCGCATGCCCGAGCGGGCGGCCGCCCTCGATCCAGTCGTGAGGACGTCCCGGCAGGCGCACCTGCGCCGTCGAGTTGGCGGGCAGCTCGAGCCCGAGCCGCGAGAGGCCGTGGCGATCGCCCCGCACGTCGGTCGAGATCGGGCCGAGGCAGGAATCATAGCGGGCGCTCACGCGCCCGAGGCGCGGATCGAAGATCGGATCGACGGCGATGCGCCGAAAGCCCGGCGCCGCCTCGGCGATGCCGGCGAGGCGGCGGTACATGAAGCCGACCACCGCCCCGTAGGCGTAGTGGTTGTAGGAATTCATGGAGGCATCCACGATGCCGCCGTTCCAGCGCTCCCACATGGTGGTCGCGCCCATCTTGATCATGAATCCCCAGGAGGGATACTTCGTCTGCAGCAGGAGCGAGACGGCGAGCCGCTCGTGGCCGCTGTCCGCCAGCGCATCAAGAAGATACGGCGTGCCGAGGAAGCCGGTCGAGAGAAGCGTGCCGCGCGCCTTGATGTTGGCCGCGAGCCTCTCGCCGGCGGCGGCGCGCAGCGGTGCCGGCACTAGCCCAAAGCGCAGCGCCAGCGAGTAGGAGGTCTGGCTGTCGTTGCCGACCATGCCGTCGGGCCGGACGAACTCCCGCGCGAATGCCTGCTCGATGTTGGAGCGCATACGCGCATAGCGGGCGGCATCGTCCGCATGGCCGATCGCCGTAGCCATCTGCGCCATCATGCTGGCGCAGCGGGCCCAGAAAGCGGTCGCGACGAGCGCCTTCGGCGTGGTCGCATCCGACGGCTTCTTCGCATCGACCGACAGCCAGTCTCCGAGATCGAGCCCCCGGCGGCGGCGCCAGATGTAGTCCGGATTGACGTCGGCGACGTAGTCGAGCCAGCGCTGCATCGGCTGCCAGTTCTCCTCGATCACCGCCGTATCCCCGTAGCGGCGATAGAGCGTCCAGGGCAGGATGACCCCGGCATCGCTCCACCCCGCGGTCACGAGCTCCGGGAAGGAGCGCGGTTGCGGTGTCACGATGGGGAATGCCCCGTCGGGCGTCTGCCCGGCGCGCACCTCGCCCATGAAGCGGCGGATGAAGGAGTCGACGTCCATGTTGAATGCCGCGGCATCGAGGAATACCTGGATGTCACCCATCCAGCCCATGCGCTCATCGCGCTGCGGGCAGTCCGTCGGCACGCCGAAGAAGTTGGAGCGCTGGCTCCAGAGCGCGTTGTGCCAGATCTGCTGCGCGAGCCGGTTCTCCACCGACAGCGTTCCGGTCGCCGGCGCGTCCGTATGCACCACGATACCCTCGATCGTGGCGAGGTCCGGCTTTCCCGGATAGCCCGTGAGCTCCACGTAGCGGAATCCGTGATAGGTGAACCGGGGCTCGTAGAGCTCTCCCGCCGGATCCCCGCGCAGCGTATAGGTGTCGGTGGCGCGGGCGTCGCGCAGGTTGGTCGTGTTGATCTCGCCGTTCGGGTGGAGGATCTCCGCGTGACGCAGCCGCACGACGGTCCCCGCCGGTCCTTTGACGCGCAGCCGGCACCAGCCGGCGAAATTCTGGCCGAAGTCGAAAACGAACGTCCCGGGCCGCGGCCGGCTCATCCGGCGGGCGGGGAGCACCTGAATGGGCCGGATGGGCGGACCGACCTGCGCCACGAGCCGTATCCCGGGCGCATCGCCGATCCGGGCGGTCCGCCAGAGGCTGGCTTCGGCTTCAGGGCCCTGCCGGGCGGCGCCGAAGTCCTCGCGGCGAGCGTCGTAGTCCTCACCGTTGTAGATCTCCGACGACCGCACGGCCGAGGGTCCCAGATGCCAGCTTCCATCCGTCGCGATCACCTCGCGGCTGCCGTCCTCATAGTCCAATACCAGCTGCGCGAGGAAGCGGCGCGGACTGTCGGCGAGGGCATAACGCGCATTCAGCCAGCTGAATGCGGATGCGTACCAGCCATCGCCGATGAGTGCGGCGAGGCTGTTGGGCCCTTGCTTCAGTAGCGGCGTCGCATCATGACACTGATAAAGAACGTGATCGGCCGCTACGGTGATCTCGGGCGCCAGATGAGCGTCTCCCAAGCGCTCGCCGTTGACGTGGACCTCGTAAGCCCCGAGGGCGGTCGCATACAGCCTCGCTCGCGCGAGCGGCTTCACCACGTTGAACTCGCGGCGCGCCCACAACGCCGGGCGCGGCGGCCGCGGATCGCAGGGAGGGGCGCTCGGGGCTGCCCTCGCCGGCGCCCAGGAGCGGTCGTCGTATTCCAACTCGTGCCATCCGGCGGGCGCATCGCTCGAGGCCCGCCAATCCGCGCCCGTCGTCAGCCTGCGGATGCCGCCGCCCGCCTCGCGGATCTTCACCAGCGCGGCGACCGCCCCGCCGGTGCCGGGCATGAAGCCGCCGCTCTGCGCCTTCGCCTGCACGGCAATGACATGGGCGCCGGGCGCGGCAGGGATCGGGAACCGCATCATCGTGCCCCAGTAGGTCTTGGCAGGCAGCGGCACCGCCTTGCCATCGATCCAGAGGCCGAGGAAATCGTCCTTGGCGCAGAGGAGGAGCTCGGCGTCGCGCGATGCTTGCGGCAGCTCCAGCCGGTATCGGAACTGCTGCGGGCCCGCCGCGAGCGGGTGCGCCTGACTCCAGATCCAATGGATTCCCGCGGCGCGGTCGGCACGCTCCTCGGGGTCCTCGATGTCGAGCCACTGCGCCTGCCAGTCCGACGGTTGGAGCAGGCCCATCTCGAACCAGGTTGCAACGCTCGGTGAGGAGGCTCGCCCGGCGCCATCCCAAACCTGCACGCGCCACCAGACACGCTGAGCCGAATGCAGCACCTTACCGTCGTATTCGACGTCGAAACAGCGGTCGGAAGCGATGCGGCCGCTGTCCCAGAGATCCGCTTCGTCCGACTCCAGACGCTTGCGAGTGGAGGCTGCAGTGACCCGATACGCGCTCTGGAGGGCGCCGCGCCCGGCGCTGGCCACTGACCATGAGAGCTGCGGTCTACCGACCTCCAGCCCCAACGGAGACTCGATGCGCTCGGCCCAGAGCCGCTCTACGCGCAGCGTCGCCTCGTCCGAAGGCGTGATGCCCTGCTCATCCGCTGCGCCCGGCTGCCCCGCACCGGGCACCGCCGCGGCATCCGCCGTGCGCAGCAGCCGCGGGGTGACCGCGAGAATGCCGGTGCCGAAGAGCAGGCGGCGACGATCGAGTTTCGCCATCGTCGCCGCGCTCAGTGCCGGCCCGGCGCAAACAGGCGTTTGAAAGCGAGCTCCGCCATGGCGTGGTAGCCGGCATCGTTGGGATGGAGGTCATCGCCGCACTGATCCGCGCCGCGAAAGTGCAGCGGGCTCGCCGGATCGCGCAGCGCCGCATCGAAGTCGACGACGCCGTCGAACCCCTGGCCCTTGCGAATCCACGCGTTGACCTCTTCCCGCACCTTCTCTCCCTGCGGACGCGAGTAGACCGCGCCCTCATACGGCGTGAGCGTTCCGAGGTAGACCTTCACCCCCTGCGCATGCGCGCGGCGGATCAGGGTCTGGTACGCGCCGATGATGTCGCTGGCGGCGAGCGGCGGGCTGTTGCCGGCAGGATCGAAGGCCCAGCCGATGTCGTTGATGCCTTCGAGCAGCAGGATGGCCTTGACGCCCGGGATCTTGAGCGCGTCGCGCTTGAAGCGGGCAAGCGCCTTCGGGCCCGCCCCCTCACGCAGCAGGCGATTGCCGCTGATGCCGGAGTTGATGACGACCCAGGCGCGGTCCTCGCCCGGATGCGCGGCCAGCAGATCCGCCAGCGCCTCCGGATAGTCCCGATGCGTGCCCGGGGTGGAGCAGAACCCTTCCGTGATGGAGTCGCCGAACGCCACCAGCACTTTCCTGGGCGAGGCGGTCTCGACGTCGACGCCGCTCGCAAGGCCCGGCGCCTGGGAGCGCCCGGCCGAAGGCCACACGGGCTCGGCGGCGTGGTCGCCGGGCGGGGAGATCTCGAGCCTGTGCAGATGCCCGGCCGGCGCCGCGCCGCCCGGGTAATAGACGGAGATCGCGAGCTGCTGGAATCGGCGCACCTTCAGTTCGACCGGGTCGCTCACGAGCGCCTTGCCCCGCGCGATGGTCGCGCCATGCCTGCCGCCGAAGGTGACGATGCGGTCGGTGCCCGGCTCGGTCACTCCGTTGGGCGAGGCAAGCGCCACGCGCACCTCCCCGAAGGTCAGCGGCCCGAGGCCGAGCTCGTTGGTGAGGCGCACCCGCAACCGGTTGCCGCCGGCCTCGAGCCGCACGACCTGCCGGACGGTCTGATGGCTGAATACGCGCACCTGATTGCAGCCCCACACCGCCGTCGTCGGAAAGGGCGGGGAGTACCAGGCCGCCACCCAGTGGCCGCTCGTCGCGGCCCGGGCCATCGGGGCCGCGAGACCGAAGCCGAGGGACGCGGCGGCGCACAGCAGCGCCGTGATGTTGACTCGCCGGCTCATCCGCGCACCACGAGATAGTTGCCCCAGCCGATGACGACGGTCGCCCCGATGAGAACGATGAGACCGAGCGTCATGACACCGAGGCTGCGGGCGCTCGCGCCCTTCCACTCCTTCAGGGCCAGACCCCAGAGGGTCGCGAAGATGATGATGCTCGACATGTGCAGCGTCCAACTGGAGAAGGCGTACCGCCCCATCTGACTTTCCCCCATGGTGTAGAAGAAGAACTGCAGGTACCAGGCCGTGCCGCCGAGCGCGCAGAGCAGATAATTGCGGGTGAGCGGCACCGGCGCAGCGGCGCCCGCGACCTTCACCTCGCCCTTGAGCTCGCGCGCGCTCGCGTTCCTGACGATGAGATACGCGCACCAGATGGCATTGGTGGTGAACCCGCCGAGCAGCACCACGACCAGCACCGGCAGGCCCTGCGCCAGAGTGCTCGTGCCATGGGCGAGCGTCAGGTGACGGATCGGGCCGCCGGCATCGAGCCCGTAGGCGAAGCAGCTGCTCATGATGCCGGAGAACACCGCCACCGCCAGCCCCTTGCGAAAATCCCTCGCCTGCGGTTGGCCGCTCTCGCCCGCGGGCGGATCGGTCTGCCGCGCCGCCTGCTCGAGCTCCTTGTCGTGCCCCGCCTTGCCGACGATGGCGATGCCGCCGAGCGCGATCGCGACGCCCCCCAGCACCACGAGTCCGCCCGTCGTGTGGATGAGGCTCCCGAAGAGCTGTCCGTTGACGAGCGGCGGGATCAGCGTTCCGAACGCCGCGGTGAGCCCGAGAGCGACCGCGGTGCCGAGGGAGATCCCGAGATAGCGCATGCTGAGCCCGAAGGTCAGGCCGCCGAACCCCCACAGGAACCCGAAGAGATAACAGAGCTCCAGGGTGCGGGGCGGCGTGGCCGCGAGCACCGCCAGGAGCTCGCGGGTGTGCAGCCCCGCGAAGAGCCAGGGCGCGATGATCCAGCTGAAGATCCCGCCGACCAGCCAGAACACCTCCCACGACCAGCCGCGCACGGCGCGGTACGGCACGTAGAAGCTGGCGGAGGCGAGGCCCCCGACCCAGTGGAAGAAGACACCGAGCAGTGGGTTGGAAGTCATTGGATTCTATAGATGCGCTCGGCGTTGCGTGCGAAGAGCTTCGAGTGCTCCTCCTCGCTCGCGCCGGCAAAGAGGGATCGATAGGCCCCGTAGAAGGCGGCGAAGGTGCCGAAGAGGCGATCCACGGGAAAGTTGCTCGCCACCATCACGCGGTCGGCGCCGAAGATCTCGAGGGTCTCGAGCACGAAGGGTCGGATGCTCTCGAGCGTCCAGTGCCAGTCGAGCATGGCGAGGCCGGAGATCTTGACGGACACGTTCGGTTGCGCGGCGAGCGCGCGCATGCCGGCGCGCCACGCCTCGATGCCGGCGGCGTCCTTGTCGACGGGCATGCCGGTGTGGTTCAGGATCAGGGGGATGTTGGGATGGAGCGCGGCCAGGCGCGCGGCGGCGGGCATCTGGGCCGGATAGATCTGCAGATCGAAGGAGAGGCCGTGGCGGGCCAGGCGGGCGAAGCCGCGGCGCCAGGACTCCTCGCTCAGCAGATCGCCGGGGGTGTAGGTCTTGTGGGGATCGGGATGCCAGTTGAGGATCTGGCGGACGCCGCGGACGTTGCGGTGGGCGGCGTGCTCGGCGAGGAGCGCCTCGACGCCGGGCTTTTCCAGCTCGGCGTGGGCGATGATGGCCTGGGGAAAGCCGCGCTCCTCGGCGATGCTCTGCAGCCAGCGGGTTTCGGCGAGGGCGTCGGCGGGGTGGGCACCCGCTTGCACGTGGACGACCTTGCTCACCCGCACGCGGCTCTCGTGAGCGGCGCAGTCACGCAGGTAATCCTCGAGCAGATAATCGTGGGCGATGGAGCCGACCTCGCCGGTGATGCCCACCGGGAGCGGGGGCGTCAGCCAGGGATAGGAGATGCGGGAGAGGTCCCACAGGTGAATATGGGCATCGACGATCTCGAGCTCGGTTGTCACCGTGTTCCCCCCCATGCCCGGTAGCCCGGTCAGTAGGTCGTGCGGCCGCCGGAGATGTCGAAGGTCGCGGCGGTGGAGAAGGAGCACTCCTCGCTCGCGAGCCAGCAGACCAGGGCCGCGACCTCCTCCACCTCCCCGAGGCGCCCCATGGGAATTTTCGATTTCATGTAGTCGACCTGGGACTGGGGGAGCTGCGAGAGGATGGGACTTTTGAAAGTCGCCGGGGTGATGCAGTTGACGCGCACGCCGGTGAGGGCCAGCTCCTTGCCGAGGGACTTGGTGAGGCCGATGACGCCGGCTTTGGCGGTGGAATAGGCGGAGGCGTTGGGATTGCCTTCCTTGCCGGCCACGGAGCTGATGTTGACGATGCGGCCGTAGTCGTTCTTGAGCATCAAGGGGACGACGGCCCGGCAGGTATTGAAGATGCCGTTCAAGTCGATGTCGATGACGCGGCGCCACTGCTCGATGGGATACTCCCAGAGCGTGGCGGTCGGGCCGGTGATCCCGGCGCTCGCCACGAGCACATCCAGGCGGCCGTACACGCGGAAGGCGGCTTCGGCCGCGCGCGCCATGTCCGCCGCATCGGCGACGTCGACGGTAGCGGTCTGCGCCCCAGGGATTTCGGCGGCAGCGGCGGCGAGCGCGGCCGCATCGCGATCCCACAGGAACACGCGGCCGCCTTCGGCGCCGATGCGGGCGGCCGCCTCGCGGCCGACGCCAGAGGCGCCGCCGGTGATGGCGGCGACGCGATTTTGGAAACGTCCGGGATTGTGCGTCATCCTTGGCTCCCCTCAGGCACGCCGCCAGGCGATGACCGACTGGCGCTGCTCGCCGAGCTTCTCGATCCCGAGCCGTATGGTGTTGCCGGCGGCGAGGTAGACCGGCTGCGGCTTGCGGCCCATCCCCACGCCGGGCGGGGTGCCCGTGGTGATGATGTCACCGGGCTCGAGGGTCATGAACTCGCTGACATAGCTCACGATCCTGGCGACGGAGAAGATCATGGTGCGGGTGTTGCCCGTCTGCATGCGCTCCCCGTTGACCTCGAGCCACATGTCCAGGTCCTGCACGTCACCCACCTCATCGCGGGTCACGAGCCAGGGACCCACGGGGCCGAAGGTGTCGCAGCCCTTGCCCTTGTCCCAGGTGCCGCCGCGCTCGGTCTGGTATTCGCGCTCGGAGAGGTCGTTGACCACGCAATAACCGGCAACGTGCTCGAGGGCGTCGCGCTCCTCCACGTAGCGGGCGGTCGTGCCGATCACGACGCCGAGCTCGACCTCCCAATCGGTCTTCTTCGAGCCTCTCGGGATCATGACATCGTCATTCGGTCCCTGCAGGCAGCTCACCGCCTTGGTGAAGACGACCGGCTCGGTGGGAACCGGCAGATTCGACTCCGCGGCGTGGTCGGCGAAATTCAACCCAATGGCGATGAACTTGCGGGTGCCCGTGAAAGGCACGCCGAGCCGCGGCGTGCCGGTCGCGACGGGGAGCGAGGCAGGATCGATGCCCGCGAGGCGCGCGAGCGCGGCGGGCGAGAGATGCTGCGCCGTCAGGTCGGGAATGCTGCCCGCCAGCGAGCGGATGCGGCCGTGGGCGTCGAGAATTCCGGGCTGTTCGTGGCCGGCGGGGCCGTAGCGCAGCAGTTTCATCTTGGGCTCGTGTCCTTTGAGGTTCTATGAGGGAAAATGGCTCAGCCGTGCGGATACGGCCGGTGCAGCGGCAGGGCGCGGTTGAGCTCCACGCCGAAGCCCGGCGTGTCGGGGAGCTTCAGGCGCCCGTTGACCGGCACCGGCTCGCCGAGGAGCTGCGGGTGGAACATCGGCACCACCCGGTCGGCCTGCGGCGCCATCATCAGGAACTCGGCGAAGGGGCTGTTGTGGCGGGTGATGACGAAGTGGTAGCTGTAGACGCTCGAGCCGTGCGGCACGACCGCCACTGCCCGGCTGTCGGCGAGCGCGGCGATCTTCAGGAGCTCCGTGATGCCGCCGCACCAGCCGACGTCCGGCTGGATGATGTCGCAGCATTCCATCTCCAACAGCATGCGAAAGCCCCAGCGCGTGGCCTCGTGCTCGCCGGTGGTCAGCAGCATGCCGGGCGGCATGCTACGCTTCAGCTGCGCGTACCCCCAGTAATCATCGGGCGACAACGCCTCCTCGAGCCACTTCAGTCCGTGTTCGCGAGCGCCATGCGAGAGTCTCACCGCGTAGGGAAGATCGAGGCTCATCCAGCAATCGAGCATCAGCCAGAAGTCCGGCCCGACGCGGCTGCGCATCTGCCCGAGCGCCTCGAGGTTGCGCTTCAGGCCCTCCTCGCCCTCGGCCGGCCCATGATGCAGCGGCAACTTGCCGCCGATGAAGCCGAGCTGCTTGGCGAGGTCCGGCCGCGAGCCGGTCGCGTAGAAGACGAGCTCGTCGCGCACGGCGCCGCCCAGCAGCTGATACACCGGCTCGCGCCTGAGCTTGCCGAGAAGATCCCACAGCGCGAGGTCCACCCCGGAGATGGCGTTGATCACCAGGCCCTTGCGCCCGTAATACTGGGTGGCGAAATACATCTGGTCCCAGATCTTCTCGATCGCGGCCGGGTCCCGCCCTTCGAGGAAGCGCGCCAGATGCCGCTCCACGATGAAGGCGGCAGGCTCCCCGCCCGTGGTGACGGCGAAGCCGATCGTGCCGTCGGCGGCCTCGATCTCCACCACGAGCGTGCCGAGCACGTTGATGCCGAAGCTGCGCCGGCTCTGGCGGTACTCGGGGTAACGGCTCATGGGCGTCGCGATGTGATCGTCGATCCAGTGCCCGCCCTGCTGGTCGTGGTAGTCGGCGCCGCCGCCCCGCAGCACGTACGCGCGGACCTGTCTTATTGCCGGGAAGCTCATCTTGTCGGCGCCGTGCCTCATCGTTCGCTGGGATCGGCCCCGGACCCGGTTGCGGCCGGGGACCTCGTCCCACATACTAATACGGGTACCACATAATGAGAAGCACGCGCACCATCGGCAGCAGACCCGAGCGGCAGCCCGCCGCTGCGCAGCGGCGCACTGCCGGCGCGGAGCGCGCGGCCGAGCCGCTCTCGCGTGCGCGCGCGGGTGCGCGGCTCGGCAGCCAGACTCTCTTTCGCGGCCTCGATGTGATCGATGTCGTCGCCGAGGGCCCGATCAAGCTCGGGGATCTCGCCGCGCGCCTCGGCCTCACCCGCAGCACCACGCACCGGCTCGCCTCCGCGCTCGCCGACCGGCGTTATCTCAGCTTCGTCCCGCACAGCGGCTACAGCCTGGGACCGAAGCTCCTCGAGCTGGGATTTCGCGTGCGCGACGAGCTCGACCTGCCGCGCATCGCCGCGCCGCACATCGAGCGGCTCGCGCTGCTCACCGAGGACACGGTGCACTTGGGCATCCTCGACCGCGGCCGGGTGCTCTATCTCGACAAGGTGCCGGGCAAGCGGCGCATCAACATCAGCTCGCGGATCGGGGAGCTCCAGCCGGTGACCTCCACCGGCCTCGGCAAGGCGCTGATCCTGGATCTCGATGAGGACGCGTGGCTCGAGCTCTTTCGCGCGGAGCGGGGCGAGGCCGGCAGGCCGGGCGCGCGGCGGCGAGCGGAGATTTCCCAACAGGAGTGGCTGGCGCGCATGCGCGGCTACGTGCAGGCGGGCTACGCCTTCGATCTGGAGGAGAACGAGGAGCAGATCCGCTGCATCGCGGCTCCCGTGCGTGACGTCGCCGGCCGCACCATCGCCGCGATCAGCGTCTCGAGCGCCGCTCAATACATGAGCGACCATCGCCTGCAGTCGCTCAGCAAGGACGTGATGGCCGCAGCGCATCGCATCAGCGAAGGCCTCGGTTGGACCGGGCGTCAGCCCGCCCCGCCGTTGGCATCCGATGGCGGGCGCGCAGGCGCAGGGGGCCAGTTCCTGGCGCCGCCGCCGAAGTCGCGCGGCGGTCGCCGCCGCAGTGACCGGCGCAAGTAAGCGCCGCGACAGCGGCTCACAGACTCACCCGCGCCACGCTCCTCACCGCCACCGGCCCCAACACCCCGGCCGGTGAGAGCTTCACGCCCGGTCCGCCGGGCAGCCACGGCTCCCCCTTGCGCAGCATGGGCACGACGAAGGTCTCGCGCTGCGCCGCGGGCTTGCCGTAATCCCCGATCAGCCGATTGCGCCAGGTGTTGGTGACACGCAGGCTGAGGGAATTGCGGCCGGCGTGCGCGGCCCCGGTGATCTCGATGGTAAAGGGCGGCTTCCACAGCACCCCGAGCGCCTTGCCGTTCACCCGCACGGCGGCGATCTCGTGCACCTCGCCGAGATCGAGCCACAGGGTCCGGTCCGCGCCGAGGAGCTCGGGCGGCAGCTCGAAAAAGGTCCGGTAGAGGGCGGTCCCGGAGAAATGGCGCGCCTCACTCTGCGACAGCTCGGTCCACGAGACGAGATCGGTCAGCTTGACACGCACGGCCCGCGCCGAGCGGCGGCCCGGTGCCGCCGGGGGTCGCGCCGGGAATGTCAGATTCCAGGGCCCCTCGAGCGGCAACGGCGCCGGCAGGCGCGCGACCTCGAGGGGTTGGCGCACGCCGGCGGCATCGAGCAACGCCCAGCGTCCCTGCGCGGACACCAGCGC
>JABBNZ010000022.1:0-11156 GCA_019352035.1 Pseudomonadota bacterium | reverse complement strand
CTCAAGCGGCACGGCGGTGCGTCCGCCACCCTCGCGCCACAGCGCCAGCGTCTCGGTCTCGCCGGTGTCCGGATGCCAGATCTCGGGCACCCGTCCCGCCACTCGGAATGACACCTCGAGCCGCCGCGCCACGGCCGCGGGATTACTGAGGAAATACAGGTCCCAGTCCGCGCCCCGGCGGTGTGTCCATTCGATCGCGGGCACCGCGCCAGGCGCGGCGGATTCTGGCGAGCTGGAGTCCTCCGAGACCACCACGTCCGCCGGCCTGCCGGCCTCCAGGAGGACCGTTTGCAACGGCTGACCCCACACCACTCGTCCGGCGCCGACGCGGCGCTCGGTTCGCGTCCTGCCGTCAAGATCGCCCCATAACTCCTGCGCAACCTCCGCGACCGTCCGATCCGCGTCCGGAGAGTCAACCAGGCTCGGAGACCGCAGCGGGCGAGGCCCCACGAGGGTCGCCCCCGCGTGGACGAACTCGCGCAAGCGCAGCGCGATCTGCGGCGTCAGGAGGTGACTGTCCGGCAGCACCAGCACGCGATAGCGCGGCCCGCTCGAGAGCACGATCTCGCCCGCCTCGATGCGCGCGAGGCGCAGCAATGCATCGCGATTGAGGGTGTCGAACTCGTACCCCTCGGGCAGCGGGACACTCAACTGCCACCGCAGGAACGCCCGGGCCGGAATGTTCTCGCCGTTGAAGTAACACACGTCCGCCACGGCCTGGCCCTGCTGCAGCAGCGCGTGACAGCGGCGCATGTAATCGAACCACGCCTTGCCGGGCCGCCACCATGTCTGCGTCCGGCCGAAGAAGCTGCCGATGCCGTTCAGCGTGAGGCCGGGCTCGCGGTGCAACCAGGGCTGTTGCGCGTACACGTGCAGGAAGAGTCGCCCGATGCCCTGGCAGTAGTTGTGATCGCCCAGGGGCTTCAGCAGGTACGGGTGCTCGTCCCAGGTGATGAGCCCTTCGGTGAAGGATTCGGCCTGGGCGAAGGGCTTGCCATACAGGCGCGCGGCGCAGACGGCGTCCTTGATGTCCGTCGGCTTGTCATTGCGCGGCGTGTTGAGCCAGAACTCGCCCATGGGCTGATCGACGTACTGGAAATGCTCCATGCCGTCGGCGGGAAACGTGGGATTGGGCGGCTCGGCGCTGAAAAGACAGCCGCGCCGGTGCGCGAGCTCGCCCAGGGTGCGGAAGAAGCCGGTGTCCATGAGATCGTTGATCGTGCGGCGGACATCGTGCAGCACGCGCTCGGAGACATCGGCGCTCACGAGCGGCACGCCCGTCATGACGGGGATGTACGGCAGGAGGTCGTAGCCGCGAAGGCGCTGAAAGCCCCCCGGGAACACCGGCGACCAGTTCTGCGAGCCCGCCTCCCAGCTATCGACGTGCATGACGTGGAGCACCTTGCCCGCGAGCCGGGGACCGACCCGCTCGAGCGCCTGCCCGAACCAGCTCTCGAACTGCAGCGTCGCGGCCGCGGCGGAGAATTTGTCGCACTCGAGTCCCTGCGCGCCGCCGGCGGCGGAGTTCTCCGAGCCGGTGGTCGTGTACCCGATGCGCAGCAGCCGCCATCGGCCGGGCGGCGGCTTCCAGTCGAGGGTGCCGTCCGGGCGCAGATGCCCGCTCACGTCGATGATGTCCGCGAGTTGAATGCAGACATCGTCCGGAACGTCCGCCGCGCTCGTGCGGCGGCTGATGGCCCACTGCGCCCCGGACTTGCCGGGCAACTGATGGATGCGCGGCTCGCTCGAGAGCACGATGCTGAAGAGCCGCAGGCGAAGATCCTGCCCGAAGTCGTACTCCTCCTCGTAGGGCTGCGGCGCAATCGGCCGGTGCACCAGGCGGAAGTAACGCGCCGTCGTTTGCGGCAGAGCGTGAGTCAGCGTCGTCAAGTCGGTCTGCCAGCCGTGCTTGGGGTACTCCAGCGCGCCGATCCGCCGGAAGTGCCTGCCGTCATCGCTCGCCTCGACCACGAGACTGTTGGCTGCGCGGTAGACACCGGGGGCGAAACCGGGCGCTGGCGGCGTGCGCACCGTGATCGAGCGCAGCGTGAACGGGCGCTCGAAGGCGTATTCGATCCAGGAGGGCCGCTCCTGCGGCACCCGCCGCCAGTCGATCGCCTGCTCGCGGTTGTCGGGATCGGAGATCCGGTCCGGATCGGCCGATTTGAGCGGCAGGTCGGTGCTGATGCGCGCGCGGCGGGTGAAGCTCGTCTCCTCCCAGTGCGCCGGCCAGGGCAGCGCGAGCGTGGCGATGTCCCGATAATAGTCGTGCCTGCGCGGCGGCGGCGGCAGAGGGCCCTCGATCATCGCACCGCCCGCGACGGTCCGATGGCTCCACACGAGGCATTGCATCGAGAGATCCGGGGTGATCCAGGGACCGCTCGCCGTCGCCCAGCCGTCGCAATCGTTGAGCGCGAGGCGCATGCCGAGCCGCTCGCATTCGGCGGCGGCGTGCTCCACCAGATGCCACCAGTGGGGCGTCAGCGCATCGGCGGGCGGATGGATGAGCGTGTCCGGACCGCTCTTGCCGATGCTGAAGAGCATCGGCGTCGAGATCCCCGCCGCATGCATCGCCGTGAGATCGGCGGTGATGCCCTCGCGCGTCACCTCACCGCCGAGCCAGTACCAGTAGGCGCCGGGGCTCGCGCTCTCGGGAGGCTTGGCGAAGAGCGCGGCGAGCGCCTCGCGCGAGGGCGATGTCGCCGCGCCCGCGGCGGTTGCGGAGGCACTGGCGGCGGGCGCGGGCGCCGCGGCCTTGGCGCTGCCCGCAGCCGCGAGCGGCAAGCCGCCGGCGGCGAGGCTGCCGGCCGCCAGACGCAGGAATTCGCGACGGTCAGTAGTCATTCCACATTGTGGTCTTTTGTGCCATTAATTGGAATTACCCTCTTGCCAGCGCGCCGCACCCCTGGTATCCGTGCGCTTTCGTCCCGGCGCGGAGGCGCTCATGTCGATCGCACGCATTGGACCGAAGCCTTGGCGCGCCACCGCACTCGCTCTCAGGGTGGCGCTCGGCGCGGCGCTCGGGCTGCTGTTCGGCGCCGCCGCCGACGCGGCCCAGCCGGCGCTCCTCGTCGGCACCGCCTGGTACCCGGAGCAGTGGCCGCAGTCGCGCTGGCCGAAGGACTTGGCGCTCATGCGGGCCGCGCATCTCGATGTCGTGCGGGTCGGGGAGTTCGCCTGGAGCACGGAGGAGCCGCGCCAGGGCGTCTATCACTTCGCCTGGCTCGACCGCGCGATCGCCGAGGCCGCGGCCCATCACATCTACGTCGTGATCGGCACGCCCACCGCCGCTCCCCCCGCGTGGCTCACCAGCCGTTATCCCGAGACGCTCCGGGTCCATCAGGACGGCCGCCGCGCGCAGCATGGGAATCGCCAACAGTTCTCCTTCTCGAGTCCGCGCTACCGGGAATTCGCGCAGCAGATCGTGACGCGGCTCGCCGAGCGCTACGGCCACAATCCCGACGTCATTGGCTGGCAGGTCGACAACGAGATGGGACCGCCCTCCTTCGACGCCGAGACGCGCCGCCAGTTCCACGCCTGGCTCAAGCGCAAGTACGGCACCGTCGCGAATCTCAACCGCCACTGGACCACGGCCTACTGGAGCGAGACGTACGATCACTTCTCCCAGGTCCCGATGCGGGCGCACGATGAGAATCCGGCACTGCTCCTCGATTTCAAGCGGTTCGTGACCGACACCTGGGCGAGCTACGTCGAGAACCAGGTTGCCGCGATCCGCGCGCACGCCGCGCCGCGGCAGTTCATCACCACCAACACGACGCACTGGGGCGATCAGTTCGATCAGTACGTGGTGAGCCGCGAGCTCGACATGGCCTCGTGGGACGAGTACGTGCCGAGCGGGCGGTACCGCTGGCTGCATCAGGCGGTGCAGCAGGATCTCGTGCGCGGCTACAAGAACGAGGGCTTCTGGGTCATGGAGACGCAGCCGGCCTTCGTCGACTGGTGGCCCGTCAACGCCGCCCTGCCCCCGTACGCCATGCGCGAGCTTGCCTGGCAGGCGGTGGGACACGGCGCCAACGCGGTGCTCTACTGGCAGTGGCGCAGCGCGCTCAACGGCCAGGAGCAATACCACGGCACGCTCCTCGGGCCGGACGGGACCCCCGTACCGGCGTACGGCGTCGTGCGGCGGATCGCCGCGCAGATGGCGCGCGCCGCGCCGGCCATCGCCGGCACCTCGCCCCACAGCGCGGTGGCCATGCTCCAGTCCTACGACAGCCGCTGGGCGATCGGCTTTCAGCGCCAGCAGAAGGACTTCCGGGTCGTGAAGGAATTCGACGCCTTTTACGCCCCGCTCGAGCGCTTTGCGCAATCGGTGGATGTGGTTTCGCCCGAAGCGCCGCTCGCGCGCTACCGGCTCGTGGTCGCACCCGCGCTCAACGTCCTCTCGGCGGCCGAGGCGCGGCACCTTGCCGCATACGTGCGCGGTGGCGGCCATCTCGTGTTGGGTCCGCGCAGCGGCATGAAGGACGCCTGGGACGCCCTCTGGCCGCAGCGTCAGCCAGGCCCGCTCACGAGCCTCCTCGGGGGCCGTGTGCAGCAGTACTACGCGCTCGAGCATCCCGTACCGCTCTCGGGAGTACTCGGCTCCGGGCAGGCTTCCATCTGGGCGGAGGCGCTCTCCGCGCGCTCACCTGAGACCCAAGTCCTGATGCGCTACGGCAAGAGCAACGGCTGGCTCGACGGCAAGCCCGCGATCCTCACCCGCAAGGTCGGCAAGGGCAGCATCACGTACATCGGCGCGTGGCTCGATCCGGCCCTGATGCAGAACGTGCTCGACGATTTTCTGCGCAAGGCCCACATCACCCCGCTCATTCCCGGCGTGTCGAAGAACATCGAGGTCTGCGAGCGCACCGGCGCGGGCAAGCGCGTCTGGATCCTGATCAATCATGGAGACCACGCGCAGACGCTGCGGCTGCCCTCGCCCGCCACGCCGGTGCTTACCGCCGATGCGGCCGGCCAGAGCGCAACCGTGATGCTGGCGCCGCACAGCATCCACGTGCTCGAGGCGCCGCTTCAATGAGCCGCGCCGCGCCGACTCCGCTGGCCGCTCTCATCGCGGCAAGCGCGCTCTGCGCCGGCTGTGCGAGTGCGGCGCATCGCCCCTCGACCGCCGCCGCCACGCCCGCGCGCGCGGCTGTCACAGCAGGCTCCGCGACGACCTCGCCCGTGTCCCCGGCTCTCCTCGCGCGGCCCGGCGCCGCCCAACGGCCAGCGCCTTCCCGGAGCTCTCCGGCGGCGGCGACGGCGCTCGGCCGGCTCTGGCTCGGAGCGGCGTGGTACCCGGAGCAATGGCCGCGGAGCCGCTGGAACGAGGACCTCTCGCTCATGCAGGCCGCCGGCATCAACGTGGTGCGGGTCGGTGAGTTCGCCTGGAGCCGGCTCGAGCCCGCCCAGGGCCAATACCACTTCGGCTGGCTGGCGCGCGCCATCCGCATGGCGCAGCAGCACCACATCAAGGTGGTGATCGGCACGCCGACCGACGCGCCGCCCGTGTGGCTCACGAGCCGCTACCCGCAGGTGCTGCGCATCGAGCGCAACGGGCGGCGCGCCCAGCACGGCAACCGCCGCCAGTTCTCCTACTCGAGCCCGCTTTACCGCAAGTTCTGCCGCGAGATCGTCACCCGCCTCGCGCAGCGCTTCGGTCACGATCCGGACGTCATCGGCTGGCAGATCGACAACGAGTACACCAACGAGTCCTACGATGCCGGCACCCGCGCGCAGTTCCAGGAGTGGCTGCACCGGCGCTTCGGCACCCTCGCCGCGCTGAACCGCCGCTGGACCACGGCCTACTGGAGTCAGACCTACACCGCCTGGAGCCAGATCCCGCTCAACGCCCGGCCCGGCAATCCGGGCTGGATGCTGGCCCACCGGCACTTCGTCACCGACACCTGGCGCAGCTACCAGTGGAACCAGATCGCCGCGCTCCGTCCCTACATCGCGCCCCGCCAGTTCATCACCAGCAACTTCGGCGGCCTCGGCTGGAGCGACAACTGGGACCATTACACGCTCGCGCACGACCTCGATCTCGCCTCCTGGGACGACTATGTCGGCGAGGGGCATCTCGACTTCCACCGCAACGGGGCGATGAGCGATTTCGTGCGCGGCTGGAAGCGGCAGGATTACTGGGTCATGGAGACACAGCCGGGCTTCGTCGACTGGGCGCCCATCAGCAACTCGCTCGATAAGGGCGAGGTGCGCGCCATGACCTGGCAGTCGATCGGCCACGGCGCGGACGCGGTGCTCTTCTGGCAGTGGCGCAGCGCGTTGAACGGCCAGGAGCAGTACCACGGCACGCTCGTCGGGCCCGATGGACGGCCGGTGCCGCTGTATCACGAGGTGGCGCGGATCGGGCGGGAGTTCAGGCGCGTGTCCGCCGCGCTCGCCGGCACCACGCCGCGCTCGCGGGTCGCGATCGTGACCACCTACGACAGCCGCTGGGCCATCGGCTTCCAGCGCCAGTCGGCGGATTACCGGCAGCTTCAGGTGCTGCTCGATTATTACCGCCCGCTCGAGGATCTGACGCATTCGGTCGACATCGTGAACGCGCGGGCGCCGCTCTCGCGCTACAAGGTCGTGATCGCTCCGGGACTCAACGTCATTTCCCCGAGCCTCGGCCGCCACCTTGCGGCCTACGTGCGCGCCGGCGGCCACCTCATCCTCGGTCCGCGCAGCGGCATGAAGGATCAATATGGCCGCCTCAATGTCGAGCGCCAGCCGGGGCCTCTCGCCACGGTGTTGGACGGCCGCGTGCAGCAGTACTACGCCCTCGAGGCGCCGGTGGCCGTATCGGGTCCGGCCGGCTCCGGGACGGCCTCCCTCTGGGCCGAGGCGCTGCAGCCGCTCTCGCATCGGACCCGGGTGCTGCTGCGGTACGCGCCCCACACCTCCTGGCTGAGCCGCCAGCCGGCCGCCTTGCGCCGGGCCTACGGAGGAGGCGACATCACGTATCTCGGCGCCCTCTTCGATCCGAAGCTCACGCGCACCCTGCTGCAGCGTGCGCTTGCCGCGGCCGGCGTGCGCCCGGCCGCCGTCAAGCTGCCTCCCGACGTGGAGCTGATGCGCCGCTACGGCAAGGGACGGGAAATCACGATTCTCATCAACCACGGCGCAGCGACGCGGACCGTGACGCTGCCCGGCCCCATGCGCGACCTGCTGCACCCGGGACCGGACGTCCGGCAGGTCGCCTTGCGCGCGCAGGGCGTCGCGGTACTGGAGCGGACCACCGCCGCCGAGGGCGCCCGCTGAGCACTTGTCTGAGTTATCATCCGGCGCGGCGCCTGGCTCCGGCAGGCGCGTGACGGCCCCTGGAGGAAGATTCCGATGCGCTCGAGGTTTCCAACATTGGCCGCGGCCGCGCTCACCGCGCTCCCCGGGCTGCTTTGCGGTCACGCCCTCGCGGCCGGGACGCCCGCACACCCCGCCGCATCCGCCGCATCCGCCGCCTACAGCGTGCACACGTTTCCGCCGCTCTGGGACGAGCCGAAGGACTACGAGCAGGCCCTGCACCGGCAGATGCACCGCATCTCGGCGACGATCGGGCGCGGACCGTACAAGGCCGACTGGCACTCCCTCGAGGCGTATCACGTGCCGCGCTGGTTCCGCAACGCCAAGTTCGGCATCTTCATCCACTGGGGCGTCTTCTCGGTGCCTGCGTTCCAGAACGAGTGGTACTCGCGGAACATGTACGTCAAGGGCTCGGACGCCTACGAGTACCAGCGCGGGGTCTACGGCCCGCAGTCGAAGTTCGGCTACAGGAACTTCATCGCCCGCTTCACCATGGCGAAATTCGACCCGCGGGCCTGGGCGGGGCTCTTCAGGCAGGCCGGCGCCCGCTTCGTCGTGCCGGTCGCCGAGCACTGCGACGGCTTCGCGGAATACAACTCGAAATTCACCCTGTGGGATGCGGCGCGCATGGGGCCGAAGCAGGACCTGGTCGGCGAGCTGGAGAAGGCCGTGCATGCCGACGGCATGCGCTTTGGCGTCTCCTCCCACCGCGCCGAGCACTGGTGGTGGTATCACCCCGGCACCCAATACGATTCGGACGTCAATGATCCGCGCTATGCCGGCCTCTACGGGCCCGCCGAGCCGATGCACCTGCCGGGCGATCACTCGCAGGGCGAGCCCAACCCGAATCAGCTGCAGGACTGGCTGCCGCCTTCCAAGGCGTTCCTCGAGGACTGGCTGGCGCGCAGCACCGAGCTCGTGGATGAGTACCACCCGGATTTCATCTACTTCGACTGGTGGATCAATCAGCCGGCGTTCGCGCCGTACCTGCAGCGCATGACCGCCTATTACTACGACGTCGCCGCGGCGCATCACAAGGGCGTGGTCCTGACGTACAAGCTGCAGGCGTTCGCCGCCGGCACCGCCGTGCTCGACATCGAGCGCGGCAAGCTCGACACGCTGCGGCTGCGGCCCTGGGAGAGCGACACGTCGGTGAGCCTGGACTCCTGGGGCTACGTGCGCGACGACAAGTACCGCACCGCCCGCTCGCTCCTCACCGATCTGATCGATATCGTCAGCAAGAACGGCGACATGCTGCTCAACATCGGGCCGCGCGCCAACGGCACGATCCCGGGCAAAGTGCGCGGCATCCTGATGCGGATGGGCGCATGGCTCGAAGTAAACGGCCAGGCGATCTACGGCACGAGGCCGTGGGTCCTCTACGGCGAGGGACCGACGCAGGCGCCCAAGGGGCGCGACAGCGGCCAGCAGTACACGCCGGAGGATTTCCGCTTCACGCAGAAGCCCGGCGTGCTCTACGCGCTCGGCATGGTCCGACCGCGCGACGGCAGGGCCTCGATCCTGACGCTCTACCGCACGAATCCCTATCTGCCCGGACCCATCACCCAGGTGCGGCTGCTCGGGGACCCGAGCCCGATCACCTGGCGGCAGACCCCCGAGGGACTCGACGTGCGGCTGCCGCCCTCGGATGCCGGCATGCCCTATGCGCTCGAGATCCTCACCCGCACGAGCGACGGGCATCCCGTCCACTGAGGTAACCGCCATGCTGCTCGAAGGCAAGAACGTCCTCATCACCGGCGCCTCTCGCGGCATCGGCCGCGCCACGGCCATCGAGTGCGCGCGTCAGGGCGCCGATGTGGCCCTCAACTGGTTCAAGGACCGCGAGGGGATCGAGGAGACGCTGGGCGAGATCCAACGCCTCGGGCGGCGCGCCATCGAGGTGGAGGGCGATGTGGCGCTGCCAGAGTCCGCCGGACGGTTCGTGTCCGCGGCCACCCAGGCGCTCGGCGGCGTGGACGTCTTCGTGAGCAATGCCGGGATCTGCCCCTTCCACGCGTTCCTCGACACTCCGCCGGAGGTCTTCGAGCGGACGATGGCCGTCAATCTGCACGGCGCCTGGTACATGACCCAGGCGGCCGCTCGGCGCATGAAGGAGCAGGGCCACGGCGGCGCGCTCATTGCGATCAGCTCCATCAGCGCGCTCGTGGGCGGCGGCACGCAGGCGCACTACACGCCGACCAAGGCCGGCGTGCACTCGCTGATGCAGTCGTGCGCGATCGCGCTCGGCCCTTACGGGATTCGCTGCAATTCGGTCATGCCCGGCACGATCGCCACGGACATCAACAAGGAGGATCTGGCGGATCCGGCCAAGAGGCGCTACATGGAAAAGCGCATCCCGCTCGGGCGGCTGGGGGAGCCCAGGGACGTCGCGGGGTGTGTGGTGTTTCTGGCGTCGGATCTGGCCCGCTACGTCACGGGCGCATCGGTGCTCGTGGACGGCGGGCTTTTCGTCAACCTGCAGTGAAGGAAGCCGGAGCGCTGCGCGCCTCGGCACATTCGGTGCGGGTTACGTCCAGGGCTTGGAGCGCGCCACGGAGATGGCGCGGTCATCGTGGGGCCACTTGCCGCTGACGCAGCAGTAGAACTGATAGAGCGCGTCGTTGGCGTAGATGATCGAGGGCTTGTGCGCGTAGTCATCGTCGATCGATCCCTTGGGACCGACGTTGAGCATGATCTCGGGGACTTTGGTCAGGTGATACGGGTCCCGGCCCAGGGCCAACAAGTCGCGGGCGTGGCCGTGTGAGGCGAGGCCGTAGTAGTAGACGCCCCACCAATCACCATACCGGACCACGCACGGGTCGCTCGCGAAGCGCGCGTCCCAGGCTGACGGGCCGCCGTGGTGAATCACGGGATTGCCGGCGTGGCGGGTCCAGGTCTTGAGGTCGCGCGAGGTGGCGATTCCGATCTGCTCGTACCAGTCGCGCTTGGAGTCGGTCTTGGCGTTGTAGAAGATGTAATAAAGATCGCCCTGCTTGATCAGATACGGCTTGTAGAGTCCGCCGGCTTCCCAGGCGAAGGCCGGATCGGGCCTCAAGATGGGCTCGGTGAGCTCCCAGTGATGCAGGTCGTCCGTCCAGGCTAGTCCGATCACCGCCGGCCCCTGCTCGTAGCCGGGACGCGGATAGGCATGCCACGCGCCGAGGTAGCGCCCGCCGACCTTGATGAGCGAGCCCTTCGAGTGCAGGCCGTCCTCGTGCAGGATCGACATCAGCGCGATGTTGTAGCGGGTGAACGGGTTCTTCGGGTCCCGCCGCAGGATCAAGCCGGCCCGCCGCCAGTGCTCGAGATCGTCGGACTCGGCGAGCCCGGTCTGGTAGCCGATGCCGTCGAATCCGACGAACGTCATGTAATGCCGGCCCGCATGCTCGAACACGAACGGACAGTCGACCGAGAGCCGGTCGAAGCTCCCCGGCACCCCCGAGCGCGTGAGGATCCGCCGCTCGAGCTTGTAGGGCGTTCGAAACGGCGCGATGTCCGCCAGCCCGCTGGTCGAACCGGCCGCAGCCGCCCGGGCAGGGGAGTCACCCGAGGGGGGTATCGGCTGCGGCCGGCCTTCCATTGCGGCGCGGCGCGCGACGGCGCGGGAAGCGATTCCCGCGCCGGTCGCGGCCACGAGTCCCGAGAGCAGGTTGCGCCTGCGCAGATCGACCATGGGCTAGGCGTTCCTCAGAATTTCACGTTCACGCCGGCCATGATCTGCCGATCGTCGATCGTCGCCGCCTGCGGCAGCGTCGGCACACCGTAGTAGCCGATGAGCTGGGTCCGCAGCAGGTTCGAGCCGTCGACGTAGACCTGCACATGATGGGCGTGGTCTACGTCGCGATGCACTGGCG
>JABBNZ010000106.1 GCA_019352035.1 Pseudomonadota bacterium | reverse complement strand
GCGGCGCTGATGCGCCGCACGCGGCCGAATTGAGGAGAATGACGACGATGGCAATGCTACGTGGCGGTCTGATCCAGATGGGGCTGAAAGCGCCCACTGAGCAATCTCCGCAGGCGATCCGCCAGGCCATGCTCCAGGCTCACCGCCCGCTCATCGAGCAGGCCGGCGCGCGCGGGGTTCAGGTGCTGTGCTTCCAGGAGGTGTTCACGCAGCCCTATTTCTGTCCCAGTCAGGACACCAAGTGGTACGCCGCGGCCGAGCCCATTCCGGGACCCACCACGGAGGAGATGCAGAGCTACGCGAAAAAATATGGGATGGTGATCGTGGTGCCGATCTACGAGGCCGATCCGGTCGCGGGCATCTACTACAACACCGCGGCGGTGATCGATGCCGACGGCAGCTATCTCGGCAAGTACCGCAAGACCCACATTCCGCAGGTGGCCGGATTCTGGGAGAAGTTCTTCTTCAAGCCCGGCGCTTCGCAGTGGCCGGTGTTCAAGACACGCTTCTGCAAGCTCGGGGTCTATATCTGTTACGACCGCCACTTCCCGGAAGGCTGGCGCGCGCTGGCGCTGAACGGTGCGGAATACATCGTCAATCCTTCCGCAACGGTCGCCGGCCTGTCGGAATACCTCTGGAAGCTGGAGCAGCCGGCGTCCGCAGCGGCCAACGGCTGCTGGATCGGCGCGATCAACCGTGTCGGACGCGAGCTCCCCTGGGATATCGGCGAGTTTTACGGCCAAAGCTACTTCGTCAATCCGAAGGGGCAGATCGAAGCCATTGCGAGCCGGGACAAGGACGAGCTGCTGGTGCACGACATGGACATGGGCTTGGTGCAGGAAATCCGCAACCGCTGGCAGTTCTTCCGCGACCGCAGGCCCGAGGTCTACGGACCCTTGACGGCAGCCGAGTGAGGCGGCCGGTCACCGCCATGCCTACCGACCCGAATGATCTCATCGCCCGGGCGCGTGAGTGCCTGGATCGGGCTTATGCTCCGTATTCCCGCTTCCAGGTCGCGGCAGCCCTCGTGGACGATCGAGGCCGCGTGTTCACGGGCGTCAACGTCGAGAACATCTCCTACGGGCTGAGCATGTGCGCCGAGCGCGTCGCAATCTTCGCCGCGGTCGCCGCCGGCGCGCGCCGCATCACGGCCATCGCCGTCACGAGCAGTGGCGCTGACCTGCTGTCACCCTGTGGCGCCTGCCGGCAGGTGATCGCGGAATTCGCAACGCCGGACGTCCCGATCTACTGTGACGCGGCCGGCAAGCCGCATCGCTGGACCGTCGCCGAGTTGCTGCCGAACGGGTTTTCGGCATCGCGGCTCGGCAAGAGCTGAAACCGGCGAGTTCAAGCTGCCCAACCCCTTTCACCACATTCCCTGACCATCCCCATGAATCGCGCCATGACCGAAGCGGCAGGTCCCGATACCCACTCGTTCGAAACCCTCGGCATCGCGCCGGTTCCCGACCGCGAGCGCAACATGCGTGCGGGCTCGCTGTTCGTGATCTGGGGTCTCGCGTCCGCGTCGGCCACGACCCCCGTCATCGGCCTGGTGTTGAAAGGCATGGGCCTTTCCAATTTCGTCTGGGTCAATGTCCTTTCCCTCCTCATCGGGCTCGTGCCGTCGATGCTGCTGGCCCACATGGGCCGCCAGGTGCCGATCATCTCCATGGTGATGGCCCGGCGGACCTACGGCATCGCGGGGGCGGCGTTGCTCTCGGTGCTGTACACCATCGTTGGCGCCGGCTGGTTCGGCCTGAACACGGACGTCGGCGGTCAGATCCTGGGGACGATTTTCCCCGGACACGGCATGCTGTGGTACGTCCTCCTGGGCATCATTCAGATCGCGCTGGTGTTCTTCGGCATGGAGGTCCTGGAGAAGTTCTACAACTACACCGCGCTGGTGTTCCTCCTCTGCTATGCCGTGCTGGCCTACTACCTCTTCGCCCGGTATCCCTTCGCCATGCCTCGGCAGGTTGGCGCCGTCAACTGGGGGAAGGACGTCGATCTCATCCTGAGCTTCAGTCTGCTGGCGTGGGCCTACATCTTTCCGACGGTGACCCGCTTCTGTCCGCCGCCGACCCCGGCGGAGAGGCCGGCCCGGCGTGCTCTCTACATGCTGGCGCCGAGCGTCGGCGTCATGGCGGCCGTGCTGGTCATGGGCGCGCTGGGACTGACCGCGCTGCGAATGACGGGCGATTGGAACATCGCCCTTCTCGGCAAGAGCCTGCCTGTCTGGGGGGAGGTCTCCGCGATCGGCGTGATCCTGGCGATAGCCCATACCAACGCGATGAACCTCTATCCCGCCGTCACCACTCTGCTCGCGGTGAACACCGGGGGGGGAAGCTCGCATCGGCTGCTGCAGCCGTCGCTGGTGATCATCCTGGGCATCTTCTCCACCGTGCTGGCGGTCCTCGGCATCCTCGATTTCATCCAGGGATTTCTCTCGATCCTGGGCTCCCTGCTGTTTCCGTTCACGTTCATCCTGGTCGTCGACTGGTTCCATGGCCGGTACTATGCGGACTCCGTATCCCTCTTCTACAGGAAGGCGACGCGCTTCTCCGAATGGTTCTCCTGGCCAGCCCCGTGGGCGATCGGCATGTTGATCATCGGCGTGATCCTGGGGGACTCCGAGCGCCTGCTGCCGAAGGGGCTGGTCCACGTCATACCCTGGCAGGTCTGCTCGGCGCTCTTCGTGACGCTCATCTACTACCTCGGCCTGCGCGTCGCCGAAGCGCGCGTTCAGCCGAGAGAAATGGCCTGAGCCACACGGGCCCGCGAGCGGTCGGTCCGGCTTTGTGAAAGAATATCGCCGTGGACAAGCTATTTATTTCGGCCGACCAGCTGCTGCAGGATTCCATGGAGCTGGCGCGGCGGGTCGTCGCCAGCGGCATGCGCCCGACCTTCCTGGTCGCCATGTGGCGGGGCGGCGCACCGATCGGCATCACGGTGCAGGAGGTGCTGGAGTACCACTCGATCCACGCCGACCACATCGCGATCCGCACGTCCTACTACAGCGGCATCGATGTGCAGCACAAGACGGTCAGAGTGCACGCGACGGATTACCTGGTGTCGCGTCTCGAAGCAGAGGATGAGCTGCTGATCGTCGACGACGTATTCGATTCCGGCCGCAGTCTCGAGGCCGTCATCGAGGAGCTCACGCGGCGCTGCCGGCGCAACCTGCCGGAGAAGATTCGCATTGCCACCGTGTACTACAAGCCCGAGCGCCGCTGCACCGCACTGGTGCCGGACTTCTACGTGCACGAGACGTCACGGTGGCTGGTCTTTCCGCACGAGATTCAGGGGCTGACGCGCGAGGAGATCCTGGCGAACAAGCCCGTTCGAGCGGATTTCTTCGAAGCTATGGAATCCGGCGGGACCGCAGCAGTCGAGCCGTCCGTCACGTGAGATAGATGAAGCGCGCCACGCACAGCGCGGCAAGCGCGTAGACCAGCCAATCGTGTGCGCGCGCCTGTCCGCGCGCGAGCTTGAGCACCGCATGGCTCACGATGCCGAAGGCGAGCCCGTTCGCGATCGAGTAGCTCAGGGGAACCATGATGGCCGTGAGAAAGGCCGGTATCCCCTCGCCGGGCTCCTGCCAATCCACTTCCGCGAGCGCCCCCATCATCATCGCGCCCACCAATATCAGGGCCGGCGCGGTCGCCACGGCCGGAATCGCCTGCACCAGAGGCGCCGCGAACAGCGTTGCCAGGAACAGCACGCCGACCGTGACGCTGGTGAGCCCGGTCCGTCCTCCGACTGCGACGCCCGAAGTGCTCTCGATGTAGCTCGTGACCGGGCTCGTCCCCGCGAGCGCTCCGGCGAGCATCGAGATCGAATCCGCCAGCAGGATCCGCTTCATGCGAGGGACCGTCCCGTCGGCGGCAACGAGGCCGGCCCGCTTCGTGACGGCCATCAACGTGCCGACGTTGTCGAAGAGGTCCACGAACAGGAACACGAATACGATCTCGACGAGCGAGAGACCGACGCTGCCGCCGAGGTTCAGGGCCGCGGGAATATTGAGACGCAGCGCGGTGGCCGAGAGGTCAGACAGGTGGTACGAAGTCGGGGTGAAATGCGCGAGCCCGAAGATCCATGCGACGGCCGCGGTGCCGAGGATCCCGAAGAGCATGGCACCCCTGACGGCTCTCGCCTGCAGAACCGCGATGATCAGCAGTCCCAGGATCGCGAGCGCCGGCGTCGAGGCGGTCAGCTTTCCCAGACCCACGCTCGTGTCGGGATTGGAGACGACGATACCGGCGTCCTTCAGGCCGATGAACGCGATGAAAAGCCCGATGCCGCCGCTCACGGCCGCGAACAGGGAACGGGGTATCGCATTCATGATCAGCTGGCGCACCCCGGAAAGAGTGAGCAGCAGAAACGCGACCGCCGAGAGGAATACGCAGCCGAGCGCCACCTGCCACGGTACTCCCATGGTCTTCACCACGGTGTACGTAAAGTAGGCGTTGAGCCCCATCCCGGGCGCCAGCGCCAGCGGATAATTGGAGAGGAGTCCCATCAGGATGCTGCCGAAGCCGGCCGCGAGACAGGTGGCGGCCGCGACGCCCGCGACGGGCATCCCCGCGGCACCCAGAATGAGCGGATTGACCACGACGATGTACGCCATGGTGAGGAAGGTCGTGAGTCCGGCGAAGAGCTCCGTGCGCGCAGTCGTGCCGTGGCCTTCGAGGTCGAAGAATCGTGCCAGCATGTGTTTGGATCGTCATTGCGCCGCGGCCTGCGAGGCTGCAGAATTTACGGCAAACGGCAATATATGAGTAGGGGGATGCATGGGATCGATGGAAGCATTCGTACGGGATCTGCCGAAGGCGGAGCTGCACCTGCACATCGAAGGATCCCTCGAGCCGGAGCTGGCATTGCGCCTGGCGCGCAAGCATGGAGCGGCGCTCCCCTATGCCAGCGTCGAGGAGCTGCGGGCCGCCTACGACTTCGGCAATCTGCAGGAGTTTCTCGACATCTACTATGCGGTGGCGGACGTCCTGCGGGACGCGGACGATTTCCATGACCTGGCCCTCGATTACATGCGGCGGGCCCATGAGCAGGGCGTCGTCCATGCTGAGATATTCTTCGACCCGCAGACGCACACCGCCCGCGGAATCGCCTTCGGCACCGTCGTCGAGGGGCTGAGCCGGGCGCTCATCGAGGCGCAGCACCGCTTCGGCATGACGCACCGTCTCATTGCGTGCTTTCTGCGCCATTTGAGTGCGGCGGATGCGATGCGCACCCTCAACGAGGTGCTCGAGTACCGCGGCGCCATCACAGCAGTCGGCCTGGACTCCTCGGAGGTCGGTCATCCGCCGTCGAAATTCGCCGCGGTGTTCGACCGCGCGCGAGCGCAGGGCCTGCTCACCGTCGCGCATGCGGGAGAGGAGGGACCCCCGGCCTATATTCACGAGGCGCTCGATCTCCTGCGCGTACGGCGTATCGATCACGGTGTGCGGTGCGAGGAGGACCCCGAGCTGGTACAGCGCCTGGCGCGGGAGCAGATTCCGCTGACCGTCTGTCCGCTGTCGAACGTGAAGCTCAGGGTGTTCGACCGGATCGAGCACCACAATCTCAAGCGGCTGCTCGATGCGGGGCTGCGAGTGACCGTGAACTCGGACGATCCGGCGTACTTCGGCGGCTACGTGCTCGAGAACTATCTCGCCGTGCAGCGTGGACTGGGACTGACGCGCGCGCACCTCGCGACGCTGGCGCGAAACTCCATCGAGGGATCGTTTCTCGACGATGCTGCAAAGCGCCACTGGGTGGCTGCGATCGATGCGCGCGCCGACAATGGCTCGGGCCCCACGGGCTCGTGAGCCGCAGCGGTCGGCCCACAGCTGACATACCGGCGGTGGAGCCCGCGCTTTCCGGATAATGAGGGGAAACCCCGCTCCCGGCGGGGTGTCGCTTCTTTGGGCTCGGATGACGCCGTGTTGCCGGGGCTACTCCCTTGCAGCGCGGGTGCTTTCGGCGGGGTAGGGGTCTTTCAGAGCGACGGTGCCGGCTTCCAGCAGGGACTTGAGGTTGGAGAGGATCTTCGGCCAGCCGCCGGACACGGCCGTGATCAACTTCGAGGGGTCGCGCTCGATGGTGTGCGTGATGGACAGCTTCACCGCGGTCCCCACCGGATCCAACTCCATCGTGCAGAGCGAGTCTCCCTCGGCCTTGAGCTCGGGCCTCTTCTCATGCCGCCAGCGGATCACCAGCCGCCTCGGCGGCTCGGCCTCGAGGATCTCGCCGGCGTCGGTGACGGTGCCATCCGGATACACCATCTTCCACGAAGAGCCTGCCGTCCACTGACTTTCGCAGTGGGTGCCGAACCAGTATCCCTTCATGAACTCCGCGTCATCGGTCAGCGCCGACCATAGTCTCTCCGGCGTGGTGCGGATGTAGGTCACATAGGTGAATGTCGATCTAGCCATCGGATGTCTCCAGTCGCTTCTTCAGATCCGAAAGCGCCGCGAGGCGCGGCTTCTCGAACTTGGCGATCCAGCGCTCGTGGATTTCCTGCAGCGGCACCGGGTTGAGGAAGTGCAGCTTTTTCCGGCCGCGGCGCATCGTGGCGACGAGGTTTGCCGCCTCGAGGACGCCCAGATGCTGCGTCACGCCCTGTCGCGTCATGTCCAGGTGCCCGCACAGCTCGTTGAGCGTGCGGCCATCGTGCGCATGAAGCAGGTCCAGGAGCTTTCGCCGGCTGGGGTCGGCCAAGGCCTTGAACAGGAGGTCGGTGTGTTGCCGGTCCGCCATTTGCTACAAGCAAGCAATTACTTGCCTGAATAATAGGCAATTAATCACTTGCGTGTCAAGCAGCCGGCGGCTGCAGAAGCTATCGGTGAGAGGGCTTGCCGTGACGCTTCGTCGAGTGGCCCTGTCGCGGTCCCGCCCCCTTGCGCTTCGGCGCCCGGGGAGAGCCGTGGGAACGCGGATGCCGCTCGGAACGAGCGGGCTTGGAGTCGACGCGGCTGATGCTCAACGGCACTCCGCGCACCCGCACTTGCTGGAGACTGTTGAAAATTTCTTCCGGCATGCCCTCGGGAAGGTCCACGAAGCTGTGGTCCTGGCGGATGTCGATGTGCCCGATATTGCGGCCGTCGAGGCCTGCCTCGTTCGCGATGGCGCCGACGATATTCCCGGGCTGCACGCCGTGTATGTGGCCGACTTCGATGCGGTACGTTTCGAGCCCCGGGCGCTTCGCCGAGCCGCGATGCGCCGGCGGCTCGGACATTGGCTCGGTATCCCCTGCGCGGGCCCCCCACTCGCCTCCCTGCTCCTCGCGCAGGCCGTCCGGCGACGATGCCGCGTGCGGCGCGCCGGCCTTGGAAGTCAACAGGAAAGGGGTCTGACCTTGAAGCAGGGCGGCCAGCGCCGCGGCAAGCTCGATGGCGGGCAGGTTCTGCTCGCGCTCGACGTCCTCGATGAGCGGCTGGAACACCTTGCCTTCGCCACTGCGCACCGCGTTCGCGAGGGTCTCCTTGAATTTGAGAATGCGCTGCTCGTTGACGTCCGTGACGCTGGGCAGCTGCATCTGCGCGATGGTCGTTCTGGTCGCTCGCTCGATGATGCGCAACATGTTTCGCTCGCGCGGCGCGACGAACAGGATCGCCTCTCCATTGCGTCCCGCCCGGCCCGTGCGGCCGATCCGATGAACGTAGGTTTCCGAGTCGTAAGGAATGTCGTAGTTGACGACGTGGGAGATCCGCTCAACGTCCAGGCCCCGCGCGGCGACATCGGTCGCGACGACGATGTCGATCTGTCCCGCCTTCAGGCGGGTGATGGTGCGCTCGCGCTGCTGCTGAGGGATATCGCCGTGCAATGCGGCGACGTTGAAGCCGCGCGCCTCGAGCCGCTCGGCGAGCTCGGCGGTTTCGAGCTTCGTTCGCACGAAGACGAGCATGGCGTCGAAGCGTTCCGCCTCCAGCACCCGCGTGAGCGCATCCAGCTTGTGCACGCCGCTGACCAGCCAATAGCGTTGACGAATCTTCGGCGTGGTGCTCGCGCGATTCTGGATCGTGATCTGCGCCGGCTCGCGCATGTGCGCGTGTGCGATTCGCCGGATCGCCGGAGGCAGCGTGGCCGAGAACAGCGCGATCTGCCGCTCCTGCGGCGCCTGCTGCAAAATCCACTCGATCGGATCTACGAAGCCCATCTGCAGCATCTCATCGCCCTCGTCGAGCACGATGAATCGGATGGTGTCGAGCTTCAGCATGCCGCGCTTCATATGGTCCATGACCCGGCCGGGCGTGCCGACGATCACGTGCACGCCGCGCTTGAGGCCCTTCAGCTGCGGGACGTAGCTCTGGCCGCCATAGATTGGCAATACATGGAATCCCTTCAGATGCGCGGCGTAGCGCTGGAAGGCCTCCGCAACCTGAATGGCGAGCTCTCGAGTCGGCACGAGCACGAGCGCTTGCGGGCTGGCCCGCGCCAGATCGATCCGAGCGAGGATCGGCAGCGCGAAGGCCGCCGTCTTGCCGGTGCCGGTCTGCGCCTGCCCCAGCAGGTCGGAGCCCGAGAGGAGCAAGGGGATGGTCTGCGCCTGGATCGGGGAGGGCGTTTCATAGCCGACGGCCGCCAGCGCCTCGAGGATAGGTTCGTTGAGACCCAGCTCGCGAAAGCCGGGTAACTGCTGCTCATCATTCATAGGGGTTATCCGACCTGTTCTTCCCGGCCGAGGTGCCGGCGAATCGCTTCTTCCCGGGCGTCCTCGATCACCTGGATGAGGTTCCCGGGATCGACCGGGGACTCGTCACGGACGACGACACCCGTGAGGCGGCTGTCCGGGTGCAGCTCGCCCTGTTCATAGAGCGCCCACATCTCGCGGGCGAACTCGGTTTGCAGCAACTCGGGCGCAAAGCGGCCGAGCGTGGCTCTGATGTTGTTGACGTCGCGCTCGAGCATGGCGAAAGCGGCATTGTTGCCCGAGGCGTTGACGACCTGAGGCAGGTCGATGATGACGGGGCCTTCCGGTGCGAGCAGGATATTGAATTCCGACAGATCGCCGTGGATGAGGCCCACGCCCAGCATGCGCACGATCTGCTGCATGAGAAAGGCGTGATATTCGCGCGCGACATCCGGCGTGAGCTCCACTTCGCCCAGCCGCGGCGCCGGATTTCCCGATGCGTCCGTGACGAGATCCATGATCAACACGTCGTTGAAATAGCCGAAGGGCCGCGGGACGCGCACGTCGGCGGCCACGAGCCGATAAAGCGCGTCGACTTCGGCATTCTTCCATTCGTGCTCCTGCTCCCTGCGGCCGAATTTCGTGCTGCGGCTCATGGCGCGGGTTTCGCGGCTGCCGCGCACCTTGCGGCCCTCCTGGTACTGCGCGCGCCTCTGGAAGCTGCGCTGCGCCATGTCCCGGTAGACCTTCGCGCAGCGAAGGTGCGTGCCGGAGCGCACGACGTAAACGGTGGCTTCCTTGCCGCTCTTCAGCGAGCGGACGACTTCATCGATGACGCCGTCGTCGATCAACGGCTGCAAGCCTTTGGGAACTTTCATGGTCTCCGTGGGCGCGGTCTTTTGGCCCGCGAAGCTCGTTTGGGAGGGGGTGCGCAATAAGCGCGGTGAGAGCCTAAAGCTCTGACCGCGATAGTGTAGCATGCTGCGAAGGAGGATGCCCGCCCGTGAATGTCCATACGCTCGAGCAGATAGAGACCAAGATCGCCTTCCTGGAGCGCGCGAACGCCGAATTGAGCGACGTCGTCTTCCGGCAGCACCGGGAGATCGAGAGTCTGCGGGCGCAGATTGTCTCTCTGGCCACCCGGATCGAGGCGGTGCAGTCGGATGGGGGCGCGCGCACCCCGGAGGAGGAGCGGCCGCCCCACTATTAGGAAGCGCCGGATCCGGACATCCTTGGCCGGTCCCGCGCTCGTTGAGCCAAAAGCGTGGTTTTTTGGCTCAACGCCCGCCAGCTGCGGCGGCGGGGCACCTCCGTGTGCCTGTCACACGTTCGTCCATGGGCCCTGTTGGCGGCGTCAGCGCCGTCCGGCGGAGTGCTTGCCGGGGCGCTCGCGGTTACGCGATCAGGGGATGCGCCGCCAGGTACTCGTCGAAGGACCCGGTGAAGTCCTCGATGGTGCCGTCCGGCTTCAGCTCTATGATGCGCTTCGCGAGACCGCCGACGAACTCCCGGTCGTGGGAGACGAAGACCAGCGTCCCGGGATACAGCTCGAGCGCCGTCTGCAGAGACTCGATGGTTTCCATGTCCATGTGGTTCGTGGGCTCGTCCATGATCAGTACGTTCGGCTTGGTGAGCATCAGCTTGCCGTAGATCATGCGGCCCTTCTCGCCGCCCGACAGCACCTTTACCGACTTCTTCACTTCATCGCCGGAAAAGAGGAGCCGGCCGAGCGTCGCGCGCACGATCAAGTCATCGTCCGCCTTGCCCGTCCAATGCGACATCCAGGTGAACAAGTCGAGCTTGTCGGCGAAGTCCGCCTGCGCATCTTGCGGCATGTAACCGGGTTCGGCGTTCTCCACCCAGGTGATCTGGCCGGCGGTGGGCTTCAGTTCTCCGATCAGGCAGCGCGTCAAGGTCGTTTTTCCCACCCCGTTGGCACCGATGATGGCAATCCGCTCGCCGGCCCGGACGTTGAAGCTGACTTTCTTCAGAACGTCGACGTCCGAGCCCGGATATCGAAATGAGAGACCTTCGACGGAAGCCGCGGAGTGGAACAGCTTCTTGCGCTGCTCGAAACGGATGTACGGGTTCTGCCGCGAAGAAGGCCGGACCTCCTCGAGCTTGATCTTCTCGAGCTCTCTGCGGCGCGAGGTCGCCTGGCGCGCCTTCGAAGCGTTGGCCGAGAAGCGGCGCACGAATTCCTGCAGATCAGAGATGCGGTCCTGGGCCTTGGTATTCGCGGCCTCCACGCGCTGGCGCGCCTGCAGCGAAGCCAGCATGAAGTCGTCGTAATTGCCCGGATAGACCTTCAACTGCTGGTAATCCAGGTCCGCGACGTGGGTGCAGACCTGGTTCAGGAAGCGCCGGTCGTGGCTGATGATGATCATCGTGGCGTCATAATCGGCGAGCACGCCCTCGAGCCACCGGATCGAGTGGATGTCGAGATTGTTCGTCGGCTCATCGAGCAGCAGCACGTCCGGCTTCGAGAACAGGGCCTGCGCCAGCAGTACCCGCAGCTTCAATCCGGGCGCCACCTCGCGCATCGGCCGCTCGTGCAGCGATTCGGCGATGCCGATCTCGCTCAGGATGCTGCCGGCGCGCGCCTCGGCGTCATACCCGCCGTACTCGCCGAATCTCACTTCGAGCTCCGCCGCCTTCATGTAATCCGCGTCCGTCGCGTTCGGGTCGGCGTAGATGCGATCCCGCTCCTGCATGGCCCGCCACATTTCGAGGTGGCCTTGCATCACCACATCGAGCACACGCTCATCTTCGTAGGCGAATTGGTTCTGCTTGAGGGTGCCGAGGCGTCTGCCGGGCTGCAGCACGACATCGCCCGCGCTCTGCTCGAGCTCGCCGCTCAGGATCTTCATGAGCGTCGATTTGCCGCAGCCGTTGGCGCCGATCAGGCCGTAGCGATTGCCATCGGCGAACTTGGCGGTGACCTGCTCGAACAGCGGTTTGGCGCCGAACTGCATGGTGACGTTGAATGTGGAGAGCATATCCATCCGTTCGAATGTCGCAGTCCCGGACGCGCCCGCGGCGCGAACGGCAAACCGCTCGTACAGGGTTCGGTAGCGACGATCTCGTGCATACGGGAGCGACGACCGTGACGTCATGCCCCCTCCTGCCGGGTGACCGGCGGCCGTCGCTTGCGAGCCGGGGGTGCCGCGCGAGCGTGGCTCGCAGCGGGCCGCGCAGTTTAGCCGATAGACCGGATACTCGCAAACGAGAGTCTTGTCCAACGAGGTATGAGCCTGGAGCAGGGGGCGTGATTCCAGCGAGGTG
>JABBNZ010000105.1 GCA_019352035.1 Pseudomonadota bacterium | reverse complement strand
CCCAAAGCTCGCTCGGCGGAGCGAAGCGGTGCTTCGCTGCAAGGCACCGCCTCGCCCTGCGGCGGCGGGGCACCTCCGTGTGCCTGTCACACGCTCGTGCCGGTTCACGATTCGGCAGATCACCGCCGGTCGGCGAACAGATGCCCCGGGGCGGCGCCGAAGAGCCGGATCTTGAGGCGCTCCGCCAGCGCGGGAGCGCTGGGCACCGCCACGGCCAGCACATCGACCGCCGCCCGCGCGGCGTTCCAGTTGCAGGCCCACCACTGCGCAAGAACCGCGTAGCAGCGCGTGCGCTCTTCGGGACTCAGCGCCTCCCGCCGTACCAGGCTCACGTACTCCCGATACAGCCGCCAGGTGGGGAAACTGACGTGGCCGCCGGCGCTGTCGTGCCACGCGGCGCGGTCGACGGAGCGCCGCTGCGACCGGGTGTAGCGGTTGGGGTGCTCGCGGATGCACAGCAACGGCGCGGGCAGTTGCATCAGCCGGCCGCGCAACGCGAGCTGGGCGAGGAGCGCCCGATCGGCGCCGTGGAAGGTGGCATGCAGCAGCGAGTCGCGCAGCGCCTCGCGGCGGATGAGCCCGAAGAAATCCGCACAGGTGTGCGAGCGCAACACCATCCATGCAAAGCGCTGGGAGGGAGCATCCAGGTCCGCGCCCGCGAGCTGGGTGTCGTACAGCCCCAGCGGTGCGCCTCGGGAATCGATGTACTGCACCACCGAATTGCACAGCACCGCATCCGAGCGCTCCTGCAACGCGCGGGAGGCCTTCGCGAGAAACGACGGCAGCATGCGGTCGTCATGCGCCAGCCATTTGAAGTAGCGGCCGCGCGCGTGACTGTAGGCCAGGTTGTAGTTGGCGGCGGCGCCGAGATTGCGCGGGTTGCGATGGTAATGCACCCGCGGATCGCGGGCCGCATGGTCGCGGCAGATCTCGGGCGTCCGGTCGCTGGAGGCGTTATCGCAAAGGATCAGCTCGAGGTCATCGAGCGTCTGCGCCAGCACCGAGCGGATCGCATCCTCGAGATAGGCTTCGCCGTTGTAGACCGGTACCCCAATGCTGACGAGAGGCACCTCGGCAGCGGACTCGGAAGCCTGACGCATAACTCCCCCTTGGGCGAAATTGCTCTTGCGGCGCCGCGCGCCGGGACGGGTTCAACGCGTCATCAGCAGGAACCGTTCCGCGAAGTCCCAGCTGTGGCAACTCTGCGTCAGGCCTGACTTGGGTGGCTCGAAAGCAGGTGAAAAGCGGCCCCCCGGGGCGTTCCGCCCCGAGACCCGCCAACGCGAGAGGAGGCGCCCCGGGAACCGGCCGCGAGGTCAATCCCTGCGATTGGGCTGACCGCGCACAAAATCGCCGGGGCGATTTTGGACGGCACACAGTGCCGGCCCTGAAAGGACGAGGCCCAGGATGGGCCGAGCAGTGCGGCAGGATGCCGACTTTGCGCCAATGAGCTAAGGAAACTTTATCTTGCCGCCGCCGGGGCCCGCTCCCCCTCCGGGACCGATGCCGCTCGCGCCGACCTCCGGCACCACGATGCGCGATGCGGACTCGCGGCGCATCTCGCGGGCCTCGTCGATGGCCTGCTCGAGCGCGGCATTGACACCTTCGGGGAACTTGGCCAGCGCCTCCTCGAGCGTGCCCGCCTCGATCTCGAACGCGAGGGGCAGGACACCGGCGGGGGTGAGGAGCTGGGTCTGCCCGGAGAAGAGTACCGGCCGCTTCGGATCGGTGGCTCCGTCCACGGTTACGGGTGTCAGACGGCGGATCGTGCCGGCCCGGCGATCGGTATAGACCTCCTCCCGGTAGAGGCCGGCCGAATCCAGATGCACTTGCGGAAGATCGCTCTGCGCTGCCATGGAGGAACCTGTCTGCTGTGGGGTGGCTACTGCTGTGGCCGCCATTGTACCAGCGCAGTCACGAATGGACGGTCCGCTTCGAGGAGGTCCTCGGCCTCGAGCTGGGAGCGCACCACCCACTTCAGGCGCTGCCCATCGAGCGGTTGCGGCTCTCCCCGGTAACTGCGCACCATCCACAGGGAAAGCTCGACCTCACGGTCCGGATAGCGATGTGACAGCCGCATCATCGGGTGAGCCTCGGTCACCTCGATGCCGAGCTCCTCCGCGAGCTCACGCGCCAGCGCGGCCTCCTCCGACTCGCCCGCAGCGACCTTCCCGCCGGGAAACTCCCAGCGGCCGGCCATGTGCTTGCCCGCGGGGCGCTCGGCGATCAGCACTCGTCCCGAGGCATCAAAGACTGCTGCGGCAACGACGAGAGTCACTCCAAACGCCCGCCCGCGCTATGGCGTCACTCCACGCTCGACAGGGCGCCGTGGCAGTGCTTGTACTTCTTACCGGAGCCGCAGGGGCAGGGCTCGTTACGGCCGATCTTGCGCTCACCGCGGACGAAGGGGCCCTGCGGCTCCAGCGGCGGCGAGGCAGACGGGTCGGCGTCGGCGTATCCGCGCGGACCCCCGCGCATCGCCGCGCGCGCGGCCATGGGGACCCCGTCCGGGGCCGCGATGTCCGCCGGTGGTTCTGCACCGCCCGCCAGTGCGGACAGCATCTCCGGGTGCTGCGCCTGCAGCGCCTGCATCAGACGGCGGCGGCGCTCCTCTTCCTCCCGGTCGACCTCCTCCTGCGTCCGCACTTCGATCTGCATCAGGCGCGTCACCGTCTCGAACTTCACCCGATCGAGCATCGCCGTGAACATCTGGAAGGCTTCCCGCTTGTACTCGGTGCGGTAGTCCTGCTGCGCATAGCCGCGCAAGTGAATGCCCTGGCGCAGGTAGTCCATCGCAGCCAGGTGATCGCGCCAATGGGCATCGAGGGTGCGCAACATGACGTCCTTCTCGATGTGGCGCATGAGGGCCGCGTCGATGCGTGAGACTTTGGCCTCGTACGCCTGCTGCACCTCGCGCGCGAGCCGCTCGCGCAGCGCGGGCTCCTCGAGCTCGGGCTCCTGTGCGAGCCAGCCCTTCACGTCCACGCGCACGTTGAAGTCGGTCTCGAGCGCCTTGTTCAAGCCATCGAGGTCCCAGTCGCTCGGCATGGCGTGCTTGGGCAGATACTGATCCACCAGAACGCCGATCGCCTCCTCCAGGATGCCGCGGATCGCGGGCGACACGTCCGCGGTCCCCATGATTTCCGTGCGCTGCTGATAGATGACTTTGCGCTGGTCGTTGGCGACGTCATCGAAGAGGAGCAGCTGCTTGCGGATATCGAAGTTGTGAGCCTCGACTTTCCGCTGCGCCTTCTCGATCTGGCGGCTGAGCATGCCGCTCTCGATGACCTCGCCCTCCTTCATGCCCGCCATCTTCAGCAGCCGCTGCGTGCGCACCGGATCGCCGAAGATGCGCATGAGATTGTCTTCCATGGAAAGGTAGAACCGGCTCGAGCCCGGATCTCCCTGCCGGCCTGAGCGGCCGCGCAGCTGGTTGTCGATGCGGCGGGACTCGTGCCGCTCCGTGCCGATGATGTGCAGGCCGCCGGCGGTCACCACTTTCTCGTGCCGCGCCTGCCAGTCGGCTTTGACCCGCTCGCGGGTGGAGGCGTCGACCTGCGCCTGCGGCTCCTGGCCCAGCGCGGCCAGCTCCGCCTCCAGGCTCCCGCCGAGCACGATATCCGTGCCGCGGCCCGCCATGTTGGTGGCGATGGTCACGGCGCCGGGGCGGCCGGCCTGCGAGACGACGTGCGCCTCGCGCTCGTGCTGCTTGGCGTTCAGCACCTGGTGGCCGATGCCCTCCTTCTGCAGCACGCCCGAGACCAGCTCCGAGGTCTCGATGGAGGTCGTGCCGACGAGCACCGGCTGCTCGCGCTCGACGCACTCGCGGATGTCCTCGATGATGGCCTTGAACTTGTCGTCCTGGGTCAGGTGCACGAAGTCCGCCATGTCCTTGCGGACCATCGGCTTGTGCGTCGGGATGACCATGACCTCGAGGCCGTAGATCTCCAGGAACTCCGGCGCCTCCGTGTCCGCCGTGCCGGTCATGCCCGAGAGCTTCTTGTAGAGCCGGAAATAGTTCTGGAACGTGATCGAGGCGACGGTCTGATTCTCCTCGCGCACCCGCACCCCTTCCTTGGCCTCGATCGCCTGGTGCAGGCCGTCGGACCAGCGCCGCCCCGGCATCGTGCGTCCGGTGAACTCATCGACGATGATGATCTCGCCGTCGCGCACGATGTACTCGACGTCCCGCTTGTAGAGCGCGTGCGCGCGCAGCGCCGCATTCAGGTGATGCATCAGCCGGATGTTGGCGGGATCGTAGAGACTCTCGCCTTCGCGAAGCAGTCCGGCCTTCAGCATCAGCGCCTCGACGCGCTCGTGCCCATCCTCGGTGATGTGAACCTGCTTCTGCTTCTCATCGACCGCGAAGTCGCCCGGCCCTTCCTCCTGCTCGCCCGGCCCCGCCTCCTGGAGCTGGCGCTCGAGACTCGGCACCAGCTCGTTGATGCGCAGATAGAGCTCGGTGCTCTCCTCCGCCGGCCCCGAGATGATGAGCGGTGTGCGCGCCTCATCGATCAGGATGGAGTCGACCTCGTCCACGATCGCGTAGGCGAGCTGCCGCTGTACCCGATCCTCCAGGCTGAAGGCCAGGTTGTCGCGCAGATAATCGAAGCCGAGCTCGTTGTTGGTGCCGTAAGTGATGTCGCAGGCGTACGCCTCGCGCTTCTCCTGCGGCGTCTGCGAGTTCTTGATCACACCGACGGTGAGCCCGAGGAAACGGTAGACCGGTCCCATCCAGTCGGCGTCGCGCTGGGCCAGGTACTCGTTGACCGTGACGACGTGCACGCCCTCGCCGGCGAGGGCATTCAGGTAAGCCGGCAGTGTCGCGACCAGCGTCTTGCCCTCGCCGGTGCGCATCTCAGCGATCTTTCCGGTGTGAAGCGCGATGCCGCCGATGAGCTGGACGTCGAAATGGCGCATCTTGAGCGTGCGCCAGGCCGCCTCCCGCACGACGGCGAAGGCTTCGGCGAGCAGATCATCCAGGGTCGCCCCTTCCCGCAGCCGCTGGCGGAATTCTTCCGTCTTGGCCCGCAGCGCCTCATCGCTCAGGTCCTTGAGCCCGGGCTCGAGCTCCTTCGCTGCGCGGATGTACCGCGCGTAGCCGCGGATCAGCCGGTCATTGCGGCTGCCGAAAATGCGCTTGAGAGTGTCGAGCAACTTGACGATCCTGATTGATTCGGGGCCGGGCCCCCTTGGGGGCCCGCCTTCCCGAGGCTTGGGCGCCATCGGGCAACGGGTCCGGAAACGGGCGGGGTATTCTACGCACGTGGGGCCGAGTCCCCAATGGGTTCCCGCCGAACTGAAATCAAGCCAATTGGTTCATTGGCCCAAACCGCCCGCGGCGATTTGGGCGAGCGCGGCCGAATCACCGCATTTGATCCCGCGGCCCAGGGAACGGCCCTGGGCCGCTTCGTCACTTGCTTTCGGGCATGGCTGCGGGCGCGCCCGGGCTGGGCAGCCGCGCTTTCGCGGTAGCGAGGCGCACGGCGCCCGTACCGGCGAATGCGGTCGATGCCGCCCGCAGCGCCACGAAGCGGGCCGGATTGATCTCCAAGCCGTGCTTCAGCACCTCGAAGTGCACGTGCGGCCCCGTGGACCAGCCGGTACTGCCGACGAGGGCGATCACGTCGCCGCGCTGTACGGTCTCGCCCACGTGCACCAGGATCTTGGAGGCGTGCCCATACCGAGTCGAGTAGCCGTTGCCGTGGTCGATCTGCACCATGTTGCCGTAGCCGCCCTTGAGACCCGCCCAGGTGACGATCCCGGCGGCCACCGCGTGGATCGGCGTACCCATCGGCGCCGCGAAATCGATTCCCTCGTGCAGCTCGTCCCGGCCGGTGAAGGGGTCGATCCGCCAGCCGAACGGCGAGGAGATGTAGCCGGTTTTGACCGGGCGCCCCTCGGGGTGGATCTCCTGGCCGAGCTGGCGCGAGAGAATGACGTTCTCCAGCGCCGAGAGCTGCGAGTCGCGCAGGTCGATCTGGCCCTGCAGCCTCCTCAGCAGGGTCGAGAGGTTACCGAGCTGCGGCCGGGCGCCCGGAGCGTCCGTGTCCGGCCCGCCCTGGGGCGGGTCGTGACCGAAGTTGAACTCGCTGCTCTTGATGCCCGCCATGTGCGTCAGGCGCTGGCCCAGGGCATCGAGGCGCATCATGTGCGCTTTCATGTCCCCGAGCTGGATGGCGATGGCATTGGCACGCGCCCGCATCTGCTCTCTGAGCCCGGTGACCTCCTTGCGCTGCTTCGCCAGGATGTGGGTCCAGCGCGTGGTCTGCGCCAGCGAGAGCCCCCCTGAGCCGCCTTGGTGGCCCAAGGTCATTCCCGCCCCGAACGCTCCCCCCAGAATGGCGAGGACCGCCAGGGCCATGCAGGCCAGGGCGAGCGGCGGCAGGCTCAGCTGCCGGGCCTGCCCGTCCCGCTTGGAGAAAATGATGACGTTCATGCCGTGCGCTCAGATTGCATGCGTGCGTACCGTTTCCGCTTCTCTTGTCGGCACGCAACGCAGTTTCCTGCCGCGCTGGTGCCAGCGCCGGCGGGACTCAGAGCAGCGCACGAGTCAGTCCCCACGGAGATTGCTCCCGACACTGGAAAACCGCCCTCGCGGACCTCGACGCGCCAGGAGATCCCTCTTGTCGAAAGAACTTGCGCTTTGCCGGCAACCCCGCTGTCATGGCTATCCGCTTCAGACCGGTGGCTTTGCGTCCCGCATCCCGGAGCATCGGCGCTCACGAATGCGGGTCTCAGGGTCAAAGGCTCCGCTCAAGTACCCTCTGAAATATGCCCAATAAGAGTCGTCAGCACAAGCGCAGCGTCCGCGATCCGGCCGCCCGGCTGCTGCGAACGCGCGCACATTCGGCCTCCCAGCCCCGGCATTCGGGCTCCACGTCACAGCCCGCGCACTCTGTGAAAGATCTGTTGGCCCGCGCGGTTCCCATTTTGTCGCAAGCAGCCGACCAAAGCGCCCGCCAAGCCTTCTGGCGCCCGTGGCTGCAGACCCACCTCCCCCCCGGTCTGCCCTCCCGCATCACCGGCATCACCGAGCGCGACGGCAGCCTGGTCGTCTTCGCGGACTCCCCCGCCTGGTCCGCCCGCCTGCGCTACGCCCTCCAGGAACTCACCCCCGAAATCCGCAGGGCCCAACCCGACGTCAAGGAAGTAGCCGTCCGCGTGATGCCCCGCCCCTCTCATCGGTGAAGCGCTGGATCCGGGCTCCTGCCCGGCCCAGCGCGGCGGCGGCCAAAAGCGCGGCTTTTACCCGCCGCCTCCGCCACCTGCGGCGGCGGCGCACTTGCCCGTGGCTGAGGTGCCCGCTGGTGCCTTCATGATTCGGGTTCGGGGCGCACGTTGCGTTCATGGGGAACCAGCTATTCGCCCGCGGGCGCTTGGCAGGCGCGCCGCAATGACCTTCCCCGGCGGCAGGGCACCCCTGAGATCCGCGGGCGCGAGACTGCAAGGCACCGGGGAACGCCCACGCTTCCCGCGCGGGCGCTCGCGCGAATCGGGCACACCTTAAGCGTGCTTGATGAAATGCACCGCGCTCACCCGCCCGACCCCGGCAAAGCAGGCGCCTCGATGAAGGAGATCGGCGCATCCGCATAAGACTCGAACGCGACCTTCTCCCAAGCGCTCGTATCCTTGAGCAGCGCCCGCAACAGCCGGTTGTTCAGCGCGTGCCCGGACTTGTGCCCGCTGAACTCCCCGATGAGGCTGTGCCCCAGCAGGTAGAGGTCCCCGATCGCATCGAGGATCTTGTGCTTGACGAACTCGTCCTCGTACCGCAGCCCGTCCTCGTTGAGCACCCGGAAATCATCCAACACGATCGCATTGTCCAGGTTGCCGCCGAGCGCGAGGTTCCGCTCCCGCAGCGACTCCATGTCCCGCATGAACCCGAACGTGCGCGCCCGGCTGACCTCCTTCAGGAAGGAAGTCGTCGAGAAGTCCATCGAGGCCTTCTGCGCCCGGCGCTTGAAGATCGGATGATTGAACTCGATCTCGAAGTTGACCTTGAAGCCATCGAACGGAATGAACTCCGCCCACTTGTCCCCGTCATCCACCCGCAGCCGCTTCTTGATGCGGATGAAGTGCTTCGGCTCGCGCTGCTCCTCGATGCCCGCCGACTGCAGCAGGAAGACGAACGGTCCCGCGCTGCCGTCCATGATCGGGACCTCCGGCGCCGACAGCTCCACGATGGCATTGTCTATACCCAAGCCCGCGAACGCGGACAGCAGATGCTCCACGGTGGAGACCCGCGCGTTGCCCCGGACGAGCGTCGTGCCGAGCATCGTATCGCCCACATTCTCCGCGTGCGCCAGCACCTCCGCCGCCTGCGGCAGATCGGTTCGCCGGAACACAATGCCCGTATCGGGAGGAGCGGGACGGAGCGTCATCAGGACCTTCTTGCCCGTGTGAAGCCCCACGCCCGTGGCGCGGATCGAGTTCTTGAGCGTCCGCTGGCCGACCATGTTTATAGCTGCGTGAGTCCTTCGTCTCTCAACGACCCGAGGGGGCCACGGATGACCTGAGCCGTGGCGCGCCGCTTCGCGGGGCCGCCCGGCGCGAAGGCCGGAGGCGGTGCCGCACGACCACATAGGTCAGAACGGCTGCCGCGGACCCTGGGGTCCGTGGCGCGAAACGGCGCGCTACCGTATCACAAGCTGGCCCGTTGCGCTCAGTCAGCTTGGCGGCGCAGGAATGCCGGAATATCAAGCAAGTCCTCCGGTTGCACGTCCGGCCGCAGGCCATCGCCCACCGCCCGCTGGCGCTGGACCGTCGGCTTGTCGAGCTGCGCGTAATCGCTGCTGGAGAGGGGGCTGCGCCGCACCACCCGCATGGGGGGTTCCCGCGAATCGCGCTCCCGGAGCGTCGGCGGCTCACCCCGCGCCGGCGCGGCCTCGGCCTGCCGGAAGCCTGCGACCGGCCGCGCCGCGGTGGCCGGCCGTCCCAGCCCCGTGGCCACCACCGTCACCCGCACGAGATTGCTGAGCTCCGGATCGATCACGGTGCCCACGACCACCGTGGCGTCCTCGGATGCGAACTGCTTCACGATCTGGCCGACTTCCTGGAATTCCCCGATCGAGAGGTCCATGCCCGCGGTGACGTTCACGAGGATTCCGTGGGCGCCCGCCAGGTTGATGTCCTCCAGGAGGGGGGACGACACGGCCGCCTCGGCCGCCGCCCGCGCCCGTCCTTCGCCGCTTGCGGCTCCGGAGCCCATCATGGCCATCCCGGTCTCGGCCATCACGGTCCGCACGTCGGCGAAGTCGACGTTGATGAGGCCCGGCCGGGTGATGAGCTCCGCGATGCCCTGCACCGCTCCCTGCAGCACCTGGTTCGCGGACTTGAAGGCATCGAGCAGGGTCGTCTGGGCACCGAGCACGGTGAGCAGCTTCTGGTTGGGAATGGTGATGAGCGAGTCGCAGAATTTGCTGAGCTCGGCGATGCCGTGGTCGGCGACATACGAGCGCTTGTTGCCCTCCATCTCGAAGGGCCGGGTGACCACCGCCACCGTCAGGATCCCCAGCTCCTTGGCGACCTGCGCGACCACGGGCGCGGCGCCTGTGCCCGTGCCGCCGCCCATGCCCGCGGTGATGAACAGCATGTCGCAGCCCTCGACCAGCTCGACGACGCGGTCGCGGTCCTCCATCGCGGCCTGGCGCCCGACCTCCGGGTCCGCCCCGGCGCCGAGGCCCTTGGTGATGTTGGTGCCGATCTGCAGGGCCGTCTTCACCTTGGCGTGCTTCAGCGCCTGCGCATCGGTGTTGACGCACATGAACTCCACCCCCTCGATGCCGGAGGTGACCATGTGGGCCACGGCGTTGCCGCCGCCGCCGCCCACGCCGATGACCTTGATGACAGCGCTTTGGCTGTAGGCGTCCATCAGTTCGAACATTGCGCGCACTCCTCGAGAGAAATTCGGTTGGTTTGAAGAATCGTCATCTTGTTGATCGTCACGGTCTGTCAGCGTCAGAAATTTCCCTGGAACCAGGCGCGCATACGGTCGAGCGCCGTCTTCGCGTTGCCCAGGGACCGCCCGCGACGCGCGGGCAGGAAGTTGTCGCGGGCGTAGAGCAGCAGCCCCACGCTCGTGGAGAAAACGGGATTGCGGACGACCTCGGTCAGTCCCTGCACCTGCTGCGGCAGGCCGAGCCTGACCGGCACGTGGAAGACCTCCTCCGCGAGCTCGATCGCGCCTTCCATCTTGGCGCTGCCGCCGGTGAGCACCACGCCCGCGGCGACCACCTCCTCGAAGCCGCTGCGGCGCAGCTCCTCGCGCACCAGGCCGAAGAGCTCCTCGTAGCGCGGCTCGACGATCTCGGCGAGCGTCTGGCGCGCGAGGCGCCGCGCGGGCCGGTCGCCGACGCTCGGCACCTCGATGCTCTCGTCGGGGTTGGCGAGCTGCGACAGCGCGCAGGCGTAGCGGATCTTGATGTCCTCGGCATGCTGGGTCGGGGTGCGCATGGAGACCGCGATGTCGTTGGTGACCTGATCCCCGGCGATCGGAATCACCGCCGTGTGGCGGATCGCACCGTGCGAGAACACCGCGAGATCGGTCGTGCCGCCGCCGATGTCGACCAGGCACACACCGAGCTCCTTCTCGTCGTCGGTGAGCACGGAGAAGCTCGAAGCGAGCTGCTCGAGCACGACGTCGTCGACCTCGAGACCGCAGCGCTTGATGCATTTCTCGATGTTCTGCGCGGCGCTCTCGGCGCCCGTGACGATGTGCACCTTCGCCTCGAGCCGCACACCCGACATGCCGATCGGATCGCGGATGCCCTCCTGGCCGTCGACGATGAACTCCTGCGGCAGCACGTGCAGGATCTTCTGGTCGGCGGGGATCGCCACCGCCTTGGCCGCGTCGATCACATGCTCGACGTCGCCGTGGGTCACCTCGCGATCGCGGATCGCGACGACACCGTGGGAGTTCAGGCTGCGCACGTGGCTGCCGGCGATCCCGGCGAACACCGAATGGATCTCGCATCCGGCCATCAGCTCGGCCTCCTCCACGGCGCGCTGGATCGACTGCACGGTCGACTCGATGTTGACGACCACGCCCTTCTTCAGGCCGCGCGAGGGCTGGGAGCCGACCCCCAGCACTTCGATCGCGCCGTCGACGCCGACCTCGCCCACCAGCGCCACCACCTTGGAAGTGCCGATGTCGAGGCCCACGATGAGATTTCTGTCTGAGCGCTTAAGCATGACCCGCAACCGCCTTCCACCCGATGGCGAAACCGTTTGTGTACCGCATATCCACGTATGAGATGTCCCCGGCGCGATGCTCGACGATGCCGAGCGCCGCGCTCATGAATTTGTCGAAGCGCTCATCCACCTGCGAGCGGCCGAGCCTCACGGCGATGCCGTCGGAAAGATCGAGCCGCCATGCGCCGCGCGCATCGAGCCGCACCGCCGTGAGGTCGAGGCCCTCGGGTCTCAGGCGCCGCCGCATGGCGAGATAACGCTGCGTGACCTCGGCCTCGGAGCCCTCTGGGCCCGACAGCCGCGCGAGGCCCGCCGGGAAGCGGCTGGCGCCGGTCACGAAGAGCACGCCGCTGTCATTCACGAGGCCGTCGGGTCCCCAGCGGGCGGCGGCGACCTGCTCGACCACCCTCGCCGTGAGTCCGTGCGGCCATTGGCGCGCAACGCTCACGGCATCGACCCAGGGAAGCGCGTGGATCGCGCGGCTCACCGCCCCGAGATCGACGGTGAGCAGGCCCCTGCCGCGCACCTCGCTGGCGACGACCCGCTCGATCTGCAGCGGCGTGACATGTTGGAACCGTCCCGTCACCTGCACGGTGCGGATCGGCTGGTCCAGGGCCCAGAACACCACGTAGAAGGTCGCGAGCGCCGTGGCGCCGATGGCGAGCCCCTTGCCGATGGCACGCCACGGGAGCCGCGGCCGTGCCGCAGCGAGGCCAGGACGCCGAGCGGCCTCCTCGCGCGACTGGACCCGGGACCTGATCCGGTTGCGGGTTCGCTTCCCTTTGAACGGCATGCGCATGATCAGCCGTCC
>JABBNZ010000104.1 GCA_019352035.1 Pseudomonadota bacterium | reverse complement strand
CCCAAAATATAGCTGAGCCCGAAAACTTACCGTCCAGAATGTCCGCCTGAGTCCGACGTCTGGACATGGTCTCGACGATGCGAGATCCGCATGCCCGGTTGCCCATCCGAAGTTCCTAAGTGGTCCCGTCGAGCCCTACGACGCCACGACCGCCTCCGACGGCATCGGACATCCCGAACGACCGCCTCCGACGGCATCGGACATCCCGATCCCGCGACTGCCCGCCATCAAGCCTTTTCGGATGTTCGTAAACTCCGAGCGCATTCGCTCCAGCGCCTGGTCTACGGCCACACTTGCGAATCGAAATGGCGCTCGAAAGTCCCGTCCTGCCACCGACCGAACGACCGATCCACTCCCTGGTCGCACAAGCGCAAGGCCATGCGCCCGAAGTGCGTACCTTCCCCTGCGTCGATCCGGTGGAGACCGCGGTGCACAAGCTGAGCGCCCTCGCCTGGCGGGTCTGCGTCCGTGACCGTAGTTCCGAAAAGGACGATCCGACGATCATCGTAAATGTACGCTCGCTGCCGGCGACTCGGGCTCTCGTTGATGCCTATTCTGAAACGTCCGCAAGAGTCGCGCGACGCGAGAGCATGCCGCGGGGACAATGATCATGGGGATATCCGCCGGTTGATTACCGCACGACGTTTGTCTATCGCGTGGCTGCCTCGCTCTGGCCGTTCTTGGCCGACTTGTGCGGCGGCCTGAGGACGCCGCAGACCTGTTTCTCCGACCACGTGCCTCTACGCTTGCAGTGGCCCAACCCGGCCGCCGCTCATGCCTCCACGCCCACGGGTATGACGTGCCCGACGCGGGGCAGCAGCAGACGCAGCAGCGGCCCCGTCATCACCGTCGTCACCACCGCCATGATGACGAGCATGGTGAACACCTTTTGTGGGATGAAGCCCATGTCGTAGCCGATGTTGAGCACGATGAGCTCCATCAGGCCCCGCGTGTTCATCAGCGAGCCGAAGATCATGGACTCCCGCAGGTTGAATCCGGCGAGACGGCCAGCGATCGCGACCGGAACGATCTTGCCGAGCGCCGCGGCGGCGAAAATCACGAGCAGCCATTGCCAATCCGACGCCGAAGTCAGGCCGAGAATATTCGTGCGCAATCCGGTGTATGTGAAGAACACGGGCAGCAAGAACACCAGCACGAACTGTCCCACCTGCGCACGCCACGCCTCGACGAACTTCTTGTTGTCATGGAACAGCAGACCGGCAAGAAGGCCGCCGAAGATCGTGAAAATGCCCAGGCAATAGGTGCAGATGCCCATCGCGAAGATCAGACAGATGACCAGCGTCATGAGATTGGGCGGCACGTGGCCGTCCTCGACCGGCATCCTCGCAAGCAGCCACTTCGCGAACGGCCGAAGCAGGAACCATGCGGCTGCGGCCAGCAGCAGGATTCCCGAGATCTGCAGGCCGATGGCGTCTGCCGAGAAATGTGCCGAAGCATAGGCAGAGATCGCCGCGAGCAGCAGCCAGCCCGTCACGTCGTTGACCGCGGCCGCGGAGATTGCCACCACGCCGACTACCGTCTGCGACAGTCCAAATTCGCGCAGGATGCGCCCGAGCACGGGGACCGCGGTGATGGCCATTCCCACACTGAAGAACAGCGTGTAGGTGAGGGGATCCGTCGAGCCCGCCAGATGGGACGCGGAGAGCCGGCCGATGCCGAAACCCAGAATCAGCGGAACGATTATGGAGGCCGCGGCCACGCTCACCGTGGCGTTGCGGTTCTTCGGACACCGCAAATGGCCGAACTCGAAATCGGTTCCGATTTGGAACATCAGAAAGACCAGTCCGATCTGGCTGATGATGGTGATCGGCAGCGAGGTCTTCGCGCCGAAGAGCGCGAGCGACACCCCTGGAAAGAAATGGCCGAAGAGCGAGGGCCCGAGCACCAGGCCCGCGATGGTCTCACCGATGACGCCGGGCTGGCCCAAGCGGCGCAGCAACTGGTTGCCCAGCCGCGCGGCCGCGATCATCACGATGAGCTGCAGCAGGATGCCGAAAAGCAGACTCTCCGTCTGATGAACCGATGAGGGCATGATGGCTTGGTCCAGGATACGCTTCTAATAATTTAGTCAGTTAGTAGTAGACGTTTCCCGGTGGATCGATACGTGAAATGAACAAATCAATTATGTCCGGGCTTCAAGCATCAACAGTACGTGATACCTTTCCGTCCGCGATCTCCCACTGCACTGCAAAGCTCTCCGCGCCGTCGCTAAACACGCCGCGAATCACGCACCAATTTTGATCGTAACATGTGGCGCCAAAACTCCTGTTCTTGCTCTGGAAATCTTCATTTATGCTTCCTCCCCACGCGTCGCACATCCCTGTGCGAAGCAGCAGATACCTATCCCGGTGACCTTTTTCTCCAATCCAGGCCACTAACGATGCAACCTCAGTTTGGCGAGTCCGTCGTCCCGCTCGTGCCCGAACAGGTCGGTCGCCTCGCCGCGCGCCATCAGATCCTTCTTGAATTCGCCGATGGCTTGGCGGGCTTCAATCATTTTCGGGAGTCTTCCGCCGGGCACACCTTCAGGCTCGACCAGCAGCCCCTTGTCATAGCGTTGCAGCAGGAGAAAGGTCTGCGTGTAGCGGGCAATGATGTCCACCAGGCCGCGACCCTGATCCCCGGTCCGCGCCTCTCCAGAGGCCGCCTTGCGCACCAGGGCAAGGGCGGATTCCAGTTCGCGTGCGTTCTGCTCGAGGCGCTGGCGATTTAGGGTGTAGCCCCGCACCAAGTGCTCGCGGAGCGTCGCGGTTGCCCATTGGCGAAGCCGCACCGCGCGACGAGAGTTCGGCCGGTAACCGACAGAAATGATGGCATCCTGGTTGTAATGCTTGATCTGTCTGCGTACCCGTCGGCTAGCCTCAGCCTGAACTACTAAGAAACCCTTGGCAGGTGCTCCCTCTTCCAATTCTTTGTCTGCAGAGACATTTTTTAAGTGCATCAGCACGTTCTCGGGCGTCGTAGCGAATAGCCCGGCCATCTGGGCTGCGTGAGCCACACCGTATCACCATCCAGTCGAACCTCTACGCGTACCCCCCGCCGGGGGTGTCGTAGACGATAACCTCACCGCTCGGCGCCTCACTCGTCTCCCAGTGCCCTTCTGGGAACCCGTCCGGTATTCCGCGTCTTGCCTGACGCGTGATCTTACTCCAGATTGTTAACGAGCGCAGCCGCCGGCGGGGGTGGCGCCAGGATCCGCAAACTCATCCGGGGTCGGCTGCACCACGGCCCTGTTACGTGCGTTGGCGAGGATGTACGTCAGATAAGTGAGTGGGTTGACTTGATTGGCCTTGCACGACTCAACGAGTGAAGATCTGCTCGATCACGCGCGGCAGGTTCTTCAGCACCCGTACCGCGCGCCGGCGATAGCTGGTCGAGGCTGATCGGCCAGCCTCAGCCTCGCGCTCAGGCGGTGCCGGCACCTCGATCACGAGGCTGCCGTCGGCAAAGAGGCCGAACTGATCGACGTCGATACTCTCGCTCTTGGGCCCAAACCGCGACTTCAGAAGCCGATGCAGGTTCGCCTTCAAGGACTCGATCAGCTGCTGCTGCTCACGCAGGAGCAGGTGCAGCGTCGCGATGTCTGTCGGATAGGTGGAGGTGCGATCCACGTCGATATTCTATCGAACACACTGACGAGAGAAAGTGCGCGACGCGACTATTTGCTTGATCACGGGGGCGGCGCGTACAACGCAAACGGCGGCAAACGTCGGATGCGCGTGAAGTCCACCCCGTCGAGCAAGAGCGCCAGCTCATGCTCGGTCAGCTCGATCGCCGCGGCATCTGGGCTCGGCCACTTGTACTTGCCGCGCTCTAATCGTTTGTACCAGATCGCCGGTCCCGTGCGGTCCCAGATCATCGCCTTCACCCGATCGGAGCGCTTTCCCCGGAACAGGAATAGATCGCCCCCCCAGTGGGTTGGCTCCCAGTGTCTCGGCGATGATGGCGCACAGGCCCGAGAAGCTGCGCCGCATGTCCACGGGCGTCACCGCCATAAAGATGCGGGTGTCGGGCGGGAGCTTCAGCATCGGAGCCTCGAGAGCTCCCGTACCACCGCCGGCAGGGCGCCGGGGGCAATCTCCAGCGACAACGACAGGCCGTTGCCCAAGGATAGGCGCAAGCACACCGCTGCAGAGCCCGGCACCATCTCGGTCATCGCGGAAGCTGGCGATTCCGCACTCGGCCTGACCACCACGGGCACCATGCGAGGGGATGCCGCCGAAGGCTGGCGCAGCTTGCCTTTCCAGAGAGTGAAATACTTCGGATCCAGTCCCCGCGCCCGGCAATAGGCGGCATGCGTCTGGCCAGATTTACCCTGCGCAGAGAGGTGTTCGGCCCACCAGGCGCGGACATCTTTCCGGCGTCTTGAGCGGGAAAGGCGGTTCGTCGTCATCGGCGCACTCCTGCGTCATCACTGGCGCGCAGTGTCGCCGCAAACTCCTTCAACCGACAGACGCGGATTTACGGACGCATACCGCTCATCTGACACCTGCACGGCCCGGCCGCGCTGGAAGCGCGCGCCCCGGCGTCGTCAGCCTTCGGGACTTTGCTCGCCCAAGCGGCAAGGAGAGATATAGGACGAGGCGGCCGGGCACCGATCGAGCCCGCAGAGCGCTTCGCCAAAATGCTCGAGCGGCTGGGCACTGATGCTCTGTGGGCCGAGGAATATGAAGAATTCGTCAATAACGTTTCATTCGCATCGCCAAACGAACTGACCCCCTTCGCAACTGCCCTCGCCACCCTTAGCCGGCTGGCAGGAAGGTGCATTTAGCACATCCATCTTTATCAGCGACCCATTAGCATGCGTTTCGGCGAGAACAATCTCCGCGAAATCTGCTGATCCGCACTCGGACATGACCCGCGAGTCAACTAACGTTTTCTCTTTTACAACATCAAGCAAGACACGCTAAAGCTCTTCTGGGTTGACGGAACCTGCAGTCAGGAACTCTCGAAAGCACTTCCTCGCGGTGGATTCCTGTTGCCAGCGCCCAAGCCCGGAGAGACTTTCGTGACGCTGGAGCGCGCGAAGCTGAACAGCCTGTTTCGAAGTTGACGGATAAGCGCTTCGGTGCATCCAGGTGCCTGCGACGCGAACCGGCAACCGACCAAGACGTGAGATTTTTCGAGGCAGCCGCTCGCACGCGCCAATGTTGATTGATTGGTGGCCAGGGACGGAATCGAACTACCGACACGCGGATTTTCAGGGCATCGCGCGCGGACACAATCCAGCGGCGCATACGGCGAGAAGAGCGGGTTCTTCGCGGAAAAGGATGCGGAGGGACAGGATCGACTGCGGAGCTGCGGTATCCGGCAATTTGCAACTCGCTCCAGCGGGAGAGGCGCTCGAGCTCCTCGCTGCCGACTACACCAAGATGACCGAGGACGGCGTGCTACTGGATAATCCGGAGCCGTTCGAGGCGATCATCGCGCGGTGCCGATTGCTTCGGCAGCGAGCCAACCCGCCGTCAATATAGGATCCCGACGCTCCCCAGCCAAAGAATGGGTGGCCTTGCGGGCAATCCGTCGGCGAGGTCTTCAAGGGTTCGATTCCGTTCCCGCAAGCTTGTCGGCAAAAGCAAACCACGAGGCGAGCCGATCGACCTGTCGCTGATCAGCCCCGAGCGTGAGCAAAGTTTCCCGCCAGCACCGAGCGACAGTCGCGCCGATCCGCTTCAGCAGATCTTCTGCGTGCTCACGATCGAGGCCAAATTGTCCGGGCCGGGACAGGAGATTGTGCGAACTGATGCGCCTACCATCCTCTCCGAAGGCCATGGCGAGATCCTTGGCTGGAAGGTCGGTCGAGGCGACCGGATCAAAAAGCGGCGCCAAACGATAGCCATACTCAGGGCGATCGAGCACAAGGCCGTGGTTGGCGTCGTGGTCATCGCCGTTGCCAGTGGCCGCGTTGAACACGATTCGCTCGTAGAGCGAGCGCCGATCCTCGGTAGGGTTACGTATCCAGCGCGCGAGCTCCTGTGAGAGGCCGGTATAGGAGGCCATGTAGCTGTAGCGCATGACCTCTGGATTGGACCATGCCACGGTACGCGCGCTGGCATAGGGAAGGCGCTCTCTCCCCCTGCGATCGAAACGGCGCACAAGAAGGGCTGGCACGCCTCTGGCGTCGACGAGGTGATGCTCCGGCACCTCGATACCGCAGCGCGCGGCGAGATCGAGCGCCGCACATTCGCGCAACGGCATCGATGGGTATTGGAGGAAGTCCTTCCCGGAGGGCAGCTTCGCGATCCAGAGCTCACCCTGGTGAAAGAGCGTGAACTTCGGCCGCGCTCCGCCGTTTGAAGTGCCGCAGGCGAGGAGTTGCACAAATTCCTGCGGAATTTCCCCGTTCCCTTCTGCCGCGCGCACCGCACGCGCAGCGTGTGCAAGCTCTTCGATGCCGTTCAGGACGCGTGACTCGGGGGGAGACGTCTCGCGCGCCATAGAGAAATCGAGCGTACCGGTGCGCTCACCCGCGGCAAGCAGCAGATACCCGAGCTCCCTCTGGGGTCCGTAGAGCCGCTCGATGAGGAATCGACCCCAGGAATCGGGACCGGCATCGTGAAGCGCTGAGAAGATCCCGCCGAGGGTAGTAGTCGTGAACTCAGCATCCCGAAGCGGCAGAAGCACGGGATCGACCGGCCGGGCGTCGGATCGGTCCAGGTACGTGCGGGCATTAGACGAACCGACCGACACCGGAGCCGCCAGGAGCGCCCGGCGTTGCTGTCCATTGGAACCGGCCGCACAGCACTGGTGTTGGCTCACTGGGAAGGGTGTTCCACACCCACAGCTCGTCGTACTCAGACGGCATGTCCCTTTCTCACCTTCACGCGTTTCTCGCCCACATCGAACGTGAGCGCCGCGCCTTCTCGATCGAGGCTCGGGTCGGCGAGGAGCTCGACTTCCCGCTGGAGGCCGTAAACCCAGAGCACGCTCAAGTACGCTCCGACGCTTGTGGTCATGCTGCCGTGTTCGACCGCGTTGATGGTGTCGCGCGAGAACCCGAGCTTCGCGGCCACATCTTCCTGCCGGAGCCTGCGGCGCAGGCGCGCGGCGCGCAGCCTCGCACCGAGCGCCTGGAGCATCGCCGGAACATTCTCTGGGATGAGATCGAAAGCTGTAGAACGGCTCATAGCCATCATTATCGTCGATTACGGGGTTTATCGCCAGCCTCGCGCAGGTCGTCTGGGCCAAGTCGAGGCTGCGGGGAACAGCGAATCACCCAGGCACCCTTGCCGAGCACCTGGGTCTGCGCGATACCGCACGAGTCGCTCCTTTGCACCGAGCCAACCTTCCGCTACCTTCCTTCGTCAACGTCAGACAGCGGTTCCTCGCCGTGCTTCATTCACCGGAGACGATCGCGATCAGGCGCCTCTCGATCGCCGAATCGCGGCACTCGGAAATCGGACGAGTGTCCTTCGAGCGGCGGCGCGCAGTGAATGTCCTCCTGTCCGGCTACGCTTCTCCACCCGCGGCCGCTGGGCAGAACTGAAGCGCGATCGCCCGCACGCGCATCCTGTTGACCGAGTCGCCAATTTGGGCAGATCATCCGACGCCGTCCAGCGTCTCGCAACGGCATAGGCAAAGTTCCGGAGGCTTGCGATGAACGAGGAAGTCTTCAATCTGAGCATACGCAAGTTCCTGAAGTCCTTCGGACTGAACGGCCAGCACGAGATCGAGCAGGCGGTCGCGAGCGCCCTGGCGCGCGGCGCAGTCTCCGGAAAGGAGACTCTCCCCGGCAGGATCACCCTGGAGATCCCCGGCCTCAGCCTGAAGTCCGAGTTCAAAGGGGAGATCTCACTGGAATAGCCCGCGGTTCACCTCACTCCAGAGGTCGTGCTGTGATGGGCTCTGTTCGAGGAAGCGCCCTATTCCCTTATGGCTCGGTGGCCGCCGTCGACCGCCGCGAACCGGTTCGAGACTCACGCGGCAACACTATCGCGCCATCACGATGAAAAGTGGCATGCTCGCGCATGCATCATCTCAGCCTCGCGATGGCGCGACGTGTCTCACCCAATTTGACCCACGCCGACGCGTCCGTCAGTGGAATGCATAGCTCAGATCGATGCCCGCAGTGAGCGGCTGGCTGACCACATAGCGTGAGAATGCCGCGTCCTGCAATGAGATCTGGGGCTGCGGATCGAGTAGCACGATGTTGTTGGTGAAATTGTTCACGAACAGCGCCGCGCTCCAATGATCGCCGCCATCCCGCTCGCCTCTGATTCCGAAGCGGAGGTTCGCGATCTGATAGGCGGGCAGATGGATCAGCATCTGATTCATCGTCAGCAACGTCGCGGTGACTCCAAAGGGCAAGTCGGTCCTCGTGCCCGTGTAGTCATCCTCGAGCGAGCCGTAGAGGGAGAGATTGTTGCCCAGATAGTGCTTCCATCCCAGGATGGCGGATGCGGATACCTCGGGCGTGTCGGGAACCCGCGTGCCCGCCGGATATCCGGCCAGGGCGTTGGTCTGGACGAACTTCGCGTCGACGTAACTGCCGTTCAGCGAAAGGTCGAATCCGCCGGGCAACAGGGCCTGCAGCTGTCCCTCGATGCCTTTGATCTGGGCATTGCCGCCGTTCACCGTGAAGCCGAAGCCGGCGACATTGGTGGCAAGCTGCGGATGATACCAGTCCTCGAGATATCCATCGAGATTGACGAGCAACCGGTGATGGAGGAATTCCGATTTCTCGCCAAGCTCGTAGCTCCACAGGGAGTCCGACCCGTAGGTCGTCGGCGCCTGCAGGAAGATGTTTGGATTGCACGTGCTCGTGAGAAGCACTCTGGCCTGCAATCCGCACTCGTTGGCGACCTGTACCCCGAGCACGGGATTGGTGCTGTTGGCGGGAGCCACCGGGATCGGCCCGGTATCGGCGCCGGCCCCGCCGAGGCGGAAGCCCTTGTCGATTCTCACGTACAGCATGTGACTCGAATCGATGTTGTACGTCAGCGTGACACTGAGGACGGTTCCGCTCGCCGATATCGACGTCGCGAAATTGTACGGAACCGTGTTGCCTTCCGCCGCCAGCACGGTGTTCGATCCGAACTCGGTCGACGTCTCATGCAGGCTGTAGTGGTAATGCCGGAAACCGGCCGCCACTGCGAAATGCGGCGAGAACCGCCAGGACACATGCCCGTACACCGCATTCTGAATCATGACCTCGGGATTGCTCCCGAATCCCGGGATGCGAACTCGGGCGCGCCAGCTGTTCTTGCCGCGTCGGTCTATCGCTGCCATTGCAAGGTCTCCGGTTAAGGGGTGGAGACCCGTCTAGCCAGGCGTTTTAAACGGCTCGGAGTCGCGGGGCACTGGTCCAAATTGGTCCAAAATGCCCGATTCGACGCACTCCAGTCCGCGGGGTAGCGATTTCCCTGGGAGAAACTAGGGAGAGATGGTGGCCAGGGGTGGAATTGAACCACCGACACGCGGATTTTCAAGCGGATCGAGGCAGGTACAGGGGTTTATAAATCAACAACTTGCAGCGCTTGCCACCCCTCAAACCAGCCTATCCATGGCACATTCCTGGCACACCCAATCTGAGCTCGACACATTTCTGGCACACGGCTCCAGCGAGACGGTAGACCATGCATGCGGGGGCGGCGCTGTCCTTTGCCGCCCGGCGATGGCGATGAGGCGCTGAACATCGCTACCGTGCCTCTGAGGCCCCTGCTCTCATCGCCACCGTTCGCGCTTATCGGCGCACCGGTGGTGCCACCGTCACCGTCCAGCGGCATGGCCGGCCGGCTCACCGGTATGTGGTTAGTCTACGGCGCTACCATGCACTCAGGGAATGGACCATCACCCGAGCCCCGCGACAATGGCGCACATCTGGTGCTTGGCTGCGCAGCAGTGTCGCGTGCTCGATCTGGGCACCGCAGGGATAGGTCGTCCCACCACCTGCGCCCGGAACCCTCCGGTCAGGGCGATCCCTCGCGTCTCAACCGTTTCGCCTCGCGTCGAGCCGCCTTCTTCTGTTCCAGATGACGAGCGCGCTCCTCGATGGATTGCACCACCTCGGGACGGTCCTTGCCAAAACGCTTCAGGTACAGCGATTCGATGAAGGCCGGCAGCGGTAGCTTCCAGGGCTCCTGATCGGCGTTATCGAGCTTGCCGAGTTTCCGCGGGTTCATGCCTAGCTCCCGAGCCATTTGCACTTGAGCGTGTGAGAGGCGGTGGCGATTGCGTGCCGTGATCCACGCCTGCAGGTCATTGCCGATGCGCGGAGGCTTCGATCTCATGCGTGATCCAGCGCCTCCTGCACCTGAGCCACCTCCCAGCTTCGGCCATGGCGAACATCATCCCAACAGAATCGCACACCCTGATTGTCGTGTGGGCTGAGCGCGAGGGTGCGCTCGAAAACGCGCTGGGCGTGCGCGAGTTCTCCCAGACGCCACAGACATAATCCGTACCCGTGCAAGCATCTGAGGAAAGGCCGGTTGTAAATGTGTCCCCAGAGCAGCACGCCATCGAAGCCTGGTGGGAGTGAGAGCTCGCCGATACGCATCCCGATCTCGTAGTGGAGGATGGAGCGTTTCGGCGCGTGACCGAATTCGAGGTTGCCGAGGTGCGCGTGGGCATCGATGCATCGGAGGTCGGTGCCCAGGGTCTCCATGAGGAGCTCGTTGGCCTCTTCGGTTTGACCGGCCTGGGCGAGCTCGGCCGCATCGCAGGTGGGATTCTCCTCATCGCCCGCGCCCGGGAATTGACCCCAGGCGATCGGGTCCATGACGAACCCGGGGCGCGGTTGCGCCGTGAGCTTCCGCCAGAGGGGCGCGTAGGGGTCCGGCCTGCGGAAGGGCTCATAGGCGGAACGCAGGTCTTCGAGCCCACCGTCGCGCAGCGGTAGCGGCGTGAGAGCCAGCCGGTCGACGGCGATACGCGGATTTTCGATCCGCCCGCTCGCGTAGTCGTCGCCTTTCCAGCTCCAGCGCTTCTCGATGGCGAGCGCCACGAGATGGCCCGGTACGACCTGCCACACGTCCCGGGAACGGAACGTGATCTGGCCGGCTTCGCCGAGGACACGCACCCGAGCCGATTGCCGGTTCACCTTGAGCACCGCGGCATCGAGCCTCACGGGCTCTTGAGCGACGGACCCCCGGTCCGTCTCCCCGGGCAGGGCCGCGCGCTCGCGTATGACGTGGGTGCGCGCGGCGGTATAGGACTCGCCGGTCTTGCTCTGGCGCTCGCGGATGATTCTCTTAAAATCTCGGTGGGCGGTCATCGCTTCTCCTCGCTCGGCGCAGCCGCGGCCCCCGCCCTCGGCTGCGCTGCGAAGAAACGCACGACCGGGTCAACCGGAGGAGTTCGCTCCCCTTTGCTCCGCGCGAGGGATCCCGCGGGGGTGGATCCATCGGAGTTCGGCGTCGGCTACGCCGTGAGGCGGAACATCCCATAGGAGCCGTGACTTCGTCAACCGCAACCGAGGCGTGATTCTCATGAAATCGAAGTACTACGTTCGCGTGATGCGCCCGACGTTCCATCGCGCGATTCTCACGGTCGAGGCGCAATCCCCAGAGGCGGCGGTGCGGCAAGCCCTGGGGAAGGCCGAGCGACTCTCCGAAGCGGACTGGGCGCAGCTCGAAATCGAAGGGGAACCACCAGTGGTCGAAATCGTGCTCTCGGAGGAAGAAACCGAGGCCGACTCCGAGGCGGATGTTCTCGAGTGTGAACGGTGGCCAGGAACCGCCTGATTCTGGGGTTGGGGCGCGGTTTTGATATGACCGCCTGAGTCTCGAGGGCGGTCAAGACCGCCACTCTCGTCTTCATCCGATTTCCCCCCCTTCAATACGTTGTTCTTCGGGCGCGTCGCCGCGCAGCGGCGGTGCAGTCTGACCGGCCGTCCGGCCGGGCAGAGATCTACCGCTGCGATTGGATGCCTGGGGTTGTGCGCGCCTGCGCCCCGGGTGCGGCTTCGTCCGCTTCGGCTATGCTAAAGGTGTGAGACGCACATAGACGAAGGCCCGGGTCGTTTGATTGGCGTCAGACCCCGGGCCCTCGGTGCGC
>JABBNZ010000021.1 GCA_019352035.1 Pseudomonadota bacterium | reverse complement strand
TCACGAGAGAGGCCATGACCGCCTCGATGGCGCTGAAGGGCGCGACGCGATGGGGGAACTGCCTTTTCGCTTTCGCGGTCAGGCGTTCGATGATCTGCGGTGTTGCGCTGTCAGGATCCACGGTGGCATCGCAGGTACGCCGGGGTCCCCAGCCCTGCGCTGCCAACGAGCGCGCGTAGGCAACGGCGGCCGCCAGCAGCCCGCCTTCGCTCACCTGATCGACGAACCCCAGCTCGAGCGCCTGCGCCGCATCGACGGGACGGCCGCTGAAGAGCAGCTCGAGCGTCTTCTCGACCCCGATCAGACGAGGCATACGCTGCGTACCGCCGGCGCCGGGGATGATGCCTAGCGTCAGCTCCGGCAGCCCGAGCCGGGTCCCGGCGGCCGCAATACGGTAGTGACACGCCAGCGCCATCTCGAGACCGCCCCCCAGAACCGTGCCGTGCAGGGCGGCCACGATCGGAAGACGGAACTGCTCCAGCCGTCGAAAGAGGTCCCGGTACTCCGCCTCCTTCGGCGGACCGGAGAACTCCCCGATATCGGCGCCCGAGCAGAAGGTGGTCCCGTCGGCCGTGAGCACGGCCGCGCGGACGTCCTTCATGCCCTCCAGCTCGGTGAGCGCATCCCTCAATCCGGCTCGCACGCCGGCGCTGATGACATTGACCGGCGGATTGCGGATCGTGATCACGGCGATGCCGTCCTGCCGGTCGAGCGAGACGATTTCCTGGCTCACCGCTGTATGACTCCCGTCGAGAATTCGTGAAAGGAGACGATCAAAGGGCTTCCAGCTTTTGCAGCAGCTCGATGAGCTGCGAGCGGCCGGTGGCGCCGAGACACCTCGTGATTCGCTTCTCGAGCCGCTCGTGCAGCGCCAGCGCCCGCGCGACGGCTTCCCGTCCGAGCAGCGTCAGGCGCAACGTATTTGATCGACGATCCGCAGGCAGCACTTCGCGTATGGCGTAGCCCCGCGCCTCGAGGTCATGCAGAAGCGGCGTGAAATTGGCGCGCTGGATGCCGAGCGCCGCGCAGACATCCGATTGCGTCAGTCCCTCGTTGTGCGCAATCACCATCAGAACGGAGAGCTGCCCCGGAGAGAGTCCGAGCTCGCGCAGCGCCAACTCGAAACCGGCCAGCACCGACAGTTGGGCGCGCCGCAACCGGTAGCCGACAAACTCGCGCAGCGGTCCCAGGTGCACGGGCCTGGGTGCTGTCGAGTCAGCGGCCGGGGGCGCCGGCTTCGCGCGGGTGCTGCGCATTCTCATCAGGGACCGCCGTACGCGAACGATAATGCTTATTTACCATAACTATTTTCACTCGGCAAGCGGCGCAACCGCCGTCGCCTTCCGCCGCCCAGGAACGGCGCGCGGTCACGGACTCTCCGTGACGGGCGGGGACTCCGCCGGCAGTGCAATCGGCTCTCGTCGGCGGGCGCAATCCACGACCCGTATTTCCATTCAAGATGCCTCCTATCTCAATTTGCGATTTCTGCTTCCTCTGCGGACGCGCTAACGTTTAGGGCGCTCGTGGCCTTTGCCAACGGGCCGTTTCGACCCCACCAAGAGCCAGACGAGCCTCATGAGCCCCAATCCGCGTCACAGCCAGATCAGCGCCCCCGGGCAGAACACCCTCCGTGACCTGAAGCGCGCCGTAGTCGCATTCGCGCGCAATGCCTCGACGGAGGTCTCCGCCCACGACGAGAAGCTGCTCGAGGCTCTGGCGCAGCAGCTGCCGGCGGGGACGCCGGTCTACGTCGCACATACGCCAAAGGCGTCAATCGAGGATGTGGTGCGTGTCGCGATCAAGGTCCGGTCCGTGGGCCTCACGCCATCGCCGCACATCGTAGCCCGCAGAGTGCCGAGCGAGCAGGCCTTGAAGGATGCCCTCGCGCGCCTGAACGAGCACGGTATCGAGCGGATTCTATTGGTTGCCGGTGATCTCCCTCGTCCGCTCGGGCCCTTCAACAGCACGCTGGAGGTGATCGCCACCGGCGCGCTGGAGCGGGCGGGGCTGAAGCAAGTCGGGGTGGCCGGACATCCTGAAGGACACCCGGCGGTGCCGCCCGCGGAACTGCTCGCCGCCTTGCGCGCCAAGCAGGAATTCTCGGCCCGATCGGGCATCGCCGTGCACATCGTCACCCAGTTCGGCTTCAATCCCACTGGCGTCTGCGCCTGGGACCGCATGCTGACCCAGGAAGGCATTACTCTGCCGGTCCACGTCGGTATCGCGGGCCCCGCGCCGCTGACGAAACTGCTCAAATTCGCGATGCAATGCGGCGTCGGCACCTCCATCGGCTCGCTCGTGAGCAATATGGGCGCCGTGGCCAGCCTGACCGGCCTTGCCGGCGGCCCCGATGAGATGCTGCTCGGTCTGGTGCGGGGATGTGCCGGCCAATCCGGCTCGCGCCTCGTGCAGCCGCACGTGTACTCGTTCGGAGGCGCTCTGGCGACCGCCGGCTGGCTGCGCGCGGTGAGGGACGGCGCCTTCGATCTCGCACCCGACGGAAGCAAATTCACCGTCCAATCCTGAGTCCGAGTCTTCCTTGTCAAATTCCCCCATCGACGCGCCGGCTCGAGCGGAGCCCGCCGCCGCCGGGTCCGGGACTTCGGCCGGCGAGCGCAGCCCGCCGCTTCACGTCCTGACCACCTCCTGCCCTGACACGACCGGTGTCGTGGCGTCCGTCGCAGGATTTCTCGCCGAGCACAACGCCAACATCACCGAGGCGCAGCATCACAACGACCCGTACACGCGCACGTCGTTCATGCGCACGGTGTTTCATGACAACGGCAACGGCATGCCGGACCTCGAGGCCCTCGACCGGAGCTTCGCCGAGCGGGTCGGCAAGCGCCTGCAGATGCGCTGGCGCTTCCACGATGTACGGCGGCGCTGCCGGGTGCTCATCGCGGTCTCCCGCCACGGCCATTGTCTCAACAGCATCCTGCACCGCTGCAGCACCGGAACGCTGCCGGTCGAGGTAGTGGCGGTGGTCTCCAACCACCAGGACATGCGGAGCCTGGTCGAATGGCATGGCGTCCCATACCACTACCTGCCCATCATCGACGGCCGCAGACAGGAGCAGGAGCGGCGCCTGATCGAGCTCTTCGAGAATGCGGACGCGGAGCTCCTGGTTCTGGCGCGCTACATGCAGATTCTCACCGGCGATGCCTGCCGCCACTTCGACGGCAGGGCGATCAACATTCACCATTCATTCCTGCCCGGCTTCAAGGGCGCCAAGGCTTACCACCAGGCGCACGAGCGTGGCGTGAAGCTGATTGGCGCCACCGCCCACTACGTGACCGCGGACCTCGACGAAGGTCCGATCATCGAGCAGGAGGTCGATCGCGTCGATCACACCCAGTCGGCCGAAGACATGGCCGTGGTGGGCAGCGAGCTCGAGACCGTGGCGCTCAATAGAGCGATCAAATGGCATGCCGAGCGGCGCGTGTTCCACAATGGAAGAAGGACGGTGGTGCTGAAATAGGGCGCGGACGAGAAACCGCCGCGGCGGCCACAGGGGCACCGCCGCGGCGGCGAGGGGTCAGCAGAAGCGGAGCTCAACCCGCTCCGTTCACCACTTGTAGCTGGCAGCCAGGATCGCCTCCCGCCCGATCGGATTGGCGGCGTTCGAATCATAGCCAAAAGGACTGTTATAAAACGGTGGGCTGGTATCCAGAAGATTGTTCACCGTCAGCGTGAACGCGGCGCCGTGCAGCGGACTGCCTTTGGGCGGCGCATAGGACACGAATGCGTTGTAGATCGTGAGCGACGGAATCCCCTGACCGCCGCCAATCGGTTGGAACTGGGCATTGCGCTTCAGAGGAAATGGCCCGGCTCCGTTCCAGTTGTAGTACGAGCCCTCGTAGTTCGTGATCAGGTGCACGCTATAGGCCGAGCGTGCCCACCCCAGATCGAGCGTCGCGCCGATGCGCATCGTCGGGAACGTGGTATTGAACCCATCCGTGTTCAGCACGTCGAACCACGAGCCACTGCTGCCGAACCGCTCCGCCATCTTGAGATTCAAAGCCCACTGCAGGTCCGCACTCAAGGTGCCGATGGAGGTCGACCTGACGTAGCTCTCCGTGCTGTCGATGCCCTTCGCCTCCAGGTCGATCGCATTCTGCTGCTCGTAATTGTAGATGTAGTAGACGTTGGCAGGAAGCGCGCCCGTCTGCGGCCTGTTTCCCGCCAGAGCGGCGATCTGCCCCGGCGTCGCCCCACTGGGGAAGAGCGTCAGAAGCGGACTGAGAGCAGGAGAGCTGATGGCGAACGTTGCGAGCGGCGAGGTGATCATGCCGAAATACTCGACATTCCAGAACGTCGTATCGACGGTGAGCCCGGGCACCTGGTGCGGAGTCCACGTAAACCCGAAGGACCAGCTCTTGCCCGTCTCCGGCTTGAGGTTGGCATTCGGCCCATTCACCTCCATGCCCGGCACGGATGCATTGCCGATGGTGCAGTAGGGTGTCGCGGCCGTGCAGCCAGGCAGGCCGATCGCATTGGGGAAGGTGTTCGGAATCGAAAGATTGCTGACGACCGTCGTGCCGGAGAAACCGGACTCCACGGTGACTCCGTTGTCACCGATGCTGGTCAGCGCCGGAGCGGCGAACGTCCGCGAGTAGTCGCCGCGGATCGTCAAATCGTTGACCGGGCTCCAGTCGACCGCGAAACGCGGATTCTCCGTCGAGCCGACGTCGCTGTAGTTATCGATGCGGCCGGAGATATCCAGGGTGAGGCGCTTGAGCAGCATCGCCTGGTCGTCGCCGCCGAAAACGGGCACCAGTACCTCGGCAAAGGCCGATTTCACGTCGCGTCCCCAGTTCAGGAGCACGTCGATCGAGCCCTGGCTGGATGGCCCGGTGTTGTTCGGCTCAACGGCCTGCTGCGCGATCCCATAGTGCAGATATTCCGCGCCTACGGCCGCCTTCACCGACCCGGCCGGCATGTGGAAGACCGGGCCGTCGATCTTGAGCAGCACGTCCTTGAAGGTCTGGAGCGAGCTTTCCACGATCGAGTTGTCCGCCAGCCTGCCTAGCACCGCGGTAGAAGTGCCCGCGCCCGTCGGGCTCCAGACATTGAGCGCATTGGATGTCGTCAGCGGCAGGTCCGTCACCACCGTTGTCGTGCCCGGAACCGAGGGCAGGAGCGGGTTTCCGCTCGCGTTGGTGGTGCCATTGACGGCGAGATCGAAGCAGCTGCCGCAGATCTGGCCGATGATCTTCTCCGAGTTATCGGACTCCCCGACCGTCGTTCCGAAGGTTGCCTCCCAGTTCCTGCTGAAGTCCCATATCGCATTGAACCTTCCCATGGTGGTCTTGGTTCCGCCCGAGGAGTATGCGCCGCGCCCGAGGAGACTGTTGGCATTGAAATTCACAATCTCCGAGGTCGCCCCGGGAGGACCCTGGAAGAACGGATTGATCTGGCCAGCGCCGCCCGGAGGCGCGCTTCCCGGCCCATACGCGGTGGCCGATATGGCGCCGCGGGGCTGCGAGGCGCGGTAATACTCGTTCGAGTATATGAGGGAGCCGTTGAATGAGAGGTTGTCGTTGACGACGTGCGTGAGCTTCACCATGACATTGGTGCGGGCTTCCTGCGGCAGCAGATCCGCCTGACCGTTGGTGGTGCAGCCCGCCTCGCTGGCGGGGCCGTTCGTGTACGGATACAGGTAGAAGCTCTTGCCGACCTGCGCGCTCGCCGGCGAGCAGCTGTAGTTGTCAAAGTTGGCCCCACCCTTCGATTTGTAGTTGGCATCTCGGCTGAAAGCTCTCTGGGAATATCCCAGCGAGCTCCGTTGCTCGTAATTGATGGAGGCCATTACCGAAGTGTTGCCAAAGCTGTCGCCCCAGAGGACGCCGCCATTCTCCGCGTTGTACCCGTTGGCGAACCCATACTGGCCGGTCGCCTCGAAACCCTTGAAATTCTTGCGGGTGATGATGTTGATCACTCCCGCAACGGCGTCCGATCCATATGTCGAGGAAGCGCCGTTGGGGAGGATCTGGATGCTCTGAATCATCAGGGGCGCGATGATGTTCGGGTCGGAGAGCGTGTGCGTGATGCCGCCGAGCACCATCCGCTGCCCGTCCACCAGCACCAAAGTACCGTTGCTGGCGCTCGCGCCGAGGCCGTGGATCGTCGGCGCATAGGTGCCGGCGGCGTCGAAGCTGCCTTGAGAGCCCTGGGCGGGACTGCCAAACCCGGTGATGGCCGGGTTGTTCTCGAGAACCTGCTGCACTGTCTGTGCGCCGGTTTCGGCGATCTTCTGCGGGCCGATGGTGATCAGGCTGGCCCCGACCGGCGCGCGGACGCCGCGAAGCATCGTTCCGGTCACCACGACCTGCCGCAGCTCCGCGACGCTGGCGGCCTTCGATGAATCGGAGCCGCCCGGGGCGGCAGGCGCGGACAAGGCCTGCGCTGGATCTGAGCCGGTCTTGGGTGCCGTCCCACTTGTTTGCTGCGCGAGCGCCGGCGCAGCGAACGCGCCGAGCGCGAGCGACATTCCGGCGGCACGGATGGTGCGCCGGACGAGCCAATGGAGATCGGCCAGCTTCGGCCGATGGGTGTTCGAATTCAGTGCACTCTCCACAGTAAGCCCCCTATCTGAAAGTTGCCAAGACGAGCCAGCCCGTCCCGCGTCGTTTTCAAGCAACGCAGGTGTGTTCGCGGTATTGCTCGACCGGGTGAAGCTCTCCCGGTCGCCATTGAACGCCCCGGCATCGATTCGCCGCAGCGCCCCCCCACTTATCCTTAATCTGGGTGCAATTATACGAACTAGATCGTACACGTCAACCGCTGTTGCTGTTGCGTGCATCGCACAATGATGGCGGAACCCTCGGGGGAGGGAATTCAGATCACGCGGGCATGGCGGGAGTACCCGCCCTCAGAAACGAGACAGGGGAGCGAGCGACTCGGCAGGGTCAGGCGCGCAAAAAGCGCAATACCGCATCGACGATCATCTGCCGGTGATGGCGCCTCATCTGCGGATCGGCGAGGTCGCAATCGAATAGCGCACCGAAGGTGTAGCGGTTCGACACCCGGAAGAAGCACAGCGCGGCGATCACCAGCCTCACGTCAATTGCGCTGACGTCGGCGCGGAACTGGCCGCTCGCCACACCGCGGTCCAGTACCGACTGCATCAGCTGCAGGATATTGGAGTACCGCTTACGGATGGCCACCAGCTTGGACACGAACTGGCCGTGGTTGACGTTCTCGACGTTCACCAGGCTGATGAAGTGGGGATGGCTCTCATCGTAGTCGAACGTGAGCTCGACGATGCGCCGCACGGCCTCAATGGGTGCCAGGGAGTCGACGTCCAGATGACTTTCGATCGACCTGATCTGCGAATACACGTGCTCCAGCACGGCCTTGTAGAGACCTTCCTTGCTCTCGAAATAGTAGTAGATCATCCGCTTGGAGGTGCGCGTGCGTTCGGCGATCGCATCGACGCGGGCTCCTGAGAGCCCGCGCTGCGCAAACTCCTCGGTGGCGACTGCCAGAATCTCCTCCCGCGAGCTCTCAGTTTCGCCGCGCCGTTCGCTCTTGCGACCCACGCGCTTGCCGGCCCTCGACCTCCCCTTCGCAGCCGCCGCGGAACCTGTAGTCATTGTGCTCAGCTCTCCCCGCAACGCCCCAGCGGCGCTCGAAGCATAGTATAGCGACGATCATCCGCGCTCGAGAGTCTCGCCGGCACTCCCTGGCCGGCGCGGCCGCGAAGTGACGATGATTGGCTCAGTAGTTGCTCATGGATGCACGTCCACCCCGAGTCATGACGCGGCACGAACGCGTGACAGGCACACGGAGGTGCCCGCCGCCGCAGGTGGCGGGCGTTGAGCCAAAGACCACGCTTTTTGGCTCAACGGCGCTGGGCGGGGCAGGAGCCCCGATCCAGCGCCTGTTAATAGCAGTCCTGCACCTGGCGGCACTCGAACGCCGAGAGGGGTACGCGGCCGATCCAGGTGCCGAGGAAGCCCGAGCGGAAGTCGGACCACACCACGAACATGTGGTTGCGCGACATCGAGAAGTCCTGCACGTCGTCCCCGAAATTCCCGTCGTTCCGGTAGTAGTTCGTCCCAGGCGAGCGGGCGCTGCTGATGCGCAGGGGCGGACTGAAGGTCTTCCCGCCGTCCGTCGAGATCGCCGCCCAGACATCGTAGCGGTAGCTCGGATAGATGGCCCGCCACTCCAGCCCGAGCACGCCGAACCGCGAGTATTCGAGCCACGGCTTCACCAGCCAGCTGGCGCCCGGTGCGCTTCCGACCGACACGAATCTCGACCATGTCCGCCCGTAGTCATTGCTGGTGGACACCTGGTAATGTGGCACGGGACCGGCGAGGTAACGCAGCACGGAGTACCGTCCGGCGACGCTCGGATCTGCCGTGAGATTGCCGACGGATCCACCTGGCAGAAACACGCCCTGGGCCTTCCAGACGTGCACGTTGCTCATCACGTGCCGCACGAAACTGCGTCCCCCATTGCTGCTGATACCGAACACCTCGCACGGACAATGCGCATGCCGGCTGCGCGGAACCGAAGAGGCGACGTACACTTCGGCAAGCTTGCCGTGCCCGGCCGCGAGCGAGGCCCGCGCGAGCTGTGGCCATTGCGGGTCATCATCGCCGTAGATCGTGCCCCAACTCCGCCCATCATCGTGCGACGCGGTCACATACGACTCTTGCCGCCATTTCTCGCCGCTGCCCACAGGGGCTGCGGTCTGGCCACCCGAGTCGGTCAGGTACACGACCCCTGTCTGATCATCGAAGGTGAGAAACGGACGATCCCATGGCGAGTTGCCGCCCATGCGCGGCTTGAGGCCCGGCGCAAATCTTGGGTAGGGTGCGCGGTTGAACGAATTGACGCCATCGGCCCGCGCACTCCAAGTCTTGCCGTGGTCCGATGACACGACGTCGGCCGACTCTCCCAAGTAAGGAGGACTGGACTCGCGGGGCTCGCAACCGGCGATGAATACGCCGTCTTTCGTCACGCCGGCAAAGGGATCCGGGCAGCGCGCGAACTTGCCGCTGAGGATCGGCAGCCGCTTGACCTTCCACGTCGTGCCCCCGTCGTTGGTGACCCCTAGCCACGTAATCGTCGAGAAGGGCACTTTCCAGTACATCTCGGTCATTCCCGCCGTCACGGGCGCATGATATCCGGGCAGGATCTGCAGGCTTCCCATCCCAACCACGATGATGTTCTTGGAATTCATCGGATCGACGGCGACCATGGGCTCGCCGGAGCCGCGCGTCGCATTACCGAGCACCAGGTACTGATCGACGACGGGCTTTACCGCCGGCGGCGGCTTGGGAAATCGCTGCGCCCAGGCGGCAGTCAGCGGCATGAAGGCGCTGAGTGCAAGACAGGCAGTGACCTTACGGAATCGACGCGACTGTATCAGCATGTGTCCTCCTTTCGAGAGGTTTGAATGCAGCGTGGCGGCTCACCGGCGGGCCCGTCGAGTCTGTTGTTGACCGTGCCGGAGCCGGAGACGATTACGGGCGAGAGCACCGTCGCGGGAACCTTGGTATGGCACGGCTGAAGCCTCAGGGTTCAACGCTGACCCACGCCGCGAGCAACTCTCCGAGACGAGCCCCGATACGCGACAACGGCCGGTCCGCGGCCCGATGCAGATAGATGCGAAACGGTTTGCGCCATTTCGTCGGCAAAGCCACCAGATTCGGAAAGACATTTCCCGATACGGTGAACTCATCGACGAGGGCAATGCCATTGCCCTGCTCCGCCAGCGCGCAGGCGGTTTCCGCAAAGCGCGCGGTACACAGGTACGCGGCCCCGCGACCGCCCTGCCGCAGAAAATCGTGCATCACCTGCCCGTGCGGCGTGTTCGGCTCGAAACCGATGAGACTCTCCGCCGCCAGATCCCTGGGCGTGATGAACTTGCGATCCGAGAGCCGGTGACCGCGCGGGACCGCGCACACGAGAGCGCCGGGCGCGTAGGCCTGAGTCTCGATCTGCGGATGCGAGATCGGGAATATCGTGCAAGCACAGTCGCCCTGATTCAGAGTCACATACTCGATGACCTGCGATACCGACAGGATGTCGAGCTTAACCGCGAGCTGCGAAAATTCCCGCCGCAGAGACGACAGGGCCGTCGGCAGAACGTGCCGCCCGAGGCTGGGCGAGGCTCCGACCGTGAAGCGCCCCAGCTCCCCGCGCGCGATGTGCCGCACGGCATCCTGGAGCGATTCGAGATGCGCATGCAACGACTGCACCTCGCGATAGAGCGCTCTCGCCTCGGCGGTCGGCTGCAGCCTCCCCTTGTTACGCTCGAACAGCCGCATTCCGAGGCGCCCCTCGGTGTATTTGAGCATCCTGCTCACGTTGGGTTGCGAAACGTTGAGCAGTTCCGCCGCCCCGCTCACGGTGCCTGCCTCCATGACCGCGCGAAAGTACTCGATCTGCTTGAGGCTGATGCCGATCACGGCGCTCTCCGTCAGATCGGGCCGTTCACCGCCGGCATCTCACCGCGCGGGCGCCGCATCAGGTCCGAAGCCGGCGAACCGCCCCAACATGCGCTCGACATCCGGCTCGGCACCGGTGAACAACCTGAATGCGGCCGCCGCCTGGAGAACCGCCATCATTCCACCGTCGAGCGTCCGGCACCCCGCGCGGCGTGCGGTCTGGAGCAGCTCCGTCTCGAGAGGAAAATAGACTATGTCGGCCACCCACAGCGAAGGGCGCAGCAGCGATATCGGCAGAGGCGACCCGGGATAGGAGCGCATCCCCACGGGCGTGGCGTTCACCAGTCCGTCGCTGTGCTCGAGCGCCGTCGCTGTATCGTGCGCCGCCGTCACCCTTCCTGGACCGAAGTGCTCAGTGAACCGTGTGCACAGCTCGTGCGCGCGCGCGGCAGCAAGGTCGTAGATGTGCACCTGTCCGGCACCGCTGCTCAGCAGGGCGTAAACGGTGGCGCAACCGGCGCCTCCGGCCCCGAGCTGCGTCACCTGAGTCACAGATGCGCCCGGCAGTCCTCTGCGCACCGACTCGGCGAATCCGACCCAGTCCGTGTTGTGTCCGCCCCGTTTGCCGGCGGTGAAGACGACGGTATTGACGGCCCCGATGAGACGCGCCTCGGACGAGAGCTCGTCGAGATGCGAGAGCACGCTTTGCTTGCATGGATGGGTGATGTTGACGCCGGCAAACCCCTCGCTCTCCAGGCGACTCAGCAAGCCCTCAAGTGCCTCGGCACCTCCCATCCGGTCGAGATCGAACAGCTCGTAGTGCAACGGCAAACCGAGCGCGGCTGCCTCATCCATGTGCATGGCCGGACTGCGCGATGCCTGAATGCCCGACCCGATCAGGCCCACTCTGACGGCGCCCATCGCCACCTTGCGGCCGTTATTCTCCGACATGTTTTCTCCCGTTCTCAGCTTCCCTCTGCGCCCAGGCCACAAGAGGGAAAGCAGCGGCAGCGTGCACCACGCGAGCTGCACCCCAGGGTCGATCAGTCAAAGTCGACGGTAGCGCCGACATGGTCCGAGCCTCCCGCCACGTCGTAAACCGGCGGGTCCGCGCCCACGATTTGTCCGGGAACCACGGGCACCCGTCGGTTGCCCATTATCGACGGACTAGATGGTACAGTCTTTGGGGCGCATGACAAGCCCCCTGCGCGGGTGGCGGCGACCGGCCGCGCGGGGACTGCCGCGAATCGCTGTCAACTGGCGGCGAGCATGCCGAGAATGGCATCGGCGATCATGCGCTTATGGCGCGCGCGGACGCGCGGACTCAGCAGGTCGCGTTTGAATAGGGCTTTGAACGTATAGCGGTTCGCGACGCGAAAGAAGCACAGCGAGCTGATCGCCATGTGTACGTCCACCGCATCCAAGTCCGAGCGAAACAGTCCCTGGCGGACGCCGCGCGCAAGGACCCCCTCGAGCCGCCTGATCATGACCGAGTTGATGTCGCGGATGGGGGCCGACTCCAAATACTCGGCGTGGTGCAGATTCTCCATACTGACGAGACTGACGAACTCCGGATGGGCCTGGTCGTAGTCGAACGTCGCCTCGACCAGGCGCCGCAGCGCCTCTCGGGGCGCGAGCCCCTCCAGTTCGAGCTCCCCTTCCCGCTCACGGATCCCGGCATACTCCATCTCGAGGACCGCCTGGTAGATGCCTTCCTTGCTGCCGAAATAGTAGTAGATCATGTGCTTGGACGTCCGAGTTCGTTCCGCGATGACGTCGATCCGTGCGCCGCTCAGCCCGTTCTGGCTGAACTCCTGGCGGGCGATCTCGAGAATGTCCCGGCGAGTGGCCTCCGGGTCGTTCTTGCGCTTCGGCCGGCCCGCTCGAGCGCCCGAGGGGGGAGATGCTGTTTTTGACATGAGTCGTTTGCCCGGTCGCGAGTTCTACTGCGCAATTCTGGCATCGGGCCTTGCGGTCAGCAAAGTGCCAGGCTCTTTCGTCATCGCAATGGCGTGGCCGCGAACCCGTCAGCTCGGCGCTCTGGCACGGCAGCCGCGTTTGCGATAGGCTTTTTCTTTCCTTCCCCTCTCCTGCTGGACGCGTGACCGAGCGTGCGAACAATCCGCTGACTCAGTCCCTCAATGAGGCCGTGCAGCATCTCAACAGCGGAAATTGGCCGCTCGCCCGCCGCTGCCTCGCGCGTATCCTGCAGGCAGAGCCTTCACACCCTGTGGCGGTGTACCTGCAGGGCTTATGTGAGTTGCGGCAAGGCCATTGGCAGGAAGCGGAACACCTGCTCCGCCGAGCGCTCACCGAATCGGCGCCCCCCCAGGTCAGTATGGACCTCGCGCATGCCTTCGCGGCTCAGGGCCGCGTGATGGAGGCGGTCGAGTGTCTGCAGCAGGCGCTGGGCAGAATGCCCCAGGATCTCGGACTTCGCCTGGCGCTCGCCCGGGCTCATGAAGCCGCGGGACTCCTCGACGAGGCCATCGCCGGATATCGAGCGGTGCTCGCAGCCCGGCACGACCACGCTGAGTCGCGGCTGAGGCTGGCGGCCCTGCTGACCCGAATGGTCCGCGCTGCCGAGGCGCAGCAGCTTCTGCGGGAGGCACCCCTGCACCAATTCATCCCTGCGGAACGGGCGGCGTGGTCGCATCAGATGGGCCAGGCACTCAAGCATCAGCGCAAGCACGTGGAGTCCCTGCGGTATTTCGAGGATGCGCGCCGAGCGGCACCGCAGGATCGGCAGATCCTCATGGATCTCGCGGTTTTGCTGCAACATCTGCGCCGTTACGAGGACGCCGCGGCCCTCCTGGAGGAACGGCTCGAGCAGCAACCACTGGACCTGGATGCGCATCTGCAGCTCACTGAGTTGCTGCACAGACAGGGTCGGGATGATGCCTTCCTGACCTCGTATGACCGTGCAATCGCGCGCACGCCCAAGGCCGCGCCGCTCTTGAGTGCCAAGGGCCGCTTGCTGCTGAGGGCCGGGCACGCCGCCGAAGCAATGGACGCATTCGAGCGAGCGCTGGCGCTCGAGCTTGCGAACCCGGCCGCCATGGCAGGTCGCGCTCGCGCTCTCGAGGCACTGGGGGACTTCGATGGCGCACGTCGCGCACACGAGGCCGGCGTCGCGGCGCATCCCCTGAACGCCGACGTGCACATCGATGCGGCGGCATTCCTGCTCCGGCGCCAGCAGCCCGGCCGTGCCAAGGAACTGCTGCTGCAAGCTATTGCAGCTCGTCCGACGGATCAAGCCGCGCTGTCGCTGCTCGTCCTCTGCCATCGCGCTCTGAACGAGCAGCGTGAGGAGTCATGGCTCGCCGGCTACGAGAAGCTGATCGGCGTCTACGATCTGTCACCTCCCGAGGGCCATGCGACGATGCTCGATTTCAATCGGGATCTGGCGGCCTACCTCGAGCCGCTCCTCGACGATAAGCGGGAGCACTTCACGCAGACCGTACGCGGCGGAACGCGCCTTCATGACGAGGTGTTCGGCAATGGTCACGAGCTCGTCGAGCGTCTGCGCCGCAGAATAGACGAGGCGGTCGCGCATTACATCGCGCATCTGCCCATCGACGGGCGGCATCCCTTTACCAGCCGAAGGACAGCGGGATTTCTCTACGTCAGCTCCTGGTCATCCCGTCTGTTGGATCGAGGCTTTCACCTCAATCACGTGCACACCCACGGCTGGATCAGCTCGGCCTACTACGTTGCCGTGCCGGAGGCCTGCGGCGACTCCCGCCATCGGCAGGGATGGCTGAAGTTTGGGGAGCCCACCGAGGACTTCGGCGACTGTTTTCCCGCGCGGCGGCTCGTGCAGCCGATGGCGGGACGGCTGGTGCTCTTTCCCTCGTATCTCTGGCACGGCACCATCCCGTTCGAATCGGCGCAGAGACGCATCACGATTGCATTCGATGTGGCGCCGCTCGGGAAGCCGCTCGACTGACGCCGCAGCCCGGCCACATCCGCCGCAGCACGTCGTCCTTCAGGACCCAGTGATGCCTGACCGCTGCCGCGATGTGCAGGACCAGAATCAATCCCAGTGCCAGGGCCAGGATCGAATGAGTCGTATAGAGGGCGTGCCCGAGGGCCCTGTCCTTGCCGAGAGGATCGGGAATCGAGAACAGGTTGAACCAACGCACCGCGAATCCAAGTGCCGACGACCCGAGCCAGCCGGTCAAGGGCATGGCAAATAGGAGCGCGTAAAGCGCGCCGTGGCTGAATCGCGCCAGGAACCGCTCGTGGGACTTGAGCGTACCCGGCAGATCCGGAACGGGATTCGCCCAGCGCCAGAGCAACCGCAGCGCGGCGAGCACCAGGATGGTCATGCCGAATGACTTGTGGACGCCGATGAGGGCCGCCGCTTCGGGTCCCCGGTGCATCCGCTTGAAGAGCAGCGCGAGCACCGCTTGCGCAAGGATCATGGCGACGATCAGCCAGTGAAACGTCTGTGACACGGCACCCCATCGGGCACGATCGTTCCGCATCGGCATGATGGCCCCCCCCTCGGCGCTAAGCCGGCTTGCGGAGCTTCAGCGCCCACTGCGGACCGCAGGGAGGCGGCGGCGGCGGCAGATCGACGGCCGCCGCGGAAACGTGGCGCATCGGGTGTGAGGCGATATCCGCATCCTCCATTCCCAGTGCCCATCTCAGCCCTTCGAAGTAGATCCGTTGAATGTCGGGGATATCCCAGGTCTCGCGCGAGTGGCCGAGCGCGCAATAGAACACCCGCCCCTTGCCGTAACTCTTGGCCCAGGCGAGGGGCCAGTCGGTCGTGCGATCGCTGATCCCATGGTCCTTCAGATTCAGTCCGGAGGCGTCCAGACGCAGCACCACGTCCATGTCCTTGCGCGAGAAGTTCTTGAACTCGTACATCTCATCGTGCAGGTTGAATTTCGGCGGGAGGAAGCGTGTCGCCGGGAACCTCGGGTCATCCACGATCACCGGCGCCTCGATCACGCCGTAGGGATGCTCGACGAATTCCGCGCCCAGCATCTCGTTGAACTGCGGCCAGCGCTCGAAGGTGCGCCCGCAGGCAAGCGCATCGTCCGGTTTGCCGAAAGCCGGCCAAGGCAAAAACATGGTCGATGCCGCGTGCACGCCTACGAATCCGCCGCCATTGCGGACGAACTCCAGCAGGTCCGCCCGCTGCTGCGGCGTGAGATAGACCTCCCGCACTCCCAGGCAGAAGATCGTATCGTAGTTGCGCAGATCGCGGCCCATGACGCCCTGGCCGTAGCTGCCGGTCAGGCCGTGCAGGCTGATGGGCTCGCTGTCGGTATGAATATAGGTGTCGTAGGCCTCCGACACGTAGCCGAGGTGCTCGATCACGCTCATGGCGTGGGAGATGGAATTGTGCTGGAAACCGTTCTTGACCGGCGCCCAGGCCAGCACGTTCTTGCGTCCGGGGCGGCGCATGTAGCGCTCGAAGAACTCCGCCCTCCTCGCCTGCGCGCCCGCCGGAGGCCGCCCGGCGGCGGATTTGGCCAGCGCGGGCGCAGAGAGATTGAGACCCACCGCGGCGCCCGCACCGAGGGTACCGATCGCCCGAGAGATCATCTGCCGTCGGTTCATGATGCGACTCCGCTTCATCTCATCTCGCCTTCGAAGACGATCCGAAATTGTGTGTCAGGTACTCGATCAGCGTTCGGTATTGCACAGGCGTGACCGGTGCGCCGCGGTTCATCATCTCACGCACCGTCGCCTGCCAACCGGCGCGGCTGAGATGCGATCCAGTGATGCTCTCCACACCGTGACACAGCGAGCAGTCCTCCTGGACGATCCCGCGGCCGGCACCCGGAGGCAGCTTGCCGCTAGCCGCCGACTGCTCAGGCGTCATGAGCGCTGCGCTCTCCGCTCGTGACGCTCGGGTCGGTGCAGCAGTCCGGCCGCCCAGTGCGAACGCTATCAAACGGACCTGAGGATTCTTCACGCTGTGGTGCACACCGCGCAGGAGTCCCGCCCCACCGGCGGCAATTACGACGTATTGCTTGCCGTCTCTGCCAACGTAAGTCATTGGCGTCGCTTCGCCGTACCCGTCCAGCCCCGCCTCCCACAAAATGCGTCCCGTGCGTGCATCGAACGCACGAAAGTCGCCGTCCATCGTCGCCCCGATGAACACCAGTCCGCTCGCCGTGACCAAACTGCCGCCCAGGTTGGGAGTCCCGGTCGCCGGGACTCCGGCCTGTGCCAGCGCCGGATAGTCGCCGAGACGCACCTGCCAGGCGATGTGTCCGGTATGCGTGTCTACCGCGGAAAGGAGACCCCAAGGAGGCTGCTGACATGGGAGACCGTTCTCATCCACGAATCGAGCCCCCACGTAGGGGTTGTAGTACGGCATGCGCTTGAAGTGCGCGAGAAACTTCGCGTAGGCCCCTTTGAATTTCAGCGCGCGCCCGCTGTGAACCGCTGACCCGGCCTTCACCATCTGCCCGATGCTGCCGAAGTCGCTGGTGTTGACGTAGATGTAGCCCAGCGCGGGATCATAGCTGGTGCCGCCCCAGTTGCCGCCGCCTACGGCCGAAGGAAAGTGCAGGCTCGGCTCGAGCTGGAACGGACTGTAGCGGCCTTCGATGTGGAACTTCGCGAACTGCGACCTACAGTAAGCCTCCGAAGCCGGCGTGACTGTGGTGACATCCGTGGGCTTGACGGTCTGCCGCGCGAGCGGCGGCGGCTCCACAGGGTACGGCTCGGTCGGCCATGGATGCTCACCGGGCACGTCGCTCTTCGGTACCGGTCGGTTGCGCACCCCGAAAATCGGCCTGCCGGTGCGGCGATCGAGAATGAAGAGGAGCGCCGACTTGGTGAGCGCGGCCACGGCGGGAATCTCGTGGCCGTTCTTCCAGGCATCGACCAGACTCGTGCTGACGGTATCCGTGTCCCAGAGATCGTGGTGGACGAACTGGTAGTACCAGCGCAGCCGGCCCGTGCGCGCATCGAGCGCGACGACCGAGTTGGCGTATAGGTTGGTTCCGGGTCGGTCGGCGCCGTAATAACTGTCCGCCGGGTTGGCAACAGGAACGAACACCAGCCCGAGCTTCGGGTCCACCGTGATATCGCCCCAGGCCGACGGACCGGAGCGGTTCTTCCACCCTCCAGGGCCCCAGGTCGAGTTCCCATGCTGTCCGGGCTGCGGAACGGTATGAAACGTCCAGACGATCCTGCCCGTGATGGCATCGACCGCGGTCACGATGCCCGGCGGCCCCTGGCTCGGACCCTCCTGCAGGTCCGGACCGAGAATGAGCAGGTTGCGCCAGACAGCGGGCGGCGAGGTGAACCCGAACGGCGCGTACGGATAGCCCTTGGCCTGGATCGCTCGCAGGTCGAGCACGCCGTGATCGGCAAATCCGGCGACCGGTCTACCGGTCACAGGGTCGAGCTCCATGACGTGCCCATCCGCGGTGGCCTCGACCAGCCTCGGAGGAATCTTCCCTGTTCCCGGCCAATAGGCGAGCCCCCGGCTTACGCGGGTGCGCTTCTCGTGGGGATCGTAGCTCCAGATTCTGCGGCCGGAATCCGGATGGAGCGCGACGAGGACTTCACTCGGCAGCAGCACGTACATTCGGCCGTCAACGACGAGCGGGGTGTCCTCGAATCCGCCGCCCTTCATGCCGGTGTCGTAGACCCATGCCACGCCGAGTCGTCCAACGTTGCTCGGCGTGATCTGCTCGATCGGCGAGAAATGGGTGCCCGAAGCAGCCGCATTCGGGTCGGCTGCGCGGCTCTGCGCAGGCAGTCCCTGAGCCGCCGCCAGAGCACAAACCGGAAGGAACATCAGGAGCGGGGCGAAGCGTTTGTAAGCCATTGTTACCATGCGGAGCCGGCGGGTTTCACTGCTGTGTGCAGCCATGTTGCGCAGCGCGAGACTATACGCACCAGATAGTTAACGTCAACGCCGCCCACCGCGCCGCAAGCGCGATTTGCCTGCAATACAGCACTTCCGTGGTCGACTCGGCGACGCCTGGAGCGCCCCCCAGGTCGTTGACAACCGAAGCGTGCGAGTATAGCTTCCAGTCAATACGAACTAGTTCGTTCAGGCTGGGAGCGACTCCATGGGGCGGTCCTCCATGCTCCGGCGACGGCCACGCCCTCGGTGAGCGAATTCTCGAGCGTTGCGAGAGGCAATATGACCCAACTCAAATCTTTCCTGGCGTCCCTCGTGCTCGGAGTGGCGCTCGGCGCAATTCCGCACGCCGCCGCGCTCGCCGGCGTGATGCGCGCGGTGCCCGGCGACCCGGTGAGGACCGACTCCGGACTCGCCGCAGGAACGCTCATCGGGCACGGCGTCAAGGCTTACTATGGCATACCCTTCGCCGCTGCGCCGGTAGGTCAGAACCGTTGGCGCGCACCGCAGCCGGTCAAGCGGTGGAAAGGAATCTATACCGCGGACACGAAGCGGCCCTCATGCATGCAGCCCATGCGCGGACCGGATATCAATCATTATTTCGGCGCGCAATCGATATCGGAGGATTGCCTTTATCTGAACGTGTGGGCGCCCGCAGACGCCCGTCCCGGCGCCAACCTTCCGGTGGTGGTCTGGATATTCGGCGGCGCGTTCGTCATTGGCTCGGCGAACATGCCGGCCTACAGCGGCGCGCATCTCGCCCATCAAGGCGTGGTCTATGTCGCCGCCAATTATCGGGTCGGAGTGTTCGGGTTTCTCGCGCTTGCGCAATTGACCGCCGAGTCGAAGCACCACGCCAGCGGCAATTGGGGTCTTCTCGATCAGATCGCGGCGTTGAAGTGGGTGCAGCGCAATATCCGCGCGTTTGGCGGCAACCCGGGCAACGTCACGCTCGTCGGCCAGTCGGCCGGATCGATGTCGATCAACCTTCTGCAGGCGAGCCCCCTGACCCGGGGCCTCTTCGAGCGCGCGATAGGCATGAGCGGCTCCTCACTCGTCGGCAGTCCGGCACTGGCAACGCCGTCGCGAGAGCAGGCACAGGCGCAAGGGCTGAAGCTGATGCGGGCCTTGCAAGTCACCAGTCTCGCCCAAATGCGTGGCCTGGCGGCTGATCAGGTGATGGCTGTCGCGCAACGAGCGCATTTCAGCGCACGCCCGGACGTGGATGGTTACTTCCTGCCGGAGAGTCCACAACAGATCTTCGAAGAAGGCAAGGAACAGCAGGTCCCGGTCCTCATCGGCTCGACTAACAATGATCTCGGCACCGGTATCGCTCTGCTCAAGACCACGACGCCGCAACAGTATCGCGATGCCGCCCGGCGGATATTCGGCGCCCAGACGCGGGCTTTTCTGGATGCGTGGCCCGCGCGATCCGAGGCGCAGGTGCGAAGGCAGTCATTGGCCGTCTCTCGTGACAGCGGCATGGGTCTGGCGGCACTGGGCTGGGCCACCTTGCAGGCCGAAACCGCGAAGGCCCCTGCCTACCTGTATCTCTTCGACCATGTGGAGCCCTTCGCTCCTGGCGTGACCTTCGCCGACCTTCCCGATCCGGCCAATGCCGGCGCCTACCACTTCAGCGACGTCGCCTACTGGCTGGGCACGTTGAACACCTACAATCTCTTCCGCACCACTCGCGACTGGAAACCGGCCGACATCGAGCTGTCGCACGAGATGCAGGACGTGATACTCACATTCGCCAAGACGGGCATGCCAAATACACCGGCAGTGAAGTTCAAGCGCTTCGATCCGGCCAATCCGTACCGCACGGTACTCGGGGTCCCGATACGGCTGCAGAAGCTCAATGCACGAGGCATCGCCTTCCTGCTCAAGTATCCTCCCGCCTGGCCGCGGCCGCCGGTGACGAAGAAGCCGAAGCAGATGTACTGATGTGCACGGCAAGTCTGCCGTTGCGCACGCTCAAATGCGACGCGCAGGATCAGGCAGGAGAGAACCCCAAGGGCAATCCGGCCTCCGGAACGAATCCATAGAGGGACTCCTGAGGCAGGCTTGCGGCGAGTATCTTGCGGACCGACAGGAGTCGATTCAGATCTATTCCGGTGTGCACACCCATCGCCTCGAGCATGAACACCAGATCCTCGGTGACGATGTTGCCGGACGCCCCCGGCGCCCAGGGGCAGCCGCCGAGGCCCGCCAGTGAGCTGTCGAATGTTTTCACGCCCAGTTCGAGTCCTGCCAGTACGTTGGCCAGCCCCAGACCGCGTGTGTTGTGGAGGTGCAGACCGGCGAATGCCGAATCCCCGACAGTGTCGCGGACACGCTTCACCAACGATTTGACCTGCGCCGGATTGGCATAGCCCGTCGAATCCGACAGTCCCACCTCGTCACAGCCCGCCTCGATGGCCGTTTCGGCCAGACGCACCACTTTGTCTTCCGGAACGATGCCCTCGTAGCTGCATCCGAACGCGGTCGAGATACCCACCTCGAATTTCGGCCGGCGATCGGCCGGCAGGCTGCGCAGCAGCGCGACGATCGCCCGCGTCTCTTCCAGCATCTGCTCTGGCGTTCGCCGCACGTTCTTCAGCAGGTGCGTGTCAGATGCGGAGAAAGGGAGGGTGATCTTGTGAGCACCCGCCTCCACCGCCGCCTGCGCGCCCTTGAGGTTCGGCACCAGCACCGCAACGGTCAGCCCCGATATCGAGAGAGCGTGGGCGACCACTTCCGCCGTATCCGCAAGCTGCGGCAGCAGCTTTGGCGACACGAAGCTGCCGACCTCGATCTCGCGCACCCCGGCCGAGGCCTCGGCGCTGATCCACTCCTTCTTGGCGGCCAGAGGCATGATCGACTTGATGCTCTGCAGCCCGTCACGCGGACCGACCTCGCTGACGAGCACATCGACGTTCGTGGGCATGCAGGCTGCTCAGTCCGTCGCGACGTGCGACACGTGCTTGCCCGGCGAATAGATGTCGAGAATGTTCCAGTGGCCGGTGGTCGGGGTGGGGTTATTCTTCATCGGCACGTCGATGAGATACGGGCGGCCCGACTCCAGCGCCCGGCGCAATGCGGGCGCGAATTGCGCGGCGGACTCGATCCGCACCGCTTCGCAGCCATAGGCCCGCGCGATCTCGGCGTATTTCGGCCGCATCTCGCTCCAGCCGCCCTCCTCGCTCGGGAACAGCGTCCCCAGGGTGAGGCCGTAATGGGCCTGCTGCAGGCCCGCGATGGTGCCGAACGCGTTGTTGTTCATGACCACCCAGACGATGGCGAGGCCCTGCTCCACCGCAGTGGCGAGCGCGGCCGGATTTTGTCCGAAGCCGCCGTCGCCGACGAGCGAGATCACCGTTCGGTCCGGCGCGGCGAGCTTCGCGCCGATCGCCGCAGGCGGTCCAAAGCCCATGGTCGCATAGCCTCCCGGGGTCAGCACGCTGCCGGGAGTGTAAATGGGAAACTGCTGTCCGACGCCGTTTTTGTTCCAGCCGACGTCCGTCGTCAGAATGGCATCGCGGGGGAGCAACTCGCGCGTCTCCGCGAGAATGCGCTCCGGCATCATGGGAAACGCATCGCTCAGCTGCATGGCGCGGTTCGCCTGCGCGAATTCCTCGCGGAACTGCGCGATTTGCGCGGCGGCCTCCGGATTCCGGCGCCCCTGTGGATACAGCTCTTTGGCGACTTGGCACAGCGTCGAGAGCGCAGCCTTCGCATCCGCGACCACCCCGATCTCGGTCGCAAAATTGCGGCCGATCTCGCTCGCCTCGATATCGATGTGCGCCAGGCGCGTCGGCGGAATGTTGAACGTGTAGTCCCGGTACCAGGAGCTGCAATCGGCTTCCTTGAAACGGGTTCCCACGCCCAGCACCCAGTCGGCCGCCATGCAGGCATCGTTGACCAGCCGAGTCCCCCAGAAGCCGCTCATTCCGAGCACGAGGGGATGATCGTCCGGCAATGCGCCCTTGCCCATGAGGCTGTGGGCCACCGGGATGCCCAGGTGATCGACGAGCTCACGCAACTCTTCTGACGCCCGCGCGAGCAATATGCCGCCACCCGCATAGATCAGGGGCCGGCGAGCCTCCGCCAGCGCCTTGACGATTGCTCTGGCCGCCGCCAGGTCAATCGCTGGTGGGTGCACCGCGCTCACGGACGCCTCGAACCGGCATTGGAATTCGGGCGGCAGCTCCGCGGAGAAAATATCCATGGGAACATCAACCAGCACGGGCCCCGGCTGGCCGCTCTCGGCGAGCTGGAAGGCCTTGACGATCGTCTCCGGGAACAGATCCGGGCGATCGACGCGCCAGGCTCGCTTGACGAACGGCCGATAGATCTCGAATTGCGATCCATCGGCGTGAAGATTCACCTCCTGGTGCGGATGCTTCCCCATGTAGTGCGTCGGCACGTCACCCGCGATCACCACCATGGGAATGCAATCAAGAGCCGCGTTGGCCACGCCAGTGGCGGCGTTGGTCAGCCCGGGGCCGAGATGCGTCAGCAGGACCGATGCCTTTCCGGTGACCCGCGCATAGCCATCGGCGGCGTGGGAGGCGACCTGCTCGTGACGGACGTTCACGAAGCGGATGCCGCTGCCGGCGAGCGCCGACAGCACTGCGATGTTGGTGTGTCCGCAGAGGCCGAAGATATGGCGGACCCCACGCCGCTCCAGATAGCGGACCAGGTGTTCCGCGACCGACTTGGCCGCCACTCAGAGTACCTCTGTTCCGTAGAACTCGCCGAAGAGTTCCTGCTCCGAGGGCCTGTCCTCCGGAATCGGCCGGCTGACCCACGTCGTCTGCATGAAATGCTTCAGGTGAATGTTTTCGTTCGTGACGTTGCCGCCCCAGATGCCGCACCCCAGACTGGAGGTCATCGGCATTCCGTTGTCGAAGGCCCCGGCGTTCGCCTTGGACTGCGGCTGCCTGACCATCATGCGGCTCACAGGCGCCACGCGCGCGAGCCGGTCGATGTGGTCGTCGTCGTGCGAGTAGATTCCGCAGGAATGCCCCTTGCCGCCCACCTCATAGATCTGCCGCACCATTTCGAGCGCCTGCTCGAAGCCTTCGTAGCGGTAGACGGCAAGCGCCGTCGTCAGCTTCTCCCGCGACCAGTTGTGCTGCGGCCCGATCTTGTCGTTCTTCACCATGATGAACTTGCGGTCGGCCGGAATCTCGAAGCCGGCAAGCTCGGCGAGGCGCTGCGGCGCGCAGGCCACGCTGTCCGGCAGGCGATGCCCCTCCTCGTCCCAGATCACGCGCTCTAGCGCCTTGGCTTGTTGCTGGCTCGCCAGGAAGCCGCCCTCGGCCTGGAGCGCCTCCAGGAAGCGGTCGTAAATTCTCGAGTCGATCAGCAGATTGCCGTCGGCCGAGCAACCGGAGCCGAAATCGGAGGTTTTTGAAATGCGGGTGTTGCGTGCCGCAATGTCGAGGTCCGCGGTCTCGTCGATGACCATCGTCGAATTGCCCGCCCCGACACCGTAGGCCGGCTTGCCGGAGCTGTACGCCGCGCGCACCATCGGCTGCCCTCCGGTGGCGAACGTCACATCGCAGCGGGACATCAGATGCTGAGTCGACGGGATGCTCGGCCGTTCGATGCACTGCAGGAGATCCTCCGGTGCCCCGAGGCGCTTCAGCGTCTCACGCATGATGCGCACCACCTCCCGGGTGGTGTTCTTCGAGCGCGGGTGCGGCGAGAAGACGACCGCATCGAGGCATTTCACGGCGTATAGCGCGGTGAAGGGCGGGGTCAGCTCCGGATTCGTCGTCGGTACGAGAGAGGCGATGACGCCTGCCGGCTTACCATACTTGACGATGCCCTTCTCGGGCAGCTGCTCGACGATCCCGATGCTCTTCTCGCGCAACGCATCACGCAGAACCCCCATGATCTTGAAGCGCTTGGAGATGCGGCCCGCGGGATCGCCGAGCTTGCTCTCCTCGACGCTCATGCGGGCAAGGCGGGCGAACGTCTTTTCGTTGGCGGTCGCCCAGCCGAGCGCCCGGCAGAGCCGGTCGGCCTGCTCCTGGGAATAGTGCTCGACGGCACGCATTGCCGCACGGGCGCGTTCGATCATCGCGTCGATCTCGGCGCGCTCGGCTTCGCCGAGCACACCGCGCGCCGTCTCTTTCACTGCCGTAGCCATTTCTCAAACTCCTCACTGGACGCCCGGACCCGCTGGCCCGCACTCGGGTACTGCCACCCCGCGCCACAGTATGAACGGACCAGATAGTTCAGTCAACGGCAAAGAACTCTCAACGGCATTCGGTACCTGTACGAACCGGTGCGCATAATATCATCTCATGTCGGGGGTAAGCGCCGGATGGGACCCGTGTTCCACGATTCCAAATGGCACGAAGCGGACCGCCTCGTCGCGCCCGCCCCGGCTCGCAGCCGCCGCGTCCTGGCTCCCGTTCCCCACCCGCCGCTGGTACACTGAATTATGAACGAAACAGAACGTACAGTGCTCGGCGATCCGGCCCTCGCCGGCAAGCCGACCCGGGCCCGCTTCCTCGCTCTGGGCCTCGTCACCGTCGGCACGACGATCAACTACCTGGACCGCGCGGTGCTCGGCATCGCAGCGCCGCTCCTGAAGGTGCAGCTGCACCTCGGACCGCGCGAGCTTGGATTCCTATTGTCCGCCTTCTCCTACTCGTACGTCGCGGCGCAAATTCCAGGCGGCATACTCCTCGACCGGCTCGGCACCCGAATCGTCTACGGTTTCGCGGTCGGCTTCTGGTCGATATGCACTTTCCTGCAAGGGATGGCATCGAGCTTCGTGATGCTGCTCAGCTGCCTGCTGGGCTTGGGCGCCGCGGAAGCCCCCTGCTTTCCCTCCAATAGCCGGGTGCTGGGTGCCTGGTTTCCTCAGGGTGAGCGGGCTCGCGCCAACGGGGTCTTCTCACTGGGACAATACTTCGGGCTCGCCTTTCTCAGCCCGCCCCTCTATTGGATCGAGGATCGGTGGGGCTGGCGAGCCCTGTTCTTTCTGACGGGAGCCGCGGGACTCATCTTCACGGTCTTCTGGTTCTTCCTCTACCGCGACCCGCAACACAGCCGGTCCACGAATCGCGCAGAGCTCGATCACATCAGGAGCGGCGGTGGCCTCGTGCGTCCGCCGCCGCCGCCCAAGTGGTCGTGGCGAAACATGCGCCTGCTGCTTGGCAATCGGGCCTTTCTCGGCGCCGGTCTCGGCCAGTTTGCGAGCAACTCGACTCTGGTGTTCTTCCTCACCTGGTATCCGACGTATCTTGCCTCCGCGCAGCACCTGAAGCTGCAGACCGCGGGACTGCTGGCCGCCCTGCCCTACATCGCCGCATCGGTGGGACTGCTCTTCGGAGGCTGGTGGTCGGACTGGCTCATCCGGCGGACCGGCTCTGCCACGATCGGCCGCAAGGCGCCCATCGTGACGGGACTCGCCATGGCGAGCTGCCTGCTGCTCGCAGGGTTCGTACACGACATCGTGGCCGTCATCGGCATCTTCTCATTCGTGTTCTTCGGCCAGGGCATGTGCAATCTCGGCTGGACACTCATCACCGATCTGGCGCCCCCCGACCTGCGCGGCCTCACCACCGGGATGTTCAATCTGTTCGCCAATCTGGCGGGCATCGTGATCCCGGCCGTCATCGGCATCATTCTCGGCAGCACGCGCTCCTTCGTCGGCGGACTCGCCTTCGTCAGTGTGATCGCGCTCCTCGGCATGCTCTGTTATCTGGTTCTGCTCGGACCAGTGCGGCAGATCGAGCTGTCGCGCAAACCCTCGGCCTGACCGCCATGCGGTCATGTTATGGCCGTTGTCCAAATCGGAAATGTTGCGCCACAGAATGGGGTGCTAGGGTGGTTCCGTCGTCAGCGGAGTTGCCATCCAGATGCACAAAGCGTCAGAGCCGCAGGCGCGGCGGCCGATCTCACCGCGAGCCGCCGCTCGAGACCCGCTCGGGTCGGCGGCGGACGCCGCGCGGTTCTCGCTGGCCCACCTGACACTGCTGCGATGCGCTCCGCCCGAGCTCACCGAGATCGCCGCCCGCGCCGGCTACGAATACGTCAGCTATCGCCTCATTCCTTTCGGCCTCGAGGACGAGCCTCGCTACCCCGTGGCCTCCGATCGCAATTTGCTCGAGAGAACGAGAGCCGCCCTGCGCGCGACGGGCGTACGTCTGCTCGACATCGAGTTGGCGCGCATTCATGCGGACGTCGACGTGAGGAGTTATCTGCCGGCGTTCGAATGTGCTGCGGAGCTGGGCGCGCGGCACGTGCTGACCAGTGTCTGGTGCACCGATATGGCGTTTGCGCGGGACCGGTTCGCAGAGCTCTGCGAGCTGGCCGGGCCGCTCGGTCTCACCGTCGACTTGGAATTCGTCTCCTACGCCGGCGTCGCCACCCTGGCCCAGGCAGTGCACGTGCTGCGCGCGTGCCCCTATCCGAATGCGGGGCTCTGCGTGGATACCCTTCACTTCGACCGGGCGGGCGCCGCTGCAGCGGAGCTCGATGGGCTGCCGGCGGCCTGGTTCCATTACGCGCAGATCTGCGATGCGCCGGCTCATCGTCCGGGAGACGACGACTATGCGCGGCAGATCGCTCGCGAAGGCCGCCTCTTTACGGGCGACGGAGTGATAGACGTGCGCGGCATCGTCGCCCGCATGCCTGCCATGCCGTACTCGATCGAGCTTCCCAATGCCCGGCTGCTGGCGCAGCTGGGAGCCGAGGAATTCGCTCGCCGCTGCCTCGTCAGCGCCAGGCAGCACCTGGCTGAAGTTGCTCACCGCCGCACGAACGCTTGATGCCGGCCGGCCTGGACCGGTGCGACCCGACCTGTCGCGGCCGGCTCGTCCCGGTGTTTCGCCGTCTCCCCCGGGCAAAGAACGCGGCCGCCAGGAGCGGTGCTGCGCCGTCCCTTCTCCCGCCGACAGACCCGGCTCCCCCTGTAGCTGGAACCCCAAGCGTGGCGGTATGCCGCAGAGCCGCTTATGCCTTATGATTGGGGTGTCCCTTGGGAGCCGCATCCTGGGTGCGGGTGGCGATCGACAACGTATGGCAAAAAAGAATCCCGCGGCATCCCCCAGCGAGACGGTGGAAGCTCTCACGGACGCCGACCGGACGAAGGCTGACATCGTCGCGGTCGCCATGGAAGAGTTCGCGGAGAACGGCCTAGCCGGCGCACGGGTCGATGCGATCGCAGATCGCACTCGCACCTCGAAGCGGATGATCTACTACTACTTCGGCAGCAAGGAGGGGCTGTATCGGGCCGTGCTCGAGCAGGCATACAACGGCATCCGGACCCGCGAGAGCCAGACCCATTTCCGCGATCTGCCGCCCCGCGAGGCGCTGCGACGCCTGATCGAGATCACCTTCGACTATGACGAGAGTCATCATGGCTTCATTCGACTGATCGCCGTCGAGAACATCCATTACGCCGAGCACCTGAAGAAGCTGAATTCCATCCGGGGAATCAATGTCAGCGCGATTGAGATCGTGGAGGATATTCTGGCGCGCGGCCGGACCGCCGGGATATTCCGCTCCGACATCAACGCCTTCGATCTTCACCTGCTGATCAGCTCCTTCTGCTTCTTCCGTGTGTCCAACCGGCATACCGTCGGAGCGATCTTCAAGCGCGACCTGTCGGAACCGCGGACGCTGTCGCGACACAAGCGCCTGATCATCGAGGCCGTGGAGCGGCTGGTTCTATTGGATCTTGCGGGCACCGGCCCCTAGCCCTCGTCCCGTTCATGCGCCCCAGCAGTGCTGCATCCGAGGTTCTCGGAGGGCTGGCTCAAATACGAGCTCCACACGCAATCCGGACGGATCTTCCAGGCGGACCAGTGTCTGACCCGTGACGGACTGTAGCTGCACGCTGTGCGGTACGCCGGTCGTGCCCAGCCTGCCGAGCATCTCCTCGAGATCGAGACATCCGAACGCAATGTGATCGAGCGCCGTACCCGATCCGGTGGTATCGCCAGGCGCGCCAGTCTCTTCCGGCGCCTCCACCAGGTGCACGATCGCGGCATCGCCGGCGTACAGCCATAGTCCCTCTGACTGCAGCGTTGGCCGCGCCCCGATCCTGAGACCGACGATGCGGCAGTAGAAATCGCGCAATGCCGCGAAGGCACTGCCCGAAGCGCGCAGATTGATGTGGTCCAGACGGTGCACTGGCATGGGTCCTCCGCAGCCGCGCGTTAACTACACGAACTAGTCCGTTCCTTCAGGATATACGGGTCCTTCCAGGCTCGCCAGCACCCCATCGACACGGGCGTCGGCGGACACGGTCCCCCGACGATCCGGGACCAGTCGCCAGGTTTTGACGGCCTTGCACCCGCGTCCCTATACTGCACTATCTGGTTAGTGCTGAGCGGCGGCCATGCTCACCTCCATCGCGACGGTTTCATTGAGCGGCACACTGGAGTCGAAGCTGCGAGCCATCGCGCACGCCCGGTTCGACGGGGCCGAGATCTTCGAGAACGACCTCCTGACCGCCCGCAGCACCGCGCGGGAAGTCGCGGGCCAAATGCACGATCTCGGTCTGGCATGCACCGTCTTCCAACCGTTTCGGGACTTCGAAGGGATGCCGGATGAGCTGCGCGGGCGGACCTTCGACCGGCTGGAGAGAAAATTCGATTTGATGCAGGAGCTCGGGGCGCCGCTACTGCTGGTCTGCTCGAGCGTCTCTCCGGCGGCGAGCGGCGACCGGAGCCGCATCGTGGCTGATTTGCGCGAGCTCGCCGAGCGTGCGGCCAGGCGAGATCTCCGGGTCGGCTACGAGGCCCTCGCGTGGGGCCGACATGTCTTCGATCATCGTGATGCATGGGCAGTGGTCAAGGAAGTGGGTCATCCCGCGCTCGGGCTGATCCTCGACAGTTTCCATTCCCTGGCACGTGCCATACCGCTCGAGAGCCTGCGGGAAATCGATCCGTCACGTATCTTCATCGTGCAGCTTGCCGATGCGCCGATCGTCCAAATGGACTATCTGTCCTGGAGCCGGCACTTCCGCAATATGCCTGGGCAGGGAGAGCTGCCGCTGGTGGAGTTCGTCGCCACCCTGCTCGCGACCGGATATGCCGGACCGTTGTCGCTCGAGATCTTCAACGATCAGTTTCGCGCGACGTCAGCATCGACTGTCGCACTCGACGGTCATCGCTCGCTCACCTTTCTCTTCGATCAGGCCGCGCGGCGGCTGGCGCCTCGCTTCTCACCCGAGCTGCCGTCCGCCATCAAGCCGCGAGGCTTCGAATTCGTCGAGTTCGCCGCCAACGAGGAGGAATCGGGTCAGCTTCAATCCATCTTCACGGCCCTCGGCTTCCGCAGGGTGGGCCGGCACAAATCAAAAAATGTCGCACGCTGGCGGCAGAACCGCATCAATTTCGTGATCAACAGCGAGCCGGAAAGCTTCGCGAGGGCGTACGACGCGGTCCATGGCGCTTCCGTATGCGCCGTCGGCGTGAGCGTGAACGATATTTCCGCGGCACTCGCTCGCGCTGAAGGGCTGCAGATCCCACGGCTCACTCAGCCCATCGGGCCGGGTCAGCTGGTAATGCCTTCCGTCCAGGGACTCGGCGGAAGCCTGCTCTATTTCATGGAGGCGGGTCAGGAGCGCGCCATTTGGGACTCGGAGTTCCTGGCAACGGAAGACGCCGGTCCCGATGCCGGCCTCGTGTCGATCGATCACCTCGCCCAGACGATGCCTTATGAGGAAGTACCCTCCTGGGTGCTCTACTATATATCCCTCTTCGAGCTCTCGAAGACGCCGGTACTCGAGATCGCGGACCCTCTCGGCCTCGTCCAGACCCGCGCGCTGGAGTCGGCCGATGGCGGCTTGCGTCTCGTTCTCAATGCCTCGCCAGGATCGAGGACGCTGTCCGCCCGTTTCGTCCAGGGCTATCACGGGGCTGGACTGCAGCACATCGCGCTCGCAACCCGCGACATCATCGCCTCGGCCCGCCGCCTGCGCTCGCTCGGGCTTGCAACCCTGCCGATCCCCCCCAATTACTATGAAGACCTCGCGGCTCGATTCGCGCTCGAGCCCACCCTGCTCCACGACCTCCAGGAGCTCGACATCCTCTACGATCGCGACTCCGGGGGCGAGTATTTCCAACTCGTCTCCCGGGCATTTGCCAAGCGGTTTTTCTTCGAGATCGTCGAGCGGCGCGGCTACCGGGGGTACGGCGTCCCCAACGCGCCGATCCGACTGGCCGCTCAATCGCAATATCGAGACGACATCGAGCGCTGACCCGGTCAGCCGCTCTTGCTCCACCTGAGGCCGTGCTCACGGGCACGTCGCTGCACCGAGGAGCACGACCGGTTCAATGCCATCGCAATCTCGGACCAGGAACGATTCTGCTCGATCAGCATCTGCAGGGCGCGGATATCATCCACATTCCAGGCTCTGGGACGCGCGGAGCCCGCGACGCGGCGGCCCCAACGCCATTGCCATCCCGGTTCCGCCGCCCTTACGGGTCTCGACTTCATCAACACCTCTCGAGTTAGTGGACACGGGCTCACCGCGCGCCGCTGTGCACCTCTTGCGCCCCAATGCCTGTTGCAGGCAGAGCGCCATGACTGATGCCGAGCACCTTCGGCAAAAGCCAGTAGGCCCGGCACTCGCATCGCACATAGCCCAGCTGACACAAGGTATAGAGGCACCGGCGCGCTGCTGCGCGTGACAGGCCAGTGCCACGGCTGATCTCACTGACTGTCCGCCGCCGCCCCGGTCCCGAGAACGCGCGGATCACCAGCAATCCTCTGGCAAACGAAGTCATGAACAGCGGATCGCCGTGACGGTCCACCGCATCATTCGGCTGAGGGGCGGCGCTCAAATCGAGCGGCGCGCACGAAATGCGGGAATCGTGAATCAAAAGCCGGAACCCCTCGCCGATGCCGCCTGCCTGCCTGCGCGCCTGCGCGCCTGCGCGCCTGCGCGTCGCCAGACTAAACGTACTAGATAGTTCATGTCAACGCAGGCCCGCGCCCGAAATGATAGATTTGGCACCCACGGCACCCCCCCAACGGTGCCTGCGGGAGCTGCCATGTGTGACGACCACGACCTCGATGAGATGGACTACGCCCGGCGCACCGCGCTGTCGCGGCGGCAATTCGCCCTGTTGACCGCGGGCGCGGGACTCGCCGCCCTGCTCCCGCCACCCGCCGATGCGGCGCCGATCACAGGCAGTCCCGTCGACATCACGACGCCCGACGGTGTGTGTGATGCCTATTTCACGCACCCGACGACCGGCGGCACCCATCCCGGCGTGCTCATGTGGCCGGATATTTTCGGGTTGCGCCCCACGTTTCAGCACATGGCAGACCGGCTGGCTCAATCAGGTTATGCGGTGCTGGTCGTCAATCCCTTCTATCGGCTCAGGAAAGCCCCCACGTCCCCGCCGCACCCGAGCCTCAATGACCCGGCGGTGCGCAAGGAGCTCATGGCGATGATGCAATCGCTCACTCCGCAGGTCACCGTGACCGACGCACGCGCCTTCGTGCCGTGGATCGCCAGGCAGCCGGCGGTCAGCAAGACGCGCAAGATGGCCACGACGGGCTACTGCATGGGCGGGCCCTTCACGCTGCGGACCGCCGCGCAATTCCCCGAGCGCATCGGCGCGGGCGCCACATTCCATGGCGCGGGACTGGTGACCGACAGGCCCGACAGCCCGCACCTGCTCATCCCGCGCATCAGGGCGCAGTACCTCATGGCCATCGCCGCGAGCGATGACCAGAAACAGCCCGAGGCCAAGACGATCCTGCGGGAAGCCTTTGCCAAGGCCCATCTCCAGGCCGAGATCGAGGTCTACCCCGGCACCATGCATGGCTGGTGCGTACCGGATCTGCAGGTGTACAACCATGACGAGGCCGAGAAGGCCTGGGGCCGCCAGCTGGCGCTGCTGAAAAGAGCGCTCGCCTAGGCTCGAGCGTACTTCAGCGCTCGCCGGCGAGTTGCCGCTCGAGCTCCGCCAGGGTCCGGTAGCAGTCCAGGACCTGATGAACGCTGGCGTTGGGCTCGCGATTCTCGCGGATGGCCGCGAAGAACTCGCGATCCTGCAGCTCGATGCCGTTCATCGAGACGTCGACCTTCGAAACGTCGATCTTCTGCTCCTTGCCGTCGACGAGGTCGTCGTAACGGGCGATGTAGGTGCCGTTGTCGCAGATGTAGCGGAAGAAGGTGCCCAGCGGCCCGTCGTTGTTGAAAGAGAGGGACAACGTGCAGATCGCCCCGGTCTCGGCCTTCAGCTGAATCGACATGTCCATGGCGATGCCGAGCTTCGGGTGAATGGGACCCTGGATCGCATGCGCCACCGTGACCGGTGCGCCGGCCTGATAGCTGAAAAGATCGACCGTGTGCGCCGCATGGTGCCATAGAAGATGATCGGTCCAGGAACGCGGCTGCCCCAGCGCGTTCATGTTCGTGCGGCGCAAGAAGTAGGTCTGCACGTCCATCTGCTGGATGCGGAGCTCGCCCGCGGCGATCCGCCGGTGGATCCACCGATGCGAGGGATTGAACCGCCGCGTATGGCCCACCATGCACACGAGCCTGCTCTCGCGCTGCGCCTGCGCCACCGCCTCGGCATCCTTCCAGCTGTCTGCGAGCGGGATCTCGACCTGCACGTGCTTCCCGTCCCGCAGGCATTCGATCGCCTGCGCCGCGTGCAGCTGCGTGGGCGTCGCGAGAATGGCCGCCGAGACCCCCGGTCGGGCCAACGCCTCGGTCAGCGAGGTCGTCGCATGTCCGATCCCGTATTTCCTCGCGACCTCGCGTGTCGAGGCCAGCTCACGCCCGACGAGAGAGTCGACTTCGATGCCGCCGATCGCCCGGATCGCATCGAGGTGCTTCTGGCCGAAGGCGCCGCCGCCAGCGAGGATGATCTTCATCCCATGTTCTCCAGGATGACATGTCCCAACGCCGTATTCGATGCCGGCACGTGATAGAACCGGTGCACGGTGCGCACCTTGGGGTTCAGGGCCCCGCGCATGATCAGCCACATCACGAGCTCCACTCCCTCCGAGCCCGCCTCGCGCAGGTACTCGATGTGCGGAATGCGCGCGACCTCTTCCGGGCTCTCGATCAGCCGGTCGAGCCAGTGATTGTCCCACTCGCGGTTGATCAGACCCGCCCGCGGCCCCTGCAATTGGTGGCTCATCCCGCCGGTGCCCCATACCTGGACGTTGAGATCCTGGTCGAACGAGTCGACGGCCCTGCGGATGGCCTTGCCGAGCTCGTAGCATCGCCGCCCCGAGGGTGGCGGAAAGAGCACCACGTTGACGGGCACCGGAATCACCCGTACGGGCCAGCGCTCGGGCTGCCCGAACATCAGCGACATCGGCACGGTGAGCCCGTGGTCGACATCCATCTTGTGCACGATGGTGAGGTCGAAATCCTGCTGGATCACGCTCTGCGCGATGTGGGAAGCCAGCTCGGGATGGCCCTCCACCACCGGCACGGGCCTCGGTCCCCAGCCCTCATCGGCGGGCGGAAACGCCGGGGCGCAGCCGATCGCGAACGTCGGCACGATGTCCAGGCTGAATGCCGAGGCGTGGTCGTTGTAGACTAGCACCACCACATCCGGCTTCTGCCGCGCGATCCATTGCTTGGAGAAGTCATACCCTGCGAACACGGGTTTCCAGTACGGCTCGCCCGAGCGGCCATTGTCGAGCGCCGCACCGACCGCGGGGACGTGGGATGTCGCGACGCCGGAGGTGATTCGAGCCACTATTTCACCTTCTGGTCAGAGCCCGCGGGGGCTGGGGTTTCGCCGACGCGGCGATTGCCTTCCGGCGAGCGGCCGCCGTGCAGCATCATCGTCGCGTAAGCTTCCTGTGTCAGGCCGGTCATGCTGGCCGCCGTGTACTGGAAACTCCTGCCGTCCGTCGAGAAGAGCTTGGAGAGGAAGTAGATGTTGCCGCCGAGGGCGATCATCCGGTTGTAGTCGCGCGCCAGCACCGCCTTTTTTTGGTCCTCGGACATCGGCCATTCGTCCAGATAAGCGCGCTCGTCGCGCTTGAACCGGCTGCGGTTCTGCGCCTTCATCAGCGACATGCAGAACTGGTTCAGGTGATAGCCCTTGCGCGCCTGATCCGCATCGAAGATCACGGTGCCGGGAATGTCGGAATAAGGTTTGTCGAGTGACATTGATGTTGCGCCATTATCGATCGAAGTAGAGCCGGCCGGGATTGTCGACCAGGAGCCTCTGCCGCAGCGCCGCCGTGGGCGCGATCTGCGGCACGTAATCGAGCAGCTTGCCGTCATCCGGCATGTGGGTCTTCAGGTTCGGATGCGGCCAGTCGGTGCCCCAGAGCACCCGGTCGGGAAAGGCCTCGACGAGCCTGCGGGCGAAAGGCACGACGTCCTCGTACCCGGGGGGACCTGTCTTCGAGAGCCGCTCCGGACAGCTCACCTTGGACCACACGTTCGGATGCTCCCGCATCAGGCGGACGAAGAGCTCGAATTCCGCCCCATCGACCGGCTTCGTGACATCCGGGCGGCCCATGTGATCGACGACAACGGTGGTCGGGAGCGAGGCGAAGAAGTCATAGAGCTGCGGCAGCTCCGCGGCCTCGAAATAGATGACGATGTGCCAGCCCAGGCTGGCGACGCGCCGGGCGATCTCCTCGAGCACCTCCCGCGGCGTGGTGTCGACCAAGCGCTTGACGAAGTTGAAGCGTACTGCGCGCACCCCGGCGCCATCGAGGGCGCGCAGCTCCGAATCGCTGACGCTGCGCGCGACGGATGCAACGCCTCGCGCGCGGCCCTCGGAAGCGCGCAACGCATCGACGAGCGCGCTGTTGTCATCGCCGTGGCAGGTGGCTTGGACGATGACGTTGCGGTCCAGGCCGAGGAAGTCGCGCAGCGCCCAGAGCCGCTCCTTCGAGGCGTCGCAGGGGGTGTACTTGCGCTGCGCGGCATAGGGGAATGCCCCGCCGGGGCCGAATACGTGGCAATGGGCATCGACGGCGCCCGGCGGTGGAACGTAGTCGGGCTTTGAGGGAGCGGGATGGTAGCAAAGCCAATCCCGGTCCGTCGTGAACCCACCGGAGGCGCCGCTCGCGGCCCACCCTGGGCCGCCGGGCACGAGCACGGTGCTCATTTGCCCCTCGCCTCGAGCAGCGCATTCAGGCGCGGAAACACGCGGCGGGCGTTCTTCTCGAATATCCGCGCTTTGTCCGCCGGGGGAATCGGAAGCGCATCGATGTACCGCTTCGTATCGTCGAAATGGAAGCCAGTCTGCGGATCGATGCCGCGCACGGCGCCGACCATCTCCGAGCCGAAGAGAATGTTGTCGATGTCGATCACGCGAACGAGCAGATCGATGCCCGCCTGGTGGTAGACGCACGTATCGAAGAAGACATTCTTCATGACGTGCTCGGCCAGCGGCGGGCGCTTCAGCATGTCGGCCAGACCCCGGTATCGGCCCCAGTGGTAGGGCACCGCCCCGCCGCCGTGCGGAATGACGAATTTCAGCGCCGGGAAGTCGCGGAACAGGTCCCCCTGGATGAACTGCATGAATGCCGTGGTATCGGCATTGATGTAGTGCGCCCCGGTCGCATGGAAGCAGGGATTGCAGGAGGCAGAGACGTGCACCATCGCCGGCACGTCGAGCTCGACCATCTTCTCGTAGAACGGGTACCAGTGCCGGTCGGTGAGGGGCGGCGACTTCCACCAGCCGCCCGACGGGTCGGGATTCAGGTTGCAGCCGACGAAGCCGAGCTCCCGCACGCAGCGCTCGAGCTCGTGCACGGAGTTCGCGATCGGCACTCCCGGGGACTGCGGCAGCTGACACACACCGGCGAAGTTTTCGGGGTAGAGCTCGACGACGCGCTTGATGAGATCGTTGTTGGCGCGGGTCCAGGCGGCCGACACCTCCTCGTCGCCGATGTGATGACCCATGGCCGAGGCCCGCGGGGAGAAGAGCGTGAGATCCCCGCCCCGCTCTCTCTGCAGCTTCAACTGGTTCGTCTCGATGCTCTCGCGAATCTCATCGTCCGAGATCGAACCGGGCGTGGCCGGCGGCAGCTTCGGATCCTTCAGGCGCGCCGTCTGCGCTTCGCGAAACCGCTGGTGCGCGGCCGGCGCCGTCGTGTAATGGCCGTGACAATCTATGATCATGCCGTCTCCGCCTGCGCCGCGCCCGATGCGAGCACGGCATCCAACAGACTCCCGAGCGCGGCCGGGGCCCGCTCCGGGCGATGATCCGCGGCCCAATCCTGCCTGGTGGCACAGGCGAGACTCATCACAGGCTCCACGCCCGCGTCCGCGACCGCCTGCGCGGCCTCGCGCATCTCCTCGGCGCGCCGGCGGCCGTGCTGCAGGGAGCGCGAGAGCATGTACGCCGCGATCCGCTCCCAGTCCTCGTTCGGGAAGAGGTCGCGGAGCGACTCGAGCACGGCCCGCTCGACCCCGTGCCGCCGGGCGGCGAGGAGCGATTCGGTGACGAGCGCCTCCAGCCCTTTGATCATCACGCTGCGGCACATCTTGGCCGCCGAGGCTTTGCCGAGCGCGGCGTCGAACACCCGAATGCCCGTGAAGCCGATCTCTCGCGCCAGCGGCTCGAACGCGGCGGCATGCGGGCCGCCGACCAACATGGGCGAGCCGATGCGCTTCGGCGCGAGGGGCGACATCACCGCGGCCTCCACATAGCGGCCGCCAGCCGCCCCGATCGCCTCCGCCGCGGCGCGCTTGGTCCGGGGCGCGACGGAGTTAAGGTCGAAGTAGATCGCTTCAGGAGACATCGAGCCGGCCGCTTCACGCGCAGCGGATACGCAGTTGGCCGCCGTGACAGCCGAGATCACGAGGCTGCGGTTCTTCAACGCTTCCGCCATGGACGACGCGGCTCGCACGTTCGCCGACGCGGCAGCGCGGCTCGGTGCGCTCGAGGCGCTCGCAAAGAGCCGATCCCAGACGATCACATCGCGAACACCGGCCGCCTCGAGGTCCGCAGCGAGGATCTGCCCCACTTCCCCATAGCCGATCAGGGCGATCCGGTGGGGCGCCCCGCGATGAGAGGGGGTCCGCACGGAGCCTGCGCCCCCTTCGCCGCTGATCATGACGCGCTCCATGCGGCGGACGGCACGAACACCTCGCCGCGCATCAGCTTGCGCGCCGTGCGCAACAGCGCCGAGCGCGTGACCTTCACCTCATCGCCCCGTCCGATCACGTCCATCTCGACCGTGAAGAAGCCGGTCGGGTGCTCAATTTCGAGCCGCCGACGCCCTGGGGAGCCTGGCCTCACCAGTCGCGCGGCCACGGTGGCGGGCACCATGCAGGCGGTCGCGACGCTCACGGCGCCCAGCACGCCGATGGCCTCGTGCACGCGATGAGGAATGAACGTCCGGGTGTTGAGATCGCCCCCCTGACGGCCCGGCGAGATCAGCGACATCTTCGGAACCGTCTTCCTGGCGACATCGCCAAGGTTCATGCGCGGACCTGCCTGTAACCGGATCTTCTCCACCCGCGCCTTGAGGGCCGCGTTGGCCTCGAGGGCCTCCGGCGGCTCCGCCCCGCTGATGCCGAAGTCCTCCGCTGCGAGTAATACGACAGGCATGCCGTTGTCGATGCAGGTGAGCTCGATGCCGTCGATGCGGTCCGTAGGATGGCCCGTCGGCAATAGCGCGCCGCAGGAAGAGCCCGCGACGTCGAGAAACTCGATGCTGATGCCGGCGGCCGTCCCCGGGACGCCGTCGATACGGACATCACCTTCGTACTCGACGGCGCCATTCGGCGTGGGCACGTTCGCGACGGCGATGCTGCCGGTGTTGACCATATGGATCCGCACCGGCGTCGTGGGTCCTGCGATCGGAACGAGCCCGTTCTCGATCGCCCATGGGCCCACGCCCGCGAGAATGTTACCGCAGTTCTGCGAGTCGCTGACCTCGGCCTTGTCGACCACGACCTGCAAGAAGAGATAATCGACATCGGCTTCGGGGCGCGTCGCAGGACCGACGACCGCCACCTTGCTCGTCAGCGGGTGCGCTCCGCCCACGCCGTCGATCTGGCGCACGTCGGGAGAGCCCATTGCCGCAAGGAGCACCCGGTCCCGCGCGCCCTGATCGGCGGGAAGATCACGCACGTTGAAATAGAGTCCTTTCGAGGTACCGCCGCGCATCAGGGTCGCGGAAATCGCCCGAAGCATGCGCTCACTCCTCCTGCGGCGCTTGGCGGTAAACGAGTCCGCGGGCGGCCAGCTTCTCGCGCATCTGATAGATGTCGAGACCGAGCTCGCCCGCCTTCAGCCGCTCGCGGGTCTTCGCTTCCTTGGCCTCGCGCGCCGCGCTGGCATCGGCGACCTGCCCCGCGTTGCGCCGCGGGACGATGCATACCCCATCGTCATCGCCGATCACGACGTCTCCCGGATGCACGAGAGCGCCCGCGCAGACGAGGGGCACATTCACGCTGCCCAGAGTCTCCTTGACGGTGCCCTGGGCCGAGACGGCTTTCGACCAGACGGGGAAGCCCATCTCGGTGAGGTCCCGCACGTCGCGCACGCCCGCATCGATCACCAGCCCGCGCACGCCGCGAGCTTTCAGCGAGCAGGCGAGCAACTCGCCGAAGTAGCCGGCATCGGAGTCCGAGGTCGGCGCGACGACGAGGATGTCCCCCTCGCGACACTGCTCCACCGCCACGTGAATCATCCAGTTGTCGCACGGCGCCAGGCTGACGGTGACCGCCGCTCCGCCGATGCGGGCGCCCGGAAAGATCGGGCGCATGTAAGGCGCGAGGAGCCCGCTACGGCCTTGTGCCTCGTGGACGGTGGCGACGCCGCTCGCGGCGAGCCGCTCGACCGCGGCCCGGTCCGCCCGCGGTATGTTGGTGTGCACGACGTTCACGCAGGTACGCCTCAGTGCTGAGCCCAGTGAGGATTGTCCGGCGGGCGGCCGCGGGAATCCAATTGCAAAATTGTCCCGGGTATAAGAAATTGCATACCCATGAGCGTCCGCATACCGAACCTCCGCCACCTCCGCGTCTTCTCCTCGGTGGCGCACCTCGGAAGCGTGAGCGCCGCGGCGCGCGCGGCCCACCTCAGCCAGCCGGCGGTGACGCAGGCCATCGCTTCCCTGGAGCGGGAATTCGATCGGCCGCTCTTTGACCGCACGGCACAGGGAATGGCACCGACCGAGGCCGGGCGGCTCTGTGCGCAGCGCATCAGGCGCATCCTGCAGCGCATCGTCGAAGCCGTCGCGGCGGCCTCCTCCCAGTCGTACCGCTCGCGCCCACCGCTCCATGGCATAACCTCCGGGCAACTGCAGGCGCTCGTGGCGGTCGTCGAATCGGGCGGCTTCGGGGCCGCGGCCCGCGCCCGGGGCCTGACACGCGCGACGCTGCACCGGGCGGCCAGAGCGCTCGAGCGCAGGATCGGCACTGCGCTCTTCGAGACGACGAGTCATGGCCTGAGCCCGACGCGCGAGGCGCTGCGCCTGTGCCGCCAGCTGCAGCTCGCGGTCGCGGAGCTCGCCCAGGCGCGCGCCGAAGTCGCGGCACTCGCAGGCACCGAGCGCGGTGAGACGGTGATCGGCGCGATGCCGCTCGGACGCAGCTTCATCGTGCCGGAGACCGTCCTGCGATTCACGGCCCGCTGGCCGAGCCACCAGATCTCTATCCTGGACGGGCCTTACGAAAGCTTGCTCCAAGCGCTGCGCAACGGACGCGCGGACATCCTCGTCGGAGCGCTGCGCGAGTCGGTACCCGCGGACATCGTCCAGGAGCGCCTCTTCGAAGACCCGCTGGCGATCATCGTTCGCAAGGGCCATCCTCTGGCGGCGATGAGCCGCTCCGGGCGGCGCGCGCCCTCGCCCGAAGCCCTCGCTCGCTTCCCATGGATTGCCCCTCGCCCAGGCTCGCCGCTACGCCGCCATTTCGAGCGGCTGTTCCGCGGCACCTGCGGACTTCCGGCCGCCGCGGCGATCGAATGCAACTCCCTGATAGCCGCCCGCGCTCTGCTGCTGCGCAGCGACCGCGCCATGCTGCTCTCGGCGCAACAGGCTCACCATGAGCTCGCGGCCGGCGAGCTGACCGCCCTGCCTCACCCGGCCGGCCGCGTGGTGCGCGAGATCGGCCTCACCCTCCGAGGCGACTGGCGCCCAACGACGGCGCAGGCGGAGCTGCTGGATACCTTGCGCGGCGTGGGACGCGGGAACCTGCCGTTCGCCGAGCGCTTGACTCAGGTGCCTTGAGGGCCGGGAGCGGTCATCGATGTCCTGACCGCGCACGCCATCGCCAAAGGCATGCTCACCGGCACCTACGCGCGAGTCTGGCCGCCGCCCGCCGCGCTGCTAGGCACCGCCAGGCACTATCTGGCCGCCCTTGCAATGCGAGCGGCCGCGGAAGAGCGCGACCGTCTCGCCGCGTTGATTGGACACGCTGACCTCGTAGATTCCGTTTCGCTTCGAGCGCCACAGCTCGCGAGCTTCGGCGGTGAGCTCATCATGCAGGTGCGCCGGGGCCAGAAAATCGATCGATGCGGCGGCAGCCACCGTCACCGCGTTGTGGGTGTTGCAGGCCGCGGCGAATGCACTATCGGCGAGCGCGAAGATGAAGCCGCCGTGGCACGTGCCGTGTCCGTTGAGCATGCTCGCCCGCACCGCCATGCGAAGGCGCGCGAACCCCGGCCCGACCTCCTCGATCGCAATGCCGAGACCGCTCGATGCCTGATCATTGGCGAAGAGCGCCTGCGCGCAGAGTTGCGCGAGGCGCCGGCTGTCCTCGGCCGGCGGCGAAGGAGGTTTCAGGGTTTCACCGGTCATGAAAACGCTTCGCTTTGCCTACGGACCGCTCGATCGTTCCAGGAAGGTGCACCGCCACATCTATCGTGATGCCGATGAGGGATTTCACGCGATGGCCGAGCTCCCGCGCCGCGCGCCGCCGCGAATCATCATCCGCGGACTGCGCGACACACTCGACGTGCACGATCAGCGCATTCAGGTGGCCGGCACGAGCCATCTCCAGCCGATAATGAGGCGAGAGTCCCGCCGTGCGCAGGATAAGCTCCTCGATCTGCGACGGAAAGACATTCACGCCGCGAACGATGAGCATGTCATCCGTGCGCCCGGTGATCCTGGCGAGCCGCCGCATCGAGCATGAGGTGGGCGGCAACAGCCGGGTGAGGTCGCGCGTGCGATAACGGATCACCGGCAGCGCTTCCTTCGTGAGCGAAGTCAACACGAGCTCGCCTTCCTCGCCGTCGGCGCGGACCTCACCCGTGTCCGGATCGATGATCTCCGGGTAGAAGTGGTCCTCCCAGATCACCGGGCCGTCCTTGGTCTCCACGCATTCGCTCGCGATGCCAGGCCCCATGACTTCCGAGAGCCCATAGATGTCGACCGCATCGATCCCCAGCGTGGACTGCACCTCGCTGCGCATGGCCTCCGTCCAGGGCTCGGCGCCGAGAATGCCGATGCTGAGCGAGCATTCGCGCGGATCAACGCCCTGCCTCGCCAGCTCCTCGGCGATGTTGAGGGCATACGATGGCGTCACCATGATGATGTCGGGACGAAGCTCCCGGATCAGCTGGGCCTGACGCTCCGTCTGTCCGCCGGACATCGGAATGACCGTGCAGCCGAGCCTTTCAGCGCCGTAGTGCGCCCCGAGGCCCCCGGTGAAGAGTCCATAGCCGTAGGCGATGTGGACGATCTGTCCGGGACGGCCGCCGGCAAACCGGATCGACCTCGCGACCAGGTCCGCCCAAGTGTCGATATCTCCTTGCGTATAGCCCACGACCGTGGGGCGGCCCGTCGTGCCGCTCGAGGCATGAACGCGCGCCACCTTCTCCCGCGGCACGGCGAATAGACCGAACGGATAGTTGTCGCGGAAGTCCTGTTTGGATAGGAATGGGAACCGGGCGAGATCCTCGAGATCCCGCAGATCATCGGGATGGGCCCCGCGGGCATCGAAGCTGCGGCGATAATGCTCGACATTCCGATATGCGTGATGCACGGCCCGCCGCAGCCGCTCGAGCTGCAGCGAGCGAAGCTCATCCCTCCCGGCCAGCTTTGGAAACCCCAGGTTGCTCATGACCTCACGCCCACCCCCGCTGCCCGAATATTACCTCCCCGCAATGTGGAGCGGGCGCACACTTCCCGCCACCCCGTCGAGACCTGCGTCACGCCGGCGGAGTTGCCGCTCGCGGGCCCGGCAGGGCTGCCGTACATTTCCCATCAATAGCTTGCGCCGCCGGTCGCCAGCGCGGCTGCTCCCGCGCCGAGGCACGCACCCAGACAGCAGAGATGGACACCGCAGCAGTACCTGCCCGCCCGCTTCGGCGCCTTTCCGTCCCTGGCTGGGTGGACCGTCTCCTCATTCTCTTCGCGATCTACGTCGTCATCGGCGTGGCGTGGATGATCACCGGCGCCGGCGGACCGAAGGTCACCTTCTATGTGGGGCTCTTCTACCGGGAGCCGGCCGAGCTCGCCTGCATCCTGATTGCGGCGGCGACCGCGCGGCGCATGGCCCCGGGCCCGCTGCGTTCGGCATGGTGGTCCGTTACGGCAGCCCTGGGGCTGTATCTGGTCGCCGACTGCATCGGCGTGACCTACTGGCTCCTGGGGCATGATCCCTTCCCCAGTCCCGCCGACCTCTTCTATGGCGCGTTCTATCTGCCGCTCATTGCCGCCGCATTTTGGTTGATCCGGGCGGCCCCGGTGCGTCTGTCCTGGGTCCAGCTGGTTCTCGATAGCGCGATTTTCGTCGTCGGGTTCGGCGCGTTCTTCTGGTTCTTCGTGGTCCAACCGGCCGCCATCCATGCCGATCTCGGAGTCCTAAAGGAAGCGCTCAGCGAGGCGTATCTCGCGCTCGACAGCTTCTGTTTGCTGCTGTTCGGCGTCCTGCTGCTCACCGGCTCGGGCAACGCCGGCGGCTGGCGCATTCCGCTGCTGCTGCTGGCGGGCTTCGCCACCATGTTTCTCGGCGACATCGTCTGGTCTCTCGCCAAGGTCCGCGGCTATTACGTGCCGGGAGGCTTCCAGGACGTAATCTATCTCGTCTGTTACCTGCCGATGGCCACCGCCGGACGCGCACAGATCCAGGCGGTGACGGCGTCCGCACCCGAGACATCGCGCACCTCCGGTGCGCTCGCGCGGTCGCTTCCTTACGCGGCGATGGCCGCGGCATTTCTGGTCCTCATCTATCTCAGCCGCGGAGGATCCGGCAGTCAGGCCACTTTGATGATCGGCGTGGTCGCCGCGCTCACCCTGCTCCTGATGTTTCGTCAGGCGGTGGTCCTGCGCATGACGGAGGAGCATTACGCATCGCTGATCGCGAATGCCTCGGACGTGATCATGATCATCGGCGCCGACTGGGTGGTGCGCTTCGCCTCGCCCGCCGCCAAGCGCATCCTCGGCCTGAAGCCCGAGGAGATCACCGGCAAGAGCCTGCCGCAGCTCTGGGGTGGCGAGGACGCCGAGCGGCTGCGCAGCTTTCTCGGGGATGTCGCACAGACGACTTCAGGCCCCGTAGGTCCCGTCGAGCTGCGGATCGAGCGCGCGGCCCGGATGATCGAGGCGGTGGGGAGCAACCTGAGCGGCGATCCGGCCGTGCGAGGTCTGGCACTGAACTTCCGCGACATCAGCGAGCGCAAGATGCTCGAGGAGAAGCTGCGCCAGCTCGCCTTCCACGATCCGCTGACGCTGCTCGCCAACCGCAACCTGTTCCGCGATCGGGTGCAGCACGCCCTCAGCCGCGCCCGGCGCGGCGAGAATCGGGCAACGGTCATGTTCCTCGATGTCGACAACTTCAAGAACATCAACGATACGCTCGGGCACGAAGCCGGCGACCGGCTCCTGCAGGCCGTTGCGCAACGCATCCTCCAGACGAGCCGTGCATCCGATACCGTTGCGCGGCTCGGCGGCGATGAGTTCGGCGTCCTTCTGGAAGGCATCGCAACCGCGGCCCAGGCGCAGCACGTCGCCGATGGACTGATCGAGTCGCTCGGCGCGCCCTTCTCACTCGATGGCCGCGAGGTGCGCGTGACCGCGAGCATCGGCGTGGCATTTTCCGGCACCGATACCACGGCCAAGGCGCTGCTCAGCAACGCCGATCTGGCCATGTATCACGCCAAGTCGGCCGGCAAGAACCGCCACGTCACCTTTCAGCCGCAGATGCAGACGCTGCTGCAGGAACGCCTGCGGCTCGAGGCGGACATCGGCCGCGCCCTCGAGCGGGAGGAATTCTTTCTCGAGTATCAGCCGATCGTGGATCTCGGCAGCCGGGCTCTGCTCGGCGTCGAGGCCTTGGTTCGCTGGCGTCATCCGGAGGCCGGTGTGCTGATGCCCGCCAGCTTCATTCACGTGCTCGAGGAGTGCGGCCAGATCACGGCGCTGGGACGTTGGATCCTCAAGCGGGCGTGCCGCGACTTCTGCGCCTGGCGTCCCTCGATTGCGGGCGCCTCCGGTTTGCGCCTCACCGTCAACATCTCGGCGCGCCACCTTCAGCATGGCGAGCTGGTGCACGATGTGCGCGAGGCGCTCGAGGTCTCGGGCCTCGAAGCCGGCAATCTCGTCATCGAGCTGACCGAAAGCAGCATGATGTACAACAGCGAGGTGAACCTCGAGCGCTTCCACCGCCTCAAGGCCCTCGGCGTGAAGCTTGCGATCGATGACTTCGGCACCGGCTACTCGTCCTTGTCCTACCTGCATCGGTTTCCGATCGACATCCTCAAGATCGATCGCTCGTTCGTCACCGGCCTCACCAGTTCCGGCGACGGCCCGGATCTCGCCCGTGCAGTCATCACGCTGGGAGAGACTCTGGGGCTCGATACGGTGGCCGAAGGGATAGAGATCGAGCCTCAGGTCGCGGCCCTCGTGTCGCTCGGCTGTGTCGCCGGGCAGGGGTTCCTCTTCGCGCCCGCCCGCTCGCTCGAGCAGCTCTCGAGGAGTCCCTTCGTGGACCGCCGCAACTCCCTCTGGACCGCGCAGGCCTTGCGCGAGCAGCTATCGGCCACCGGCCGATTCAGGGCGTTGCAGGGCAACCGCTCCTAGCGGGCGGCCGCCAACTCGCCTGGCATGCTCCGCGCAGACCGGATGGGTCTGACCCGTCTCCGTGATCGTCCGCGTCGCATCGATGCGTCCATGGCGCCAGAGGATCTTCAGCATCACGCTCTCTTCGCAGTTGTGACTGTGGAAGGGAATCGCGCTGCCGGGAGCGAACCAGGTGATGCCGTTGATGAAGGCGCTCGCACCGAGCGACGGATTCACCGGAGCCGTCGTGCGGGCTCCCCCGCCGCGTTCGTGCGCGGTAAGCACCGAAAGCCGCATGACGACGTGCCGCCGTCTACATTAATCGCTGTTCATGGGAATTTCTGCGAGGCTGGATTATATTGGCTGTTTCCGCTCCCGTACGCAAAGGGCGCAGCAGCGCCGCCACAGGCAATGCCAGGCACCAGGCCCTCATGAGACTTTACGCCATCGTGCGCCCGGCGGGCTCGCGGGACTTCCTCGAGCGCGGCGCGAAGAGCACGGACCTGGTGATCATGCGCGAGGCAACCGAGGGCTCCTATCCGGACCGCAACATGTTCAAGGGCATCGGCGGGATCATGCCCACACCCGATGTGGCGCTCTCGGTGCGCAAGGTCCATGCGCAGTTCCCCGACATGAAGCTCGATGATGCGATCATCGATGCCATGGCGGCCCATCCGGCGCGAGATCCCTCACGCCATGACGTGATCGTCTCAACCAACTTCTATTCCGACATCCTCTCGGACCTGGCGGGTGAGCTCTCGGACAGCCTGGGGCTCGCCGGACCGATCCACGCCAATGCCGAGGAGGCGAGGGTCTGCGCCCAGGCGCAGCACGGTTGCGCGCCCGACATCCAGGGCCGCGACATCGCCAACCCGGCCTCCCGGGTCCTGATCGCACGCCCGGCCGGATTGATATCACGCCGAATCCCAGGAACCGAAAATGCCCAATCCTCCCCCGGGAACGATCGCCCATGCACCGATCGACGTGAAATGGGCCGGCGCCCTCGCGTTCGAGACCGGCCGTCCCGGCGGCCCCACGGTTCGCATCGATGGAGATGCGCAGACGGCGCCCAGCCCGTTCGATCTGCTGCTGTCAGCCATCGCGACGTGCTCCGCGGTCGACGTCGTCACGATTCTTAAGAAGCAACGCACGCCGGTGCAGGCTCTTCGGATTCGTGTCGAGGCGCATCGGGTCGAATCGATTCCGCGCCGGCTGGCATCGGCCATTTTGCACTTCGCCATCACGGCGCCCGGGACCACGATCGAAAAGGCGACACGGGCCGTCGAGCTCTCGGTCACAAAATACTGCAGCGTTCGCTCCTCTCTCATCGCGGATGCCTCCGTGAGCTGGACAGTGCGGCTTGAAGCTTGAGCCGACCGGTGCGCCGCACGCGAGCGGCGCCTTCAAGAGACAGCTGACCCGGTTTCATACCTGGTCGGGGCTGAGCGTGGGCGTTGTGGTGGCGTTTCTCGGGCTCACCGGAGCGAGCTTCGTGCTGCGTCCCGTGCTCGAGCGGACCTTCTACGCTCGACTTCTGACTGTCTCGGCCTGTCGTCAGCGGCTGCCGCTCGATCGCCTCGCTGCGGCGGCGCGCGCCGTCCACCCGAAAGGCGGCCTCGAAAGCATCGAGGTGCCCGCGTCGGCCACTGCCTCGACGGCCGTCAAGTTCTCCGACGACGATTGGGTGTACGTCGATCCATGCACGGCCGCAATCCTCGGGACCCAGAACGAGTACGGCGGATTCTTCGGCTTCTTCGACGGACTTCATCGGTTCCGTTTCGTTCGCAACGGCAGGCAGATCGCCGGAACCTGCAATGCGGTCTTTCTGCTGTTGCTTCTCGTGGGAGGCGTCATTCTCTGGTGGCCGCGCGGCGCAGAGCGGCTCAAGTCGGCCGTGACGTTCAATCCGAAGCTGCCGGGGACTGCGCGCACCATCAACCTGCACAAAGTGCTCGGCATCTACTCCTTCCTGGTGTTGTTCACGATCTCGGCCACGGCGTTGCCGCTGTCGTTCGTGCCGGTGCGAGATCTCATCGGCTGGGCGGCAGGCTCCCCGCTCGTGATACCGCCGCCGCCGCGTCCGAAAGCGGTACCCGGCGGCCGACGCATCTCGATGCAGGCGGTCTGGCTGCGCTCGAGGCGGGCCTTTCCGGACGCTCGGTGGCTCAACATTCATTACCCGCGTGCGCCGAACGATGCCATTGCCGTGACGGCGTTGGAGAAAGGGGCGCCGCACGCGGAAGCCAAATCCTATCTCTATCTCGACCCCCGTACCGGGGCTACCCTGCGTCGAAGCCCATACGCCAGCAGCACGCCTCGCGGCCGGAAAATCTATCTCTATCTGCTCGCGCTGCACTCCGGGCTGGTCGGCGGCCTGCCGTACCAGCTGCTGCTGTTCGTGGCTGCGCTCGGTCTGCCCGTGATGCTCTACTCGGGACTGAGTCCGTATCTGCGGCGCAAGCGGCGTGAGCGCGCGAGCAAACCTTTTCCGGTGCGCATCGCGCGCCGCCGCGACGAGGCGCTTGGAATCCGCTCCTTCGAGCTCGTGCACCCGCGGGGGCGCCGCCTGCCGGCATTCAGCGCCGGATCGCACATCGACGTGCGCATCCGATCGGGGCTCATCCGCCAGTACTCGCTTTGCAACTCGCCCGAGGAGCGGCACCGGTATGTCATCGGAGTGCTGCGCGTGCCGCAGTCACGCGGGGGATCGCAGGCCATGCACGATGAGCTCGAGGAAGGAACACTGCTGCGGATCGGAGGGCCCCGGAATCACTTTCCGCTGGCCCCGGCGGCGCGCCGCTCGATCCTCCTCGCCGGCGGGATCGGTGTCACGGCGATCCTGTCCATGGCCGAGCAGCTCTCGAGCGGCGGCGCGGATTTCGAGATGCATTACTGCACGCGATCACGAGAGCAGACGCCATTTCTAGAGCGGATCCTTGCCGCGCCCTATGCGGATCGGGTGCGCTTCCACTTCGGCAGCGGAGCCGATGCGCGGCGGCTCGACATGCGGGCCGTGCTCGCCGGCGCGGCGCCCGACACACATCTTTACGCGTGCGGACCCAAGCGCTTCATGGACGGAGTCACCGGGACGGCCGGCCAGCTTGGCTGGCCCGAGAGCCATATCCATCGCGAATATTTTGGCGGCGCCGGCCAGATCCGCGAGGACGACGCGGCATTCGACATCAAGCTCGCCGGAAGCGGAAGGATGATCCCCGTCGGACGCCGGCAAACCGCCCTCGATGCGCTGCTGGCGGCCGGAGTGCCCGTCCAATCCTCCTGCCGCCAGGGCGCGTGCGGCACGTGCATGCTGCGTGTCCTGGACGGAGAGCCCGATCACCGCGATCTCTTCCTCAGTCCCGAGGAGCGAGCGCGACGGGATCGGTTCCTGCCGTGCTGCTCGCGTGCGGTGGGCCGGATGCTGGTCGTCGATCTGTAGGCGCCCTCCGGACGATCAGCCCTTCAAACGCAGCCCGCCCACGAAGTCCCGCTTCCCGATCTGCACGCCCTTCCAGCGCAGGATGTCGTAGGCCGTCGCCGCATGGAAGTAG